>NZ_BTTW01000001.1:668082-1002124 GCF_036245865.1 Corallococcus caeni | reverse complement strand
GAGGTGTTCGCGTCCGGGTGGCCGGAGGGCTATAGCCGGGAGGCGTTGGATCCGTACTACGACCTGGTGGCGCACATGCTGGACGTGCAGCCCATCACGGCCTCGGCGCGCGGCCTGCCGCCCAAGACGAAGCGGATGCAGGAGGTGGCCAAGAAGCTGGGCCGCGAGGCGCAGTTCTTCCACCCGAACCTCGCCGTGCGCTTCACCCCCGCGGGCGAGCCGCTGCCCAACAAGTTCGGCGTGCTCCAGGAGGGCTGCAACTACTGCGGCGAGTGCGACATCGGCTGCAACCGCCGCGCGAAGAACACGCTGGACTTGAACTACCTGGCCGTCGCCGAACAGCGGGGCGCGGAGGTCACGACGCAGGCGGAGGTGACGCGCATCGAGCCGCTGTCGCCGGGCTACCGCGTCACCTTCACCGACCACGCCAGCGCCGGCATGCAGCGCACCGTGGACGCGCGCCGCGTCTTCCTGTGCGCGGGCGCGGTGAACACCACGGAGCTGCTGCTGCGCAACCGCGACGTGCTCGGCACACTGCCGGACCTGAGCGCGCGGCTGGGCTCGCGCTATTCCGCCAACGGGGACTTCCTCGCCTTCGCCTTCGACACGAAGGAGCCGTGGGACCCCGCGGTGGGCCCCACCATCACCACCGGCATGGTGGTGGAGGAAGGGCAGGGCAAGGACAAGACCTGGTTCCTCTTCCAGGAGGGCGGGCACCCGGTGCAGGCGGCGGGGCTGATGCTCGCCATGGATCCGGACCGCGCGATGACGCTCCCGGCGGACCTGCTCCAGCGCGAGCTGGTGAAGGTGCTGCGCACGCGCTCGAAGGAGATGGCCTCCATCGAGAACGAGCGGGGCCGCTTCCAGGCCGTCTTCCTGGCCATGGGCCGGGACAAGTCCAACGGCCGGCTGTCGCTGTCGCCCATCACCCGCGAGCTCCAGGTGCAGTGGGACGTGCCCGCGAACCTGCCGCTGTACCGCACGCAGGAACAGCTCTGCGAGGACGTGGCCCGCGCGCTGGGCACGCGCGCCGCGTACAACCCGCTCTGGGAGCGGCTGCACCTGCCGGTGTCCGTGCACAACCTGGGCGGCTGCGCGATGGCGGAGGAGCCCGCGTACGGCGTCCTCACGCCTGACGGCGAGGTGCACGGCTACCCCGGCCTGTACGTGATGGACGGCGCGGCGCTGCCGGTGGGCATCGGCGTCAACCCGTCCTCCAGCATCGCCGCCGTGGCCGAGCGCAACATGGAGCAGGTCATCCGCCAGGTGAAGGACGCGCCGGGCTGGGTGGCGCCGGAGCGCGCGCCCGTGAAGGCTGCGCCCGCGTACCCGCCTCGCGCCAGCATGCGGATGATGCCGGACGTGGAGACGGTGGCCTCGCCGGTGGTGCCGGGGACGGATCCGCTGGGCGACGTGGTGATTCCGCCCGGTGGCACGGTGGCGTCTCCCACGCCGGTGGTGGGCCTGCGCTTCACGGAGCGGATGAAGGGCTTCCTCCAGCCGGGGCACCCGGCCCCGGACGACTTCGACGGGGCGGCGCGGGCGGGCCAGCGCGCGGGGCAGACGGCGGAGTTCGTCGTCACCATCACGCTGCCCAACCTGGACCGCTTCCTCGCGCAGGAGTCGCATGGCGGCATCGTGCAGGGCACGCTGAACCTGCGCGGCTTCACGCCGCCCGGGGGCGCGGCGGTGGAGAACGGCGTCTTCAACCTCTTCGTGGGCACGGAGCGCTTCTACGAGCGGCGCATGCTGTACCTCCTGCCCTTCACCGGCGTGGACGGCCAGCCGTACCTCCTGGATGGCTACAAGGAGGTCAACGACGACGCGGGCTTCGACGTGTGGAGCGACACGTCCACGCTCTACACCGTGCTGCGCAAGGGCCACGAGCGCTCCGGCCCCGTCGTGGCGAGCGGCATCATCCGCCTGCACCTGCCGGACTTCCTCCAGCAGCTCACCACGTTCTCCGTGCTGGGCACGTCGTCACCGCTGAAGCAGGCGGACGCGATGCGGCGCTTCGGCGGCATGTTCATGGGCACGCTGTGGGACGTCTTCGCCCGCGCGAAGTTCGACTGAGGGGGGCTCACCGTGGGCATGGCGAAGCGTTACGACGTGGTGGTGGTGGGCTCCGGCTTCGGTGGCTCCATCACCGCGCTCCGGCTGGCGCAGGCGGGCAAGTCCGTGGCGGTGCTGGAGCGGGGCCGCCGGTATGCCCCGGGCCAGTTCCCCCGGGACGTCACGCGCGCGGATGAGCTGCTCTGGCACCACCCGGTCCGCCCGGAGGCGCGGGGGCTCTACGACGTGCGCTTCCTGTCCGGCATCGGCACGGTGACGGCGAGCGGCGTGGGCGGCGGGTCGCTCATCTACGCCAACGTGCACGTGCGGCCGGACCCCATCGTCTTCGACCACCCGCGCTGGCCCCGGGGCTTCAGTCGCGAGGCGTTGGACCCCTACTACGACAAGGTGGCGCGCGAGCTGGACGTGAAGCCGTTCCCCGCGTCCATCCCGCTGAAGAAGCGCGACCTGTTCCAGCAGGCCGCCCGGCGCATGGGCCGCCAGACGTTCGACCCGGACGAGGCCGTCTCCTGGACGGAGCCCTCCGCCCCGGGCCGCAAGGCGTGCCAGCGCTGCGCGGAGTGCGAGTTCGGCTGCCAGCACGGCGCGAAGAACACCCTGGACCTCACCTACCTGGCGCGCGCGGAGAAGCTGGGCGCCACGGTGTGGCCGGGCCTGTCCGTGTCCCACGTGCAGCGCGTGGCGGGCGGCTACCGCGTGCACTTCCAGGACCTGGCCACCGGGGAGAAGACGTCCGTGGAGGGCAGCCGCGTGGTGCTGTCCGCCGGGGCGCTGGGCACGGTGGAGATATTGCTGCGCAGCCGCGACCGGGCCCGCACGCTGCCGCTGGTGAGCGAGTGGCTGGGCAAGGGCTACTCCGGCAACGGCGACTTCCTGGGCTCGCTGCACGGCAGCCGCGAGGAGATCCTTCCCTGGGCGGGCCCGGACGTGGCCACGGTGATGCGCTTCTTCGACGCCGCGCCGCGCTTCACCATGGTGACGGCCACGTTCAACCAGCCGGCGACAGCGGTGCTCGCGGGGATGGGGCAGCCTCGGCTGGGGCTGCTGGGCGGCGTGGGTTCCCCGCTGTGGACGAAGCTGTGGCCGCTGATGCACGGCGCGTTCGCCAAGGGGCTGTTCAACAAGCCGCTGGGCGCCGGCGTGGACCCCGCGCACACGAGCAACCTGTTCGCCATTGGTCAGGACAACGCAAACGGGCACATGGTGCTCAAGGGCGACCGGCTGGACATCGAGTGGGACTACGCGAACGAGAACGTGGCCCTGGTGAACCGGATGACGGACGCGATGCGTGAGCTGGCATCGCAGTATGGCGGCACGTTCGCGCCGCTCGTCACCTGGGAGCTGTTCCGCCGGCCTTTCACGGTGCACTCGCTGGGCGGGGCGCACCTGGCGGAGTCGCCGGCCCGGGGCGTGGTGTCAAAGGAAGGCGAAGTGTTCAACTACCCCGGACTGTACGTGGCGGATGGCTCCGTCATCCCCACGTCCATCGGTTTCCATCCGGTGATGACCATCAGCGCGGTGGCCGAGCGCATCGCGGAGGCGGTGGCCCATGGCTTTTGATTACCGAAGCGGCGCGGCGGTGTCGCGGACGCTGTCGCAGGACGTGACCCTCAAGGGTCTGCCCGTCCCGGAGCGGTACGACTTCCTCGCGGGCGACGGCGTGCCCCTCAGGCTCACCCGCTACGTGGGGGGCACGAAGGGGCCGGTGCTGCTGGTGCACGGCGCGGGCGTGTGGAGCGGCATGTTCATGCTGCCCACGCTGAAGGAGAACTTCGTCCAGCACCTGGTGCGCCACGGCTACGACACGTGGCTGCTGGACTGGCGCGCCAGCGTGCAGCTGCCCCTGCGCCAGTTCACGCTGGACGACGCGGCGGACCACGACATGCCGGCGGCGGTGCGGCGCGTGCGTGAAATCACGGGCGCGGAGTCGGTGCAGGCGGTGGTGCACTGCGCGGGGTCCGCGGCGTTCTTCATGTCCATGGCCGCGGGGCACCTGTCGGACGTGCGCACCGTGGTGGCGTCGCAGGTGGCGCTGCACCACCACACGCCGGCCGCCACGCGCTTCAAGGCGCTCTTGCGCGTGCCGGAGCTGCTGGACGCGGGGCTGGACTCGCTCACGCCGGACGAGGCGTCCCGCACGCCGCTGTTCCAGGCCGCGTTCACGAAGGTGGCGGGCTTCCTGCGGATGGAGTGCGACAGCCCGGTGTGCCACCGGCTGTCATTCATGTACGGGCGGCTGTACCGGCACGCGCGGCTCAACGCGGAGACGCACGCGCGGCTGGAGGAGCAGTTCGGCCGCTGCAACCTGCTGACGTTCCGCCACCTGGGGCAGCTGGCGCGCGGCGGTCACGCGGTGAAGTTCGACCACGGCCGCGCGGGCAACCTGCTGCGCTACGGACAGGCGCGTCCGCCGGACTACCTGGACCCGCGGCCCTTCCAGCGGCCCATCACGTTCGTCTCCAGCGAGCAGAACCGCACGTACCTGCCGTCCTCCACGGAGCGCACCTTCCAGTGGCTGCGCGAGGCGAACGGCGCGCGCTGGTACCAGCGCCGCATGCTGCCCGGCTACGGCCACCTGGACACGTTCATGGGCAGCACCGCCGCCGAGGACACCTACCCGGTGCTGCGCGAGGCGCTGGAGTTCCAGCCCCGCTGACGGCGACCGCGTATTCCCCCCGGTCAAGCGCGGGGCTGCCTGCTTCCACGCTGGCATGCATCGGGGAGCAGGAGGCGGGGCGACCGCACGGCGACGATGGCGCCCCCTTCGTGGGTGCTTACCGTTGGGCCGACGTTGGAGTTGTCTTCCCTCGCTCGCCTGTGTGGAGGCCCGGATGAAAGCGGTCGTGCTGAAAGGCTATGGGGACGTGGACGTGCTCGCGGTGCAGGACATGCCCGAGCCGAAGGTGGGGCCGGGCGAGCTGAAGGTCCGCGTCACCGCCGCGAGCATCAACCCGGTGGACTGGAAGATCCGCCGGGGGGACATGAAGGGGCGGATGGACCTGAAGTTCCCCGCCATCCTCGGCCGCGACGTGGCCGGTGAGGTCGTCGAGGTGGGCACGGGCGTGGAGGCCTTCGAGCCGGGCGACCGCGTGATGGGGCTGGTGAACGCCGGCTACGCGGAGACGGTGGTCGCGCCCACGGAGTGCTGGGCGAAGGTGCCTGACAATCTGGACCTGAAGGACGCCGCGGCGCTGCCGCTGGTGACGCTGACGGGCACGCAGCTCATCGAGGAGCACGTGCGGCCCTCGCAGGGGGACACGGTGCTCGTCACGGGCGCGCTGGGCGCGGTGGGACGCTCCGCCATCTTCGCGGCGCGGGCGCGGGGCGCGCACATCTGGGCGGGCGTGCGGAAGAAGCAGGTGGACGAGGCCCGGACGCTGGGCGTGGACGGCGTCGTCGCGCTGGATGATCCGAAGGACGTGGCGAAGCTGCCCACGCTGGACGCGGTGGCGGACACGGTGGGCGGCGAGGCCGTCGCGGCGGTGCTCGGCAAGGTGAAGCACGGTGGAACGGTGGGCAGCGTGGTGGGAGAGCCGAAGGGCGCGAAGGAGAAGTGGCTCGTCGTGCGCAGCTTCATGGCCCACCCGGATGCGCACCGACTCTCGCAGCTCGCCGAGAGCGCCGCGAAGGGCGACCTGGTCATCCCCATCAGCCGGACGTTCAAGCTGGACGACGCGCGCGAGGCCCAGAAGGTCGCGGAGCAGAGCGGCGTGGTCAAGGTGCTGCTCGTCAACTGACGCGGGCGCTTCAGAACGGGGCGGCGCGGGTGAAGGACACGCGCTGCCCCGTCGCCGGGTGCGTGAAGGACAGCGTCTCGGCGTGCAGGTGCAGGCGCAGGCCCGCGTGTCCGTACAGCGGATCTCCCACGATGGGTGCGCCCAGGCCCAGGGGATGGGCCGCGTGGACGCGGAGTTGGTGGGTCAGGCGTGCGCGCCTCGCCGATGAGCTGCACCGGCGTCTCGTCGAAGCACACCAACGGGAGCGCCTTGTCCGCAGGGGCTGCGTACAACTCCAGCACGTCCTCCATGCGCGCCACGTACTCGGCATCCACCTTGGGGATGCACCACATGCGCTTCTGCCATGGCTTCAGCTCGTTCTCCTCCAGGCGTCGGCGCACCGTCTCGCGCGAGAGGCCCTCGTGCTCGGTCAGCCGAACCATCTCGTCGGCGAGCAACTGAAGCGTCCAGCGCGCCCGTCCTGCTGGCGGCCCCGAGCACGCGGTGGCTACCAGCAGGGCTTCCTCCTTGCCACTCAACTTGCGCTCCGCCCCCGCGCGCTGCTTGTCGTAGAGCGCGTGCTTGACGCCTCCTTCCACGAACCGGCTCTTCGCTCGGAAGATGGTGGAGAGGCCCACCTGCACGCTTTTTGCGATGGCCTCGTCGGTGCGCTGGGCGTGTGCGGCCAGCAGCACCTGGGCGCGCTTGACGTGGCGTACGCGCGCGGTACCCCCGGCTACCAGGGCCTCCAACTCCTGCTTCTCCTCTGCGGTGAGGGTCACATTGTGGCGTACATTCATGGGCGTCCTGCGCTCCAGCAAACGGTGGAGACGGACTACCCACGGGCACCTCGTGTCGACTCCCTCCGACCCACCGCGCTTCACGGAACTACAGGGCCAGTACCTGGCCTTCATCTACGCCTACTCGCGTATCCACCGACGGGCGCCAGCCGAGGCCGACATGCAGCGCCATTTCGGCACCAGCCCGCCCACCGTGCACCGCATGGTGCTGGAGCTTGAACGCCTAGGCCTCATCCGGCGCAGCGCCGGCCAAGCCCGCAGTATTGAATTGCTCGTGCGGCCCGAAGCCCTGCCCATCCTGCGATAGGCAGGGCCTATATCAACCGGTCAAAACCTCTGTGCCGATGTACTAGACTCCTTCTCTTATTTGGGGCGCCGGTAGTTCCCTGAGAGAAGCCGCAGGACTCCGTCTGACAGGTCGAGGACGACGTCAGCAATGCGAGTGATTGACTTGTTGATTTCATCCAGGCTCTTGTCAATCGACACCAAATACTCGTAACTCGGTTGTGGAGGATTGGGCGGAAGAATTGGCTCAATCGGAGTGGATTTGGCGGGCAAGTTTTCTTCTGGCTTTGCCCACGGCGTCAATGCGCTACTTAACGGAATTATCTGAAAATTTCGAGTGTCTATGTAGCCGTCAATCTTGGCGCCCGCTCGCTCCGCCTCACTGCGAGTGCCAAGGACTACGTTTGCACCGAGAGTGGCAAGCTTGGCGGTAGAAACGCCTTGGACACCTTTCCACTTGCGAACGGACTCAATCACCATTGCCCAGTCGGTCGTCGCGCCGGTAGGTTCTTCGGTGATGTTGAATTTCCTGTCTGTCAGAAATGTCGAGGCTCTGAGTTGTGTTTGTATTTCGGCTGGATTGCGTCGAAATGTTGCCGCGAAATGGGTCGACAGTCTTCCTGTTAAGTTAGACAGTCGAGCAATATTTTTGCCGAGTTCGTGGTCGCGCCAGTCGATTCGAGAGGTTGCGAGGACGATGACTAGGTTTGGACGTCCATGTTTGTCTTCGTATCGCTCTGCGGCCATCATGCCGATTTCATCAGAGCGTACAAGCATGCATCGCTGATTGGATAGTTCATGGTTGGGGAGTCCGTAGAGGGGTTCGAGTACAGACGGCCATGATTTAAATTTGTGCAGTTCCCCTTCGAGTGTGAGGAGGAAGTCGTCCTTCGCTGGGACGATTCTCTGGAATTCGTCGCTGTCTTCTGAAATGCGAAAACCCTTCGTCCAGACGCTTACGATTGCATCTAGTGGGTTGTGCGGGGTTTCGTTGAGCATTACTCAGCACTCCATGCGGAAAGAATTTGCTTCCAATGCTGCAGGTCTTTGTTGTCGCGATGGAAGCTTAGTGCCCTGTTGACGACGGAGAGGGCATTGTCGCGATCTCTTTCGTATGAAATTGCGAGCAGCAGTAGTTCATTCCAGACAGGCAGGGCTTCGGGGAATCGATTCGCAATGTCCTCGAGTTGTGTCCGATAGTTAGTTCGCTTGGTTTCGTTTAGCTCGGCGCGCCTGAGCGCACGTGCCTGCTCAGTTAGAGTGGCGTGCAGAGCTTGCCAGTCACCGTTCTCGGATGGACTGGTTGGTCGTGGAAAAACAGCCGTCGCATCCTTTGTTTGCTGCGCGACTGGTGCCGCAAGGGGCGGGGGGAAGGGGGCCTCAATTGGCCCGGCCGAGCGCAGGGTTGACGCTAGAGTGGTGAGACTTACGCTTTGGCCTGCGATAAGGCGGCTATATGCATCGAGAAGTGCAATTGCGTATGTGTTCTGCTTGAAGGATTTAAGCCAGTCAAGTGGGTCGATGGGGTATGGGATTGGGCCAAGGCAGCATTCTGCCGCAACAAGCATGATTTCTGATTTTATTTTGCGCGTGGCGAGGTCGGTGTTTAAGTGGATTGCCTGGCCGTCGAAATTGTTGGTGTTGACGACCTCTGCCTTCAATGGACTGGGTAGTCGCCATGCCTTGAAGGCGGGTAGGGTGACTGGGATGCGGCCTGCATCTTCAAAGTAAATGCTTTCGATGTCTAAATATACGGGCTTGCCGCCATTTGTGAGTCCCAGATTCCTCGCACATACGTCGAAATGATGCCATTTCTGCGCACCCGCCTCGATGTCTGGATCAAGATCGCGCAGAATGGTGATGGCTAGATCGGGAGTCGCAAGCCCTTTGTCGACTAGAGTCTGTATGACGGTTACCTGCTCCATTGCCAGGAGCAGGCCCTTGTCTAGTATCATTCTGGCGTCAAGAACGGCGACTGATGGGATGCTGGGGGATTGAGCTATGCGCTGCACACGCATTAGAATCTGTCGAAGGCGCTCCGCATCGGTGATATCGCGGGTCTCTCGACCTGCTGCCGGGCCAGCCGCATGAATAAATTTAATGAAGGCTGCTACACCTCCCTTTCGATGCCAACGCGCAGTTGCTAGTGTCGCCCAGTTTCGGCCATTCATCATGCCGTCGCCATTGACGACATTAATGTCTGACCACTCGCCAGCTGGTAAGATGGTGCGCAGGAAATTCTGGTAGTCCATTAATTGGCTCCCAATCCAAACGGCCGGTAGACGGTCCACCGCTCAGCCTCAAAAGTAGCAACAAGTATTCTTCCGTTGGGGCTCCATTGCATTGATGTGGGCATTTCCTCTAGCAGTGGGGAGTACGCGCTTTCAGTCGAAATCCAGGTGCCAGCCATGAACTTTGCAGTAAGCAGGCGCATGTCCGGCAGTACGACGGAAAATACAGGAGCCGATGATGCTACTGCTATTGAATCAATATCTCCGGCTACTTTGGGGATTGTGAATATCTTTCCTGCTGCAATCGCTGTCAGGATGTTGGTTGAGGATATTGTCACTCCCATGCCGGCCTCATTGAGCGTTGTTTGCGTGGTGTCGTATGTAAAGGCGAGAGGCGCAGGAATTCGATCCCCGAAAGTGCCGTCGCCGCGGAGAGACACCCCTTCGGAGTGTTTGCCATTCATGGCGACAATTAACGAAGTTTGAGGTAGGTATCCCAGTTCTGTGACAGGGGTTTGATCGATAAACCCTCCAATGTGGTCGACCATTTGCCATTTGCCGTTGGTTAGCCTGAATGAGCCGATTCGACCAGAGCCAGATGAGTCAATGCCAATAATCTGGCCTGGGCCTGTAGGGGTCCAAGAAGTCAGGGTTGTTGGGAGTGAGGCTTTGGAGATGTTCCCTCCTCTTGAGCCATGCCAAATCCAGTCGGCGTTTGAGCGCAGTCCTGTTGTGATGGTGCCTGCGTGCACCTTTGTCTGAATCTCGAATTCAAATGGGTCTATGTCGAAGTCAACAAGCTTTCCGCGTTTTTGAATTCTCGGTTCCGTGTTTTGGGCGGTGGGAATCTCCGATTCGAAAATGTCGCCAGTTGCTTTAATGAAGGTGAACGATACTGACTTGTGATCCGTTGATGACGCCGTCGCTACGAATCCTGGCGCATTGCTTTGTTCGCTAACAACTCGAAGTTCGGCGGCTACCGGATTCGCTGTTAGCGAACCGGCAAGTTCTGCTGATTGCAGTGAGAGTGGAGGTATGCTTGCGTGAATGGCTTCCTTAGGGCGCTTTAGCGCTTGCCATACTGCCCACGCCATCGGCCTTAGTATGCTTTCGGGGTTCCTTTCGCCAATAGGCGGTAGTGCCCCTGAGTCAGTTGCTTTTCCAATGACGGAGACCCGTGAGAGACTGTTTGGAAATGTGCGATGCTCGCTAAGTAGAACCGAGAGGCGATTGTGTGCTTCGTCAGCCGCCGGGTTTGCGTCTGGGTATTTGTCTGACTGTGTCAGCATTACGGATGTGGGGATTCCAAGCGCTGCGCAGTCCTGTACTTGGCCAACTACCGCGTCGCGGTATCGTTTCCCGTCGCTTGTCTGAGCTGTAAGCTGATCTGGACGAACCAGGATAATGCATGCGTGCGCTGTTCTTAAGACTTCACGGGCCTGCTCGTCCCCCTCTCTAAAGCTGCCTCCTCGCAAGTCGGGCATTAATAGGTATCCGACGGTGCCCAATATTGTTCGCAGGTCGAATAGATATGGCACCCCCTCATCTGTGCCTGGAGGCCATTCGCCACCCTCAATGAATCGTTCAATGAGTGGCGTGAGTCTGGTTTTGGTTGTCGCTGCGGCGGCCGCAAGATTGAGGCCTCGGTAGATCGCGCTTTCTGCTTCCATCTTCTGCAAGGCGGATGTGTTTGTGACCAAAGCAAGGCCTAGGCCGTGCTTGAAGACGTCTAGGAAGTAGTGTGTGGTCAGGAGTGCGACGGTTTTTCCGTCGCCCGTCCAACCCCAAATAGGGATGTTGAGTAGGAGTTCTTTGTCTTTGTGTTTGTTTGTGAGTGATGCTTTTATGGATTCAAATAAATTTTCTGAGTCAGGAGAGATCGAAGATTCGCCTTGTGATGGGGCGACTGCTGCTGGAACCGGTGCTTCGTTCGTTTCTTTTTTCTTGGCCATGGGGAGTGTTGGTGAGTGATGGATTCTGTGGGCTCTTGTCTGCGATGGAAGAGTGGCTCGGCGTGTCGTGAGGATGGCAGGATCGTAATTTAGAGCGTACTATTTTGTGTATCGAATTTTGGTAGGGCTGCCCAGGGATGATTCGCTGTGCGTACACGAGTGCAGCTGGCTAGCTCGTATACTTAGGGGGAGGGTCGAGCGTGACCATTCTTGGTTCGCTACGGTTCGGCAGTATTCCTCTTTGCAGTACATCGCACGAGCGCTAGGGTAAGTGCTGATGAATGGATGCTGATTTTTATAAAGTCTGCCCTACTTCCTACGGTGCTCGTCACGGGCGCGCTGGGCGCGGTGGGGCGCTCCGCCATCTTCGCGGCGCGGGCGCGGGGCGCGCACATCTGGGCGGGCGTGCGGAAGAAGCAGGTGGAAGAGGCCCGGAAGCTGGGCGTGGACGGCGTCGTCGCGCTGGATGATCCGAAGGACGTGGCGAAGCTGCCCACGCTGGACGCGGTGGCGGACACGGTGGGCGGCGAGGCCGTCGCGGCGGTGCTCGGCAAGGTGAAGCACGGTGGAACGGTGGGCAGCGTGGTGGGAGAGCCGAAGGGCGCGAAGGAGAAGGGGCTCGTCGTGCGCAGCTTCATGGCCCACCCGGATGCGCACCGACTCTCGCAGCTCGCCGAGAGCGCCGCGAAGGGCGACCTGGTCATCCCCATCAGCCGGACGTTCAAGCTGGACGACGCGCGCGAGGCCCAGAAGGTCGCGGAGCAGAGCGGCGTGGTCAAGGTGCTGCTCGTCAACTGACGCGGGCGCTTCAGAACGGGGCGGCGCGGGTGAAGGACACGCGCTGCCCCGTCGCCGGGTGCGTGAAGGACAGCGTCTCGGCGTGCAGGTGCAGGCGGAGGCCCGCGTGCCCATACAGCGGATCTCCCACGATAGGCGCGCCCAGGCCCTGTGGATGGGCCGCGTGGACGCGGAGCTGGTGGGTGCGGCCGGTGCGCGGATGGAAGGCCACGCGCGTGTGGCCCGCTTCGCGGCGGAGGACCTCCCAGTCAGTGACCGCGGGCTTGCCGTGCACGGGGTCGACGATCTGGCGGGGACGGTCGTCCAGGTCGACGCGGAGGGGCAGGGTGATGGTGCCCGCGTCTGCCTGGACCGGGCCGTCGATGAGCGCCACGTAGCGCTTGGCCACGTCGCGGTGGAGGAACTGGCGCTGAAGCGACGCGTGCGTGCGGCTGTCGAGCGCAGCGACGAGCAGCCCGGAGGTGTCCAGGTCCAGCCGGTGCGCGAGCAGCGGTCCCGTGGCGTGCGGATATCGTGCGCGCAGGCGGGTGAGCACCGAGTCCAGCAGTGCGACGTCCCGGCCCGGCACGGACAGCAGGCCGCACGGCTTGTCGATGACGACGATCCACGCGTCCTCGAAGACGACGGAGAGCTCCGGCGTGGGCGCGGGCGGCGGGACGAAGACGCGCGGCGCGGAGACCTCCAGACCCTCCAGCATGAACGGGAGCAGGGGGCCGCACTTGTCGCGGCACGCCGGATAGAACGCGCCCTGGATGCGGCCTCCGGACGCGGGCGGCGTGCCCCACCAGAACTCCGCGAGCGCCACCGGCTGGAGGCCATGCGCGAAGGCATGGGCGAGCAGCTTCGCGCCCGCGCAGTCACCCGCGCCGGAAGGGGGCTCCGCGCCGCCGTAGAGTGAACGGAGGGGGCGGGTCTCTCCGCGAGCGTTGGTGATGGCGTAGGTGTCGTGGAACTGCTTCATGAAGCCGCGCGAGACGATGCGCCGCAGCCGGTCCAGGGCGCGCACGCGACGCTCTGCCTTCGCGCGGGCAGGGGCCAGCTGGCGCCGTGCCTCTTCCTGCGCCGCGTCCCACCGGCGCTTCTCCGCCTTGTCGCCCCGGCTCTCCTGGTCGATTGCGTGTAGCGCCTCCGCGCGTGCGGCGGCCGTGAGCGCGGGGGAGGTGGGTTGAAGGTCTCGCGCGTGGGGGGCCTCCACGGCTGCGAGGGGCTCCATGTGCACGGGCATGGCCAGAATCGCCGCCCGGCGTTCGTGACGCTGGCGGCGACGGGCGTCATGGCGCAGGCGCATGGCTTCGCGCTCCGTGGCCTCGCGAATCTGGCGGGCGTCGTCGGCCTCGCGCAGGCGGCGCAGCTCCTCGGAAGTGCTCCAGGCTTCGGCGCGGGCCAGCAGGGCCTTCACCGTGGCATCCGCCACCGGCTCCACGCGGGCGCGCGCCTCACGGTCGAACACCGGGGGAACGAAACCCGGCACGTCCCAGCGTCCCGCGAGCATCGCGGAGAAGGCTCGTAACACCCCTGGTGTTCCGTCCGGCTGCCGCACCACGAGCACGCCGAACATCTTCCCGCCGTCTGGACCTTGAAGGATGTCGCTCGGCAGCCCGGGGGCGATGAAGCCCTCCCGGAGCGTGGCTTGCAGCGACTCCGCGGCCCGGCGCGCGAGGGCGTGCGGACCCAGGGCGTCGAAGGGGCTCGGGAACGAACCGGGCATTTCCTCCGCGCGGGGGGCCGGTTCCAGTGCGGTGACAAGCGGGTCCACGGCGCCGGAGTAACACGAAACCGCAGGCGGGCCCCACCGGTCCTGAAGGCCCGGCGGGCAGGCTGGCTGCCATTGCAAGCCCATGTCAGGATTGCGCGCAATTCATGCCCACACACCTTTCGTCCATGATGGCTCGCCTTGCAGGGCATCCGCCGCGCCTCCGGGCCGCCGCGCTCCTTGCGATCCTCGCCACGACCTCTGCCGCCGCCGAGGAACCACCGGCCCCCACGCCTCCCAGCAAGGTCAGCCAGGAGGCATGTCCGCCCGCGCTCCGCGTCGTGGTGGATCCCCAGGAACTGAAGAGGCAGGTGCGCGCCGCGAAGACGACCGTGGGGTTGCGGAAGCTCCTCCACCCGCTGGGATTGGACTCGGCGTGGGAGCGGCAGGAGTGCCTGAAGGAGGAGGGGCCAGCGTCCGCGCAGCTCGACGTCTTCCGCGCACGCATCCTGTCGGCGGACGCGCAGGACTTCATCCTCCAGGCCCGGGGACAGGCGTGTGATGCGCTGAAACTGCTGGATGGGGTGGTGCTTCATCCGCTTGGCAGCAAGAACACCTTCTGCGCCATTCCGATGAAGTTCCTGCCGGGCGTGGTGGAGAGCCAGTCCTTCCGGGTCGTGTTCTCCTTCGAGAACCTCACCGACCCGGTACGGCAGGTCTTCCGGGTCGAGCAGACCGACGCGGACTCGCGCAACGAATACCAGACGCTGTCGTATTGGGAGGCGCAGGAGGGTTCCCTGCGCTCCATCTTCACCATCGAATCGGGAAGCCACATGGGCTTCGTTCACGGCTCGACCGAAGTGAAGGTCACGCCCGTGGGCGATGCGTTCCCACGCATCCTGGAGGTCAAGGAGTCCAGCAGGGAGTGCGGCAAGGTCATCGACATGCCCTCGGGCGAGAGCGTCTATGAGCCCAGTTGCACGGACGCCGAGAACGAGGTGCGCATGTGCTACCGCCGCAAGTCACCGGGTGCCCCTGGCGTCTACGACAAGTGCTAGGCCCCTGAAGCCGTGGGCCTACTGAGTGGTTGGCTGCGGCACCACCACAGGCCTGGCCGGAGTCTTCCAGTCCTGTCCGACAGTCGGACAGGTTCAAGACAAGCCGCGCTCGGGTCCGGATGGAAGGGGCTCTACACTCATCGCTTCCATGGCCATTGCCCGCCCGTTCGCCGCCGGCGTCCTGCTGTTGACCGCGCTCCTGTTTCCCTCGTGGAACGTGGAGGCTCGCACCGCCATCGTGAAGGCAGGGGAGGGGTGGAAGCTGGTGGTTGACGGCCAGCCTTACGTTGCGAAGGGCGTGACGTTCAGCGGCACGGGTGGGCCCGCGAAATTCGACAGGGATTGCGAACAGCTGCGCGCCCTGGGCGTCAACACGCTGCGCACCTGGGGCACTGGCGAGGAGACCCCCGCGCTGCTCGATGCCGCGCACAAGCATGGCCTGCGTGTCCTCGTGGGGCTGTGGCTGCGGCCGGGCCGTGCGGGCATGGAGAACGACGACGCGTTTGACTACGCGCGCGACGCCAGGGGCCGCGAGGCACAGCTCCAGGCCACGCTCGCGCAGGTGCGCCGCTTCAAGGACCACCCCGCGGTGCTCGCGTGGGGACTGGGCAATGAGGTCATCCTCAATTCACCAGACGAGCCGTCGAAGGTCGCCTACGCGCGCTTCCTGGAGAAGGTCGTCCGCGCGGTGAAGAAGGCGGACCCCGGGCACCCCGTGCTGTCCGTGGATGCGTGGACGCTGGGCGTGCCGCTCTGGGAGAAGTACGTCCCCTCGTTGGATGCGTATGGCTTGAACGTCTATGGCCGGGGCATCCATGCGCTGGCGGACGCGGTGAAGCAGGCCGGCGGGCGCAAGCCGTGGTTCATCACCGAGTTCGGTGCCCAGGGCGAATGGGAGGTCCCCAAGGACGCGCGCGGCATTCCACAGGAACCAGGAGACGGGGAGAAGTATGCCGTCATCGTGGACGGCTGGCGCAACGCCCTGGCGCCGCATGTCCAGGCGGGCCGGTGTCTGGGATTGTTCGTCTTCAACTACAGCGCGGCGCTGGACCACACCGGACTGTGGCTGGGAATGCGGTCCGGCACCTCCACCCGGCCGGCGTGGCACGCGGTGCGGGAGGCGTACACGGGCGTGAAGCCGGAGCCCGCGCTGCCGGTGCCGGTGCGCCTGGAGGTGCGGGGCGTGGAGAAGGAAGGCCCCGTCACCTGGGCGAACGTGGCCTTCGACGTGACCTCCGCAACGCCGCTGGACGTGTCCTTCGCCTACAACTTCAGGGGCGCGGCGACCCGAACGGAGCGCGACCGCGTGACGGTGCTGGAGTCCCGGAAGGGGGCCACCCCCGGCACGTGGCGCGTGCGCCTGCCGGCCGTGACGGGCGCCATCAAGCTGTATGGCCTGGCGAAGGACGGTGCGGGGAACCTGGTCGCCGCCACGACGTCCGTAGCGGCCGCGCCCTGATTCGATGAGCTCATGGCCTGGACGGCAGGTCCTCTGGGAACTGCCGCCGCCATCCAGGCGCGAGGTTGGCGTTGGCCTTCAGCGCGGCGTCGCGGTCCGCCCGGGCCTGGGCCGAGGCCGGATCCTTCGTGCGCAGGAGCGCCGCGCGCAGCAGCCGGGCTTCGGGCCAGTTCGGACGCTCCACGAGCAACGCGTCCGCCAGCGCGAGTCCTCGTGACAGGAGCGGCTCCGGCTCCTGCTTCGCGGCCTTTCTCGCCGCCGCCCACTCACGGAACAGGTGCCCCGCCTCCAGGCGGGCCTCCCGACTCGAGGGCTCTACCTCCAGGGCCTCCGCGTAGTGCTTCTCCGCATTGCTGAATTGCGTCTCCGCCTTCTCGGGATTCGTGCGGGCCGAATGGCGAGCCACCAAGCGCAGTCGTGCGCCGTAGGCGCGATGAAGCAGGACGCGGTCCATGCTGAACTGTTCCAGCCCGCCGAAGTCTGTCATTGCTCGCTCGAGCGCGGGCTCGGGGTCCAGCCCCTGCTCCAGCAGATGGTGCGCCAGGCTGAAGGACGCCTTCATCCGGCCTTCGGCCCGCTGCTCCTTCCAGGTTCGCAGGTGGGGGTTCACCTGGCTGTAGAACGCGTCCGCCCGGTCCGCCTCCTCGGTGGGATCCGCGCCCCGCAGCCAGGCGTATTCCGCCCGCGCCGCGTGGACCGCCGCCTGTCCGAACCTGCCCAGGTCCAGGGTGGGCTCCAGCGTCGCCGCCTGGGCGTGGGCCGCCTCCGCCTGGTCGAGCAGGGCGGTGGGGTCCCCACCGTGCTCCCAGGTCTCCTTCGCCTGCTCCAGCAGGATGAGCCCCAACTCGTGATGCAGGGACGCACTCCGTGCTCCATGGAGGAGTCCATTGCGGATGAGGACCGCGGCCTGGTCGAATCTCCACGGGGCCGTCTCGCCCCGGGCCCGCTGCCGCAAGGCCTGCGCCACTTGGATGCGCGCGCCCAGGCGCCACACCTCGGGTGCCTTCTCGAAGCCGCCCCTCATGGCCTTTCCGAAGGCACCTTCCGCCTGCTTCAGGTCCGCGTCGCCATCCTTCGCCGTGGGATTCGAACCCCGGGCCAGGAGAAGCGCTCCCATCCGGACCCAGTACGCGGGAACGCGCTCCTCGAGCGCGAGCGCGCTTCGATAGGCTTCAATGGCCTGCTCCTGGTGCTGCCAGCCATTGGAGCCTGCCCTCCAGCTCCCCGCCTGTCGGTCGGCGTCCGTCCAGACATGGAGGAGCCGGGCGCGCAGGAGATGGAAGCCGAGATCTCGTGCGGGTGGAGGCACGGTCTCCAGCCGCTTCAGGGCCTCCGCGAGCTTGTAGAAGTCCACGGGGCTCTGCTTCAGGACCTCCTCCGTCTCCTGCACCATCACCCGGCTCCACTCCATGTGGCCACAAGGGCTCGATGGATCCAGCGCC
This sequence comes from Corallococcus caeni, assembly GCF_036245865.1. NCBI lineage: Bacteria > Pseudomonadati > Myxococcota > Myxococcia > Myxococcales > Myxococcaceae > Corallococcus > Corallococcus caeni. The sequence continues at coordinate 984,617 of NZ_BTTW01000001.1, read as the reverse complement.
AGGGTGTGTTGCGCGGCCTCGATGGCCCTGCTGCGCAGGAAGAGGAAGGCTCCATAGGTATTCGGGCGCTCCGCGAGCAGGGTGAGGAAGCGCGCCTTCTCGCAGGCGAATCCGGCATGGCCGGGATCCACCCGGGCGGCCATGTCCAGCGCCTCGAGCCCCTGCTTCGCCGAGTCCGGCGCCTCGTATCTGTCGGCTGGGGACAGCAGCAGCATGGGCCCGCCGGCGGCGGATTGCGTGAGGTTCAACGCGGCCTTGTCGAAGCGCACCTGCGCCAGGTGGGCGGGCGCGAAGCTCTCCGCCGTGGTCCTGGCGTCCTGGATGGCCTGGAGTCCAGCCGTCAGGTCCACGCGCGCCTCGGTCTTCCTTCCCTCCTTCCACCGCTCGGCGGCGCGCAGCAGGAACACGTCCGCGCGAAGCAGCCGCGCCTCCACGAACCAGGGATGGTTCGTGCCTACGACCTCCAGGAGCGCGAGCGCCGCGTCCAGGCGGCCCTCATGCAGCGCGACGAGCGCCGCGCCGTACTTCGCTGACGGGAACTCCGCCCCCGCCGCCTGTCGCAGCAGCGTGAGCACCGGCTCCCGGTAACGCTGCTCCGCGTCCTGCTCGCGCGCCTTCCGTTCGTCCTTGTCGGGAGCGGCGAGCGCCTCCACGCGCAGCGCGCGGTAGCGCTCGCTCAGGATCTGCGCTCGGGCCCACGCCACGCGAGGCTCGCGGAAGCCCGCGTTCCAGGCGGCCTCCAGGTGCGCCAGGGCTTCCGCCTCGCGACCCAGGGCCCGCTCCCCGGCCCCGAGCGCGTAGTGGCCGGGCCCCTCGGCGCCTCCGAGCGCCATCTCCTTCGACAGGGTCGCCATCCAACCGAGCAGCTCCGCCTGTTCCGCGCGTACGTCGTGCAGGCGGGCCATGCCCATCGCGCGGGCCCGGGCCTCGATGCGCTCCGCGGCGCCGGTGAAGTGCTCGGCCCAGGCGGTGTCCCGCTGGGATTGCCGGTCCGCAGTGCAGGCCGACGCCGCGATGAGTAGCAGCACCTGCAAGGCCCGTACGGCGCTCGTGGGCCTTCCAGGGGTCGCGTGGCTCGGGGTGTCTTTCAAAGCGGGCGGCTCCTGGTGCGTTCCGGGGCGGGTGCGGCCCGGAGCGTGTGCCTTTCCAGGATACAAAGCCTTGCGCCGTCATGGGGTGCTCTCCGCGTCCATTCCAGACGGCGCGGCTTCATGGCTAGAGTCCGGCGCCATGCGTTGGCCTCTGCTCTTTCTTTTCCTGCTGGTGGTCCCCACCGGCTGTGCGCACCGGCTGCGCCCGTCCGACCTGCCGCCACCGGCGGCGAGCCATGGTCATCTGGCATTGGCCATGGAAGCCTTCCTGCGGGACCCGGCCTCCTACGAGCAACGGGTGGCGCGAAACCCGGTCCTCGCTGGTGGCATCTCCTCGGGGACCTCCCTGGAGGCTCCGGTCCTGGAGCTGGAGGCCGGACAGGCGCCAGGGGTCTTCAACGACGCCGTCCAGACCCTGGCAGGGAAGCCCACCGAGGCCCAGATCGTCCAGGCCTTGGGCGACCTCCATGCGGCATGCGACGCGGACCATGAGCCGGCGTGCCAGTTCCTGAAGGAGCAGAACCTCCCGCCGGCCCGGATCCAGGGCTGGGTGACCCACCCCAAGGAGAGAAGCCTGTCCTTCCGGAGCGAGTACGCCGTGGTTGTCCTGCAATGCCGCATCGGCCTGGATGGGCGCGTGCGGGACTGTCAGGTCATCGAGGATGGCTCCGGGCACCCCTCTCAACACCTCATCGCGCAGCTGGGGGAAAGCCGTTACCGGCCTTGGACCCTGGCGGGACACGCCGCGTCCACCTCGTATGCCTTTACCTTCAACCTCCGCTATGGAGGCCCCGCCGATGATGAGCTTTCGCTGGAGCAGAGGCTGGGCTGGGCGCGGCTGCGGGTGGCCCATTTCCCCCAGAGCGGCGGGGCCTGGACCAACCTCGCCATGCAGCTCGCCGTCCACACGCCGGAGGATCCGGACTACCCGAAGGTGCTCGCACAGGCCCATGCCCTGGCCCCCAGATTCCAGTGGACGGCGACGGAGATGGCCTGGCTCCGCGTGCAGGCCGGGCAATACGCGGCGGCCCTGATGGCGCTGCGCCCCGCGCTCCGCCGCTCCGTGATGGGGGAGCATCCCAACCCCTACGTGCTGGAGACCGCCGCCGCCGCGCACTTCGGGCTGAACCAGTGCCCCGAAGCGCTGGCGGAACAGCAGAAGGCCGTGGACCTGCTGCCCGCGGAGTGGCCCGCGCAGGAGCGGGAGCGCTTCCAGCGCAAGCTCCGGGACTACCAGTCCGGCTGCGCCGCTCCCAAGGCCGTCAGCGCAGCGACGGGTCCTCGCTGATCCTCGCCACCGCGCCGTGCAGGATGCCCAGCTGCCGGGGCACGCGCTCCAGCAGCGCTCCCAGCACCGGATCATCGCTCGTGCGCGGCAGCGCCAGGGCCGGGAGGGGCGGGGGTTCGCGCCGCTCCTGCAACGCGCGGGCGAGCAGCTCCAGGCTGTCGCTGGCCCGCTGCGCCAGTTGCTGCGGCAGCACCGACGTCGTCCTCCCTTCGAAGCGCCCCGTGCCCAGCGCCGTCACCGCCAGCGCGAACCTCCGCGCGTAGGTGAGCAGCGCCATGCCCGGCTCCAGGTGCCAGGGCGGGCCCCGGTACTCCGTCATCAACCGCTGGAAGGAGGACTCCGCCTCCAGCAGCGCCTGGTCCAGGTGGCGGCGCTCCTCGTTCACCGCCGGCTCCGTGCCGCTGCGGTGCGTGGCCAGCTGTTGCAGGTACTTCCCGTCCGCGCGCAGGGCGGAGGCCGCCGCGTCCGGGAAGCGGCGGCGCTCCGGGCTGGGCCACAACGTCCACGAGCCCACCAGCGCCAGCGCCCCCGCGATGAGCACGCCCAGCGTGCGCTGCGACGCCACCGTCCAGTCCCCGGAGCTGAGCGTGGCCATCAGGAGGTAGTCCGGCGTGAGCAGGACCTGGAACGCGCCGAAGTTCAGCGGCAGCAGCGCCACGGAGATGGCCGTCAGCCCGCTGATGACGCCAATCATCAGCGGCGGCGTGTGCACCGTGGTCGCGATGAGCGCCGCCAGGCTCGCGCCCACCAGCGTCCCCAGCGTGCGCTGGAGCACGCGCTCCTCCGTGCTGCCCGCGTAGGGCTGGAGGATGGAGATGACCACGAGGCTCACCCAGTGCGCGTCGCCCACCTGCAACGCCCGCGTCAGCCCCAGCGCCGCCGTGGCCACCATCCCCGTGCGCAGCGCGTGCCGCAGCACCACCGAGTTCCGGTGCAGGTGGTCCCGAATCGGCTGCCACGGGGAGCGCCCCGGCGCTTGCTTCGCGCCGCCCACCGTCCCCCTGCCACGCGCCGACACCGGGTCGCCGAAGAGCAGGCCGGACGCCGTCTCGTGCGCCACGCCCGCGTACTCGCGCAGCCGGTCCAGCAGCGTGGCGACGTGCGTGGACAGCGGCCCCTCCGTGGTGCGCCGCACCGCCGGCGCGGCCATCCTCGCTGGCTGCCGCCTGCGCCGGGGCCCGAGGGGCAGGCCGGGCGGGGCGCGCATTCCCTCGTTGCGCTCCTGCACCAGCGCCCGCGCCACCCACAGGTCCATCGCGGCGAAGGCCTCGCACAGCCGCGCCACGCGCTCGCGCGTCGCGTACAGGTGCGGGTCGCGCCCCACCACCTGCATCGCCTCCGCCAGGGCGCTGAGCAGCGCCACCATCGGCTCCGCCAGCTCCACCAGCACCAGCAGGTGCTCGCCGCGCTGGGTCTCGTCCGGCCTCCCGCGCCGCGTGGCCGCGAGCACGCCGCGCGCCCGTTCGATTTCCGGGCGGATGCCCCCATGGCGCTTCAGCCCTTCCGCCCAGGCGTCGGGCGTGGCCCCCTCCAGCGTCGCCCCGCGCAGCTCCTCCGCCGCGGTCGCGAGCCCCGCGTATACGCGCGCCACCGCCCGGCGCGCGGGGCGGTAGGGCCTCAGCGGCCACAGCAGCAGCGACAGCGCCATCGCCCACAGGCCCCCCAGGAGCAGCGCGGCCCCGCGCAGCACCGCCTCCCGCAGCGAGGCCGCGGGCGCCCCCAGCGACACGACGAAGATGACGGCGAGCTGTCCCCCCACGGAGCCCGCCGTCTCACCGTAGCAGCGCGCGAAGTTCGCCGCCGTGACGCCCACGAGCAGCAGCGTGGCGTCCACCAGGTACGTGTGGCCCGCGGGCGCGGCGAGCATGCCGACCAGCGACCCCAGCACCGTCACCGCGCCCATGACGCGCGCCCGCACGCGGTAGGAGCCGCCCTTGTCCGCGAGCGTGACGAGCAGGCCCGTGAGGCCCGCCCAGCCGGCTTCGGGCACCGTGAGCAGGAAGGACAGACACAGGGGCAGGGCGGTGGCGACGGCGGCCCGGATGCCCGCCCACAGGGCCGGTCTCCCGGGCTCCACCCGGAAGAGCGACTGGAGGTGTCTCAGCATCCGGTGATAGGGCATGGGGGAGCGTCGGGCCGCACCCCAGAGGGTGGCCACGGCCGTCCCCCTCCACAGCCAGGGGAGGCTCCTCCCCCCGATGAGCGGACGGCGCCACGGGCCCGGGCCCGCGAGCCCCTCCCTCCCGGAAGGCCGGGGCAGGCGTCCCTGGCTTCAGCCCGTTCCCAGGGCCGGTTCGTCCTCGGAGTCGCCGGGCGCGTCCTCCGCTTCGAGCGCGGTGCCGTCCCACGGGATGTAGCGCACGCCCGGCATCGGCTCCGGGCCGTGGAACTCCAGCGCGCCCACGGTGGACGTGAGCTTCTGCGTGGGCCTCCACGCCGCGAGCGGATGCGGGCGGGAGAAGAGCTGCACCTCGCACCGGGCCACGTCGCTCTGGGCCACCAGCACGTCCCAGCCCGTGGGGTCGCGGTACGCGTAGCCCACCAGCGTGCGCGGGTCGCACCACGCGCGGCCCTCCATGGCCACGGTGGCGGACGCGGCGCGGAAGGTCAGCTCGCCGGACGCGGGCGACGTCACGCTCGATAGCAGCACGTGGGGCATCTCGTGGAACGTGTGCTCGGTGTCGCGCGTGCGCAGGTAGATGGGCGACAGCTGGGGGTGGCCCCGCTTGCGCTTCGCGCGCACCGCCATGACCTCCAGCCGCGCGGCCGGGTCCTCGCGGAAGCGCGGGCAGTACAGCCACGTCAGCTCCTCCAGCCGCCGGTGGCCCCACAGGTGCTTCTGCAGGCCGGGCGCGCCCTTCACGTCGATGCGCTCGCCGTCCACCGTCACCGTGCCCTCGAAGGTGACGTCGTCGTGCACGTGGGTGACGTGCGTGGGCAGGGGCAGGAGCGCGGTGCCGCGCGGCTCGCGGCGCACCGGCCCGGGGCTTCCGCCCTGGAAGCGCAGGTCCCACGCGATGGCGTGTCCACCGCTGGCCACCTGTCCGTGGCAGTGGCCGGGCGTCAGCTCCGAGTCCGCGATGCGCACGCCGCCGGAGGGCAGCGCCGTGAAGGCGGAGGCCGGGTGGATGGCCTTGAGCGCCACCGCGGGCCTGTCCTTCGACGCGCAGTCGAACGCCGCCGCCCACATCGTGGCGCGAGGCTCGCCGCCGCTGCCCGGGGCGGGGGTGAACAGGGTGTAGCGCAACCACCAGGCACGGTCTCCGCCCGGGTCGAGCACCACCAGGAACCAGATCTCGAAGAACCCCCGCTGATGACCGTTCCAGCGCGGCAGGTTGGCGCGCTCGCTCGACGGCATTGGATGAAGCCCCCTCTTGCGCGGCCGTTCACGGCCCGGACACCGCGCCCAGGCCTTCACGCTGGCAGATGGGGCCCGGTGCGAGCAAGAGGCCCCGGGGTCGCGGATCCGACGAGGGAAGCCTCGCGCGGACTCAGGATCCGGGGGCGCCCCAGGACACGCGGTAGGTGACGCTGTCGTCGTCGAACTGGACCACGTCCACCTGCGTGGCGGGGCCGCTGGCGGCGCGCACCGTGGCCAGCATCACGCCCTGCTTGAAGTAGCGCAGCAGGCCGGGCTCGTTGAGCCACAGGTCCGCCTCGCGCTCGCCGCGCTCGGTGATGCGCACCTCGGTGTAGTTGTTGCCGGTGCGGAAGCTGTGCTGCGTGCGCAAGAGCATCCGCTTGGGCCCGATGAGCCGCAGCACGCCCAAGAGCGCCCGGCCCACCATCGTGTCGCGGTAGCCGTCGATCATCCGCTCGCCCAGCATCCGCCACGCCACCTGCTCCGGCTGCTCCGGGTGCAGCGCCTTCGCCGTCAGCGCCACGCAGCGCGTCCACGTGTCCAGCGAGTACGCCGGCTGCAGGGGCCGGTCCAGGTCCAGGCCCTCCTTGCGCAGCTGCTCCTTGAGGGCGAAGGGCACCTTCCCGGAAAGTCCCCGGACGAAGAGTCCTTCGACGATGGTCGGGAATACGAGTTTCTCGGCGGTGGCCATGGGGGCCATTCCGCCCAGCACCGCTGGTTCTGGTCAAGACCTACCGCCCGGGTGGCGTCCAACGCCCGAAAGCGCGCTCGCCCTCCAGGGCCATTCCGTCCCGTTCCCGCGCGCGTGAAACATCGCGCGTGTCCGTGTAATTCAAGCAAGCGGTGTAAACACTCCCAGGCGTCGCCGGGCGCGGGCATCTGGTAGCGTCCAGGCTCCCCCGGCTCCCCTCAGGCTCCCCCGCAAGCTCCGATGACGTCCCGTGTCCTGACGTGCCTGCTGCTGTCCGTGCTGTGCGCGCTCCCGGCGGCTGCCGCCCGTCCGGTGCCCGCCCCGGCCGCGGAGGGGATGGCGATGCTCCAGCGGATGGACACGGCGCGCGTCCAGGGCAGCCCCAGCACGCTGCGCACGGAGCTGGACGCACAGGAAGCGAAGGCGCCCAGGGATCCGATGCCCCGGGTGTACCGGGCCTTCCTCGCGCTGCCCTCCGACGAGAGCTTCGCCGAGTTCAAGGCGCTGGCGGTGGTGTACCCGGAGAACCCGTGGCCGCACGTGGGCATGGGGCTGGTGTACGTGCGCTGGGGCATGCTGAAGGACGCGGCCGCGCCGCTGGAGACCGCGCGCAAGGTGGTGCCCGGCTTCGCGCCCGCGCTGTGGGCGGACGGGCTGCGCCTCCAGGCGGAAGGCAAGGCTCCGGAAGCCGAGGCCCGGCTGCGCGAGGCGCTGGCGAAGCTGGACGTGCCGCGCTTCCGCACCGACCTGGCGCTGCTCCTGGCGGGCCGGCCCGGGGGCGCGGCCGAGGCGCGGGCGCTGCTGGTCCGCTCGGTGAAGCAGTGGCCCGAGCAGCCGGAGGCGCTCCAGGTGTTGTCGCGGCTGGCCCGCGAGGCGGGTGACGCGAAGGCGGGCGCGGAGGCCGGGGCGCTGCTCGTCGCGCTCCAGCCGCACGACCGCGAGGCGCACCGGCGGCAGGCGGACGCGTGGCTCGCCGCGGGGGACAAGGCGCAGGCGGTGAAGATGCTGGAGCGCTACGCGACGCTCGGGGGCGCGGAGCCCGCGGTGCTCGCCACGTGGGTGCGGCTCAACGTGGAGTTGAACCGCCCGGAGGACGAGGCGAAGGCGCTGGTGCGCTTGGCCGCCGCGACGCCGAAGGATCCGGAGCCGCTCTTGCGGCTGGCGACGCTGGCGGAAGGCAAGCAGGACGCGGCCGGCACCGAGGCGCGCCTGGACCAGGCGGCGGCGCTGGCTCCGGAGCGCGCGGACATCCAGGTGCGGCGGGCGCGGCTCCTGCTCAAGCAGGAGCGCTACTTCGAGGCCGTGGCGGCGTACCGCGCGGCGCTCGCCGCCCCGGAGCGGCCCGTGCCGGAGGCGGCGGAGGAGGCCGCGCAGCTCGCCAAGAAGCTACGGCTGCCCGCGGCGCCCGCGAAGGGCACGGTGGAGCAGATCTACGACCGCGTGTCGCTGGGGCTGGTGGCGCTGTACCTGGAGCACCTGATGGAGAAGCCGGACCTCAAGGGCAACCTGAAGGTGCGCGTGGACCTGGACCCCACCGGCAAGGCCACGAACGTGGTGGTGCTCTACGACAGCCTCCAGGACGTGCTCATCACCCACCACGCGCACGTCGCCTTCATGGACGCCCAGTACCCGCCCGGCAGCCCGTCACCGGAGTACCAGTACGTCTTCCGCCCTCCGCGCTGAGGCGGACATCGCGGCGCTTCTCCTACCGAAGACGGGTTGACGCTGGCGGCGCCGGACGGCACAGACTCCAGGCCCCACGTCAGGAGCCCGCCCGTGAACGCCGCACCGCTGACGCCCGCCGCCCTGTGGCCCCGCACGCTGTCCGTCACGCGGCACGCGCTGGAGACCGGGGCGCTCCAGCCCATCGCCACGGAAGCGCGCACGCTGCCCATCGCGAACACGACGTTCCAGGTGCGCGTGCTGGGGCGGGTGGCGCTCAAGGAGCGCAAGCGGCCGGCGACGTCCAACGCCGAGCCGTTCAATCCGTTCGCGAACCCGGAGCCGGACCTCGTGCTGGGGGACGTGCCGCCCGCGCACGTGTGCCTGCTCAACAAGTTCAACGTCGTGGAGCACCACCTGCTGCTGGTGACGCGGGCCTTTGAATCGCAGGACGCGCTGCTGACCCGCGCGGACTTCGACGCGCTCTCCACGTGCCTGGAGGGGCTGGACGGGCTGGCCTTCTACAACGCGGGGGAGACGGCCGGCGCGAGCCAGCGGCACAAACACCTGCAACTGGTGCCGCCGCTGGGACCGGACGGCCTGCGCGCGCCGGTGGAGTCGCTGCTGCCTTCGCTGCCGGGGCCCGGCCGCGTCATCGCCGCGGAGTCCTTGCCGTTCGCGCACCTGCTGGCGGGCCTGGGGCCGTGGGGGGCGCCGGGGCAGGGGGAGCGGATGCTGGCGGCCTACCGGCTCCTGCGGGAGGCGCTGGGCCTGGGCGAGCACGCGCCGTACAACCTGCTCGTCACGCGGGACTGGATGCTGCTCGTGCCCCGCAGCCGCGCGGAGCACCTGGGCGTCAACGTCAACGCGCTGGGCTTCGCAGGGTCGCTCCTGGTGCGCACGCCCGAGCAGTTCGACGCGGTCGCCGCGCTGGGGCCCCTGGAATTGCTGCGCCAGGTCGCGGGCCTCGCTCCGTAGGTCGAGTTCTACGCGGTCATCCTGGAGAAGAAGTCGCCGCCTTCGTGCGGTAGCGCAGCCCGACGAGTGCCGCGACGAAGCCCGCCGCGGCGCCCACGCACAGCGCCTGGCGCGGACCGAACGTGTCCGCGACCCACCCTACGACGGGGGCCCCCAGGGGCGTGCCGCCCAGCGCGATGGCCAGGAGGATGGCGAGCACGCGCCCGCGCATCGACGGAGCGGTGGACAGCTGCACCAGGCTGTTCGCGGTGGTGGTGAAGGTCTGCGCCGACACGCCGATGACGACGAGCATGACGCCGAAGAGGGCAAAGGCAGGCATCACCGCCGCGAGCATCAGCCCGGCGCCGAACACCGCGGCCCCGATGACGAGCAGCCCGATGCGGGGCTGCGCGCGCCGCGCGGAGAGCAGCGCGCCCGTCACGGAGCCGAAGGCCATGATGGACGTCAGGAGCCCGTAGCCGCTCGCGCCCTGGCCGAAGACGCTCACGGCCATGGTGGAGATGAAGATGGGGAAGTTGAGCCCGAAGGTGCCGATGAGGAAGAACATGATCAGCACCGCCTTCAGGTCGGGCCGCCTCCAGACGTAGACGAACCCCTCCAGCAGGCCCCCACGCGTGCCTGGCGCCCGGTCCCGCACGTGCAGCTCGTTCGCGCGAAGGAGGCTCAGCGAGCAGAGCACCGCGCCGAACGACGCCGCGTTGATGACGAACATCCACCCGGAGCCCACCCAGGAGATGAGCACCCCCGCGATGGCGGGCCCCAGCATGCGCGCGGCGTGGAACGAGGTGGAGTTGAGGGCCACGGCGTTGGAGAGGTCCTCCTCGCCCACCAGCTCCGCCACGAACGTCTGGCGCGCGGGGGCATCGAACGCGGTGACGCAGCCCAGGAGGAACGCGAACACGTCGACGTGCCACAGCCGCACGTGCCCCCAGAGCGTGAGCAGCCCCAGCCCCAGCGCCAGCGCCCCCAGGGTCGCCTGTGTGGCGAACAGGAGCTTGCGGCGGTCCAGGTGATCCGCCGCGAAGCCCGTCAGGGGGAGCAGCAGCACCTGCGGCGCGAACTGGAGCGCCATCACCACGCCCACGGCCGTGGCGTTGTTGTGGGTGAGCTGGGTGAGGACGAGCCAGTCCTGGGCGGTGCGCTGCATCCACGTGCCCACGTTGGACACGATGGCTCCGGCCGCCCACGTCCGGTAGTTGAAGCCGCGCAGCGAACGGAACGTGCCCTTCATCCCGGCGGGTATCTCACCCGCACGACTCTCCCGCCAGCGCGCAGCGGGTGGACGCACAGGGCGTGAACGGAGGACTGGAGCCGCAGCCCGTGGCGGCGCAGCGGCACGTGGTGACCCGGTGCGTGGACGGATCGCAACACGGCTCGTAGGGCGGGGCCGGCGGGCCCGCGTCCACGCCCGCGTCGGTGCCGGCGTCCACGCTGGTTCCTCCATCGGTGGTGGTGCCCGCGTCGGTGGTGGTGCCCGCGTCGGTGGTGGTGCCCGCGTCGGGGCTGCCCGCGTCTTCGCCGCTGACGCCACCGTCGGGGTCATCGTTGCCGCCGTCCTGGCTGCCGGCGACGGGTGTGCAGGTGTCCTGGGGGGAGGGCGCGCAGGTGCCGGACGCGCAGGCCCGGAAGGGCCTCTCGCAGCCGCCGGGCTCCTCGCAGCGGCAGGTGTCCACCTGGCGTTGCACGCAGCAGACGGCCCACGACGCCTCGTCCAGCAACGCCGGGTCCTCGTAGAGCGGGTCGAAGCAGGCGCCCAGGAGCGCGATGAGTGTGGCGAGGACGAGTCGTTTCACGGCGCTTGGGACACCCGGTGCGGCCAGCCTGGGACATGCCGCTGGGGTGGGACTAATATCCCACGGCCCATCGCGAAGGCGACGCGATGTCCCAGGCCGCCGGGGCCGGGTGTCTCAAGGACGAAAAGGAAGGTCGGACCAGGCGGATGGGGAGCGGGCTCGACGCGGAGGAGCTCAGGCAGCTCTACGAGCGCTTCGCGCCCGTGGTGCACCGCCGTGCGCTCGCGCTGCTGGGACGCGATGCCGATGCGTGGGACATCGTCCAGGAGGTCTTCGAGCGCATGCTGACGGCCGGCGCGCGGTTCCGACGGGAGGCCCGTCCCATGACGTACGTGTACCGCGTCACCACCAACCTGTGCCTCAACGCGCTGCGCTCGCGGCAGTTGCGGGAGCCGGCGCTCCTGGAGGCCCCGGAGGCCGCGGCGCTCACCCCCAGCCAGTGGGAGGCCGCGGACTTCATCCGCCACCTCGTGGGGCGGATGGGCGAGCGCGAGCTGGAGGTGGCCACGCTGCACTTCTTCGACGGGCTGACCCAGGAGGAGATCGCGGGGATGCTGGACGTGTCGCGCAAGACCATCGTCCGCGACCTGGACTCCATCCGGAAGAAGGCGGCGGAGCTGGGGCGGCTGCCGGATGCACTGGAGGCGGGGCGTGGCTGAGCACCTGACACGGCTGGAGCTGGACGAGTGGCTGTCGGGGCTGGATGCCTCCGGCCGCGCGGAGCGGCACGTGGCCGCCTGCCCGGCCTGTGGGGCGATTGCCGAGCGGATGCGGCAGGCGCGCGTGTCGAGCCTGGGCGAGCCCCGCGCGAAGGCGGTGCTGGCGAGGCTGGAGGAGAAGCGGGCCCGCTCCGCGAAGCCCCGCTGGAGTTGGGGCGTGCCGTTGGTGGCGGCGCTGGCGGTGGGGCTCGCGCTGGTCGTCTACGTGCCGCGCGGGACGGAGGACGGCGTGCGGTTGAAGGGCACCGTGGCGCTGCGGCTCCTGTCCGAGCAGGGCGCGCCGGTGCTGGACGCGAAACCCGGCGAACACGTGACGCTGGCGGTGGGCACGGGGCCATACCGGAACGTGCTGGTGCTCGCGGTGGATGAAGCGGGCGCGGTGGACCGGCTCTGGCCGCAAGAGGGCGCGACGAGCGGCACGGTGGAGCCGGGGGCGGAAGTGAAGCTGTCCCCGCCGCTGGAGGTGACGCCGGGGTCGGTGGCGCTGCATGCGTTCTTCTCGGATGCGCCGCTCGATGCAGAGCAGGCGCGCGAGGCACTCACCGCGCGCGTCGCGGAGGCTCGGGAGAAAGGGCAGGGAGCGTTGGACGTGGCGACGCCCGGTGACATCGGGAAGGCCCAGGCGCGCACGCTGCTGAGGGTCGTGCCGTGAGACGGGCGCTGGGCCTGGGCGTGCGGGTGTTCACGGCGTTGGGCCCGCTCCGGAGGCCCGCCAGGGAACGGGCTCCGCACCGCTGGGTTTTGGGACTGGGCCAATGGGCGGGCGCGGTGCTGTTCACGAGGCTGGGCCTGTTCCGGAAGACAGCCAAGAAGGGGACTCCGCATCGCTGGGTGCTTGGGCTGGGCCAATGGGTGGGCGCGGTGCTGCTCCCGGTGCTGTGGCCGCTCCGAAGGACCGCTGAGGAGGGGGCTCCGCGTCGCTCGGTGCTGAGCCCATGCATCCGGGCGCTCACGGTGCTGCTGTTGGGGCTGTGGCCGCTTCCGGGCGCCGCTGCGGAGGAGGCGCCACGCCGCTGGGCGCTGGTGGTGGGAGAGAACCAGGGCCTTTCAGGTGAAGAGCGGCTGCGCTTCGCGGAGGCGGATGCGCGGCGGATGCGCGAGGTGCTCCAGGAAGTGGGCGCCGTGCCGCCGGAGCGCACGGTGACGCTGCTGGGCGCGGATGCCGCGACGCTGCGGGAGGCCCTGAAGGGCTTCCAGGCACGGCTCGCGGTGGAGGCCTCGTCGCGGGACTGGCTCTTGCTGTACGTGTCGTCGCACGCGGGTGACGGCAGCCTGCACCTGCGCGGCACCGAGCTGCCGATGCGCGAGCTGGTGGACTTCCTCAAGGGCGCGCCGGTGGGCGTGGGGCTGCTCATCCTGGACTCCTGCCGCTCCGGGCTCGCCACGCGCCTGAAGGGCCTCAAACCCGTGGTTGCGCCGGTCACGATGGAGGCCTCGGACCTGGAGGGGCGGGTGGTCATCAGCGCCTCAGGCGCGGATGAGTACGCGCAGGAGTCGGATGCACTGCAGGGCTCCTTCTTCACGCACCATCTGGCGGCGGGGCTGCGCGGCGCGGCGGATGCATCACGCGATGGGCGCGTCACGCTGGAGGAGGCCTACCGCTACGCCTACGCGAGGACGCTGGAGTCCACGCTCGTGTCACCAGGAGGCGTGCAGCGCCCCACGTTCCGGATGGACCTGCGCGGACGCGGCGAGCTGGTGCTCTCCGAGCCCAATCAGGCGCGCGGCCGGTTGACGCTCGACGTGAAGACGCCGGGACGCTGGCTCGTGGTGGCGTCGGAGAGTGGCTCGCTGGTGGCGGATCTGGAGAAGGGTGAGGGCCCCACGACGCTGGCCGTGGCGCCCGGCACGTACCGGCTGCTGCTGCGCGCGGACGAGGGATACCTGGAGCGGTCGGTACGGGTGCCGCTCGACGGAACCGTCTCCGTGGGGGGCACGCCCCTGGAGGAGGCCGCGAGGCTGCGGCTCGCGCGCAAGGGGGGAGCGGGGTCGTCGCTGCTGCTCGCGGTGGGGCCGTCGTTGACGTCGGGCCTCGTGGCGGGGCTGTCGTCCATCGCGGGCCTGGACGTGCGCCTGGTGCGGGAAGGGCGGCTGTTCTCCGGCGTGGACACGTCGAGCCTGGCGCTCGGGGTGCGCAGGGGGACGGGCAGCGGGGTGGCCTTCCAGCAGACGGAGCTGGAGCTGCGGTTGGGCGCGGGGCCGCACTGGAAGCACGGAGCCTGGACGTTCAGCGGCGCGCTGGAGGCCGGGGCACTGGCCGTCTTCCAGTCGCGCATCCCGGACGAAGAAGCACGCTTCGGACTGGAACCGCTGGCGCTCGTGACCGGGGGCGTGAGGCTGGACGTGCGAAGTCGCCTGTCGATGCTCCTGAGCGCCTCCGCCGGAGGCGTCATGGCGAAGCGAGACTCCGGCACGGCACTGGTGCCCAGGGCCTCCGCGTCGCTGCTGGTCGGGTACTCGCTCTAATCCGCCGGACACCCAGCTCCTCCCCCGATGCTGTCCCAACTGGTCCGACAGTCGGACCAGTTGTCGCGGGTCGGCCGGGACGGAGGGCTGCTCAGCCGTGGTCCTCCCGACCTGTCCGACTGTCGGACAGGTTCGCGCGGTACGCCGCGTGGCCAGGGCTCGCGGCCGGAGGCCTGGGTGGAGTCGCGGGTCGTCAGGGCCCGAGGCTTCCAGGTAGAACGCTCCGCCCGTCCTTCCTCCGGAGCCACCCATGACCCTGCACCGCCATCTCCTGCTCTCCGTCACGCTGGGCCTCACCCTGGGCTGCGCGAGCACGAAGCCCACTTCGACCCCGCCCGCTGAACCGGGCGCGCTGGAGCGGGTGGCGCTGGTGCATGGCGGTGCGGGGCCGTGGGCGGTCGCGGGCTACCGGATGGGCGAACACGCGCTCCAGCAGCTGGGCCTGCCCCGGGGCAGCTTCAAGCTGGAGGTCATCCATCACAGCCCGGCGCAGGTCCAGTACACCTGCGTCGCGGACGGAGCGGCGGCGGCCACCGGCGCCAGCCTGGGCAAGCTCAACCTGTCGCTGGTGACGGCGCCCGCGCTGGCGGACACCGCGACCACGTTCCGCAACCGCGACACCGGCCAATCCCTCACACTGCGCCCGTCCGCGAGCTTCGTGCAGCGCTTCCGCGACGTGCCACGCGAGAAGCTGGGCGAAGCGGGCCGGGCCGTCCTCACCCTGCCGGACGCGGACGTCTTCGAAACCGTCGCGCCCTGACGCCGCCGCTCAGAGGACGACGAGCCCAATCGCCAGCATGGGCAGGGCACCCTGGATGAGGCTCGCCCGGAGGAAGTGCCGGTTGCTGCTCACCAGCACCACCGCCGCCAGCGCCATGCACGCGCAGCCGAACATCACGGCCGCCACGCCCGACGCCACCGCGCCGGTGTGCACCAGCACCACGCCCACCAGCACGCCCAGGGCCAGGAACAGGTTGTAGAAGCCCTGGTTGAACGCCATCCCCTTCATCACGTCCGCGTCCGCCTGCGACTTCAGCCCGAAGCGCTTCCACACCTTCGGCCGCGTGAAGACGATGCTCTCCATCACGAAGAACAGCACGTGGATGAGCGCGGCGATGACCGCGAAGACCTGCGCCAGTGGCGACATGATGACTCCCCCTCCGGGGTTGGGTTATTCTGAACCAGTCAGTTCCGAATCCATATTGAAACGGTCAGTTCAGAATTGTCAAGGAGGGTGACGTGGCGCGGACGCGGGCGTTCGACGAGACAGAGGCGGTGCGGGCGGCGCTGGGAGTGTTCTGGTCGCGCGGCTACGAGGCGACGTCGCTGTCGGACCTGGAGGCCGCGACAGGGCTGAACCGCTCCAGCCTGTACCAGACGTTCGACAGCAAGCGCGGGCTGTTCGCGCGGGCCATCGCGCTGTACCTCCAGGAGGTCATCGGGCCGCGGCTGGGCGTCTTCGCGAAGGACGCGCCGGGCCTGGAGCAGGTGACGCAATACTTCGAGTCGCTCGCGACGACGATGGCCACCGCGCCGCCGGCCCTGACGCGGCGGGGCTGCCTGCTGGTGAATACGGCGACGGAGCTGGGCCCGCATGACGCGGAGGCGAAGCAGGCGGTGGAGGACTACCGGGCGCTCCTGCGAGGCCACCTGACGCGGGCCCTGGAGGGCGCGGCGCGGGCAGGCGTGCTGCCGCGCAAGACGGTGGCTCGCCGGGTGGAGCTGCTCTTGGGGGCGGTGATTGGCGTGCTCGTCACGGCGCGCGTGGACCCGGGCGCCGCGGCGAAGCTGGCCCAGGCGACGGCGGGCGAGGTGGCGGGCTGGGCGGGGTAGGGGCGCCGGGCTTGTCCGGCGTGGGAAGGCTGCTACAAGGGCGCGTTCTCCCGAGGCGCCCGTGCCTCCGTCCCCCGAGGCTTCGATGGAATTCTCCGCGCTCGCGCTGTCGCCCCCGCTGCTCCAGGTGCTGGAGGAGCTGGAGTTCAAGACCGCCACCCCCATCCAGGCGCAGAGCATCCCGGTGCTGTTGCAGGGCAAGGACCTGGTGGGCCAGGCGCGCACGGGCAGCGGGAAGACGGCGGCGTTCGCGCTGCCCATCCTGCAGAAGGTGAAGCTCACGCAGGACCGCCACCTCCAGGCGCTGGTGCTCTGCCCGACGCGCGAGCTGTGCGCGCAGGTGGCGGGAGAGATCAGGCGGCTGGCGCGCCGGATGCCGGGCGTGCAGGTGCTGGCGCTCGCGGGCGGGCAGCCCATCCGGCCGCAGGTGGAGGCGCTGGAGAAGGGCGTGCACATCGGCGTGGGGACGCCGGGGCGCATCATGGACCTGCTGGACCGCGAGGTGCTGGACACGCGGCACCTGGCCACGGTGGTGCTGGATGAAGCGGACCGGATGCTGGACATGGGCTTCCGCGAGGACATGGAGCGGGTGCTGGGCGCCACGCCCGCGAAGCGGCAGACGGTGCTCTTCTCCGCGACGTTCCCGGACGACATCGAGAAGCTGAGCCGCGCGTTCCAGAAGGACCCTGTGCGCGTGTCATTGGCGCAGGAGGAGTCCGCGCCGGACATCCAGCAGGTGGCGTATGCGTGCACGCCGGAGGAGAAGCAGACGCTGCTGTTGCGCCTGCTGCGCCAGTACCAGCCGGCCTCCGCCATCGTGTTCTGCAACTTCAAGGCGGTGGTGGTGGAGCTGACGCGGGCGCTGGTTCAGGCGGGCGTGAGCGCGGACGGGTTGCAGGGGGACCTGGAGCAGTTCGACCGGGACCGGGTGATGGCGAAGTTCCGCAATCACAGCACGCGGGTGCTGGTGGCCACGGACGTGGCGGGCCGGGGCATCGACGTGGAGGCGCTGGACGCGGTGGTGAACTACGAACTGCCGCAGCAGCCGGAAGCGTACGTGCACCGTATCGGCCGCACGGGTCGCGCGGGACGGCGCGGGCTGGCGCTGTCGCTGGTGACGCGCTCGGACAGCCGGAAGGTGGACGACATTGAAGGGACCACGGGCGTGAAGCTGGAGAAGGGAGACGTGGACGCGCTGGTGCCGGAGAACGTGCCGGGCGTGTCGCTCATCTCTGGCTGGGAGACGCTGTCCATCTCCGCGGGGCGCAAGGACAAGATGCGGCCCGGGGACATCCTGGGCGCGCTCACGGGCGAGGCGGGCGGGCTGAAGGCGGAGGACGTGGGCAAGATTGAGATCCACGACCATCACGCCTTCGTCGCCGTCTCCAAGCGCGTGGTGAAGGTGGCGTTCCAGCGCCTGAGCGAAGGCCGCATCAAGGGCCGCAAGCACCGCATCGAACGCGTGCGGTGATGTTCTGATGATGGAACGGTGATGAACGGGGCATGAGGGGCCGTGAGAGATTGCCCGCATGCCCCGAAGCCTTGTGTGTCTGGCGTTGTTGACCCTGAGCGTGGCGTGCAGGACCGCCGCGCCCGTCGCTCCCGATACCGTCCAGTTGGCCCGGACGCCTGCCGCCGCGGAGTGGGAGAAGCAACTGGACGCCGTCCGGTTCGCTCCCGCGAGCCCGGCCCAGCAGCAGACCTTCGCCCGGATCCAAAAGGAGCTGGAGGCTGCCCTCCAGAAGGATCCGGCGGACGCGCACCTGCATTACCTCCTGGGACGTGTGTATTTCTATGGCGAGCGCGACGCGGAGGCGGGGCAGGAGTTCGATAAGGCCCTGTCGTTGGCGCCGGACGTCGCGGAGTACCACTACCTCAAGGGCTTTTCGCTCGGGTACACACAGGACCTGCAGGGCTCCATCGCGGAGCTGACCCGCGCGACCGAGCTGGCACCCCGGACGGTGAAGTACTGGTCCGCGCTGGGCGAGGCGCTGGTGACAGCCCAGGAGAAGGACAAGGCGCGGAAGGCCTTTGAACATGCGATTGCGTTGGACCCGGCGGATGCGGAGTCCTCGGGCAACCTCGGCCTGATGCTCCTGGAAGAGGGGAGCGAAGCCGAAGCGCTTCAGTGGCTGGCCAAGACGACGCCCCAGCATCCGCGCCAGCCGATGCTCCAGTACAACATCGCTCAGGCGTACCAGAACCACGGGGACCATGAGCGAGCGCTGGCGCACTTCCAGGCCGCCGCCCATGCGATGCCCGAGGACTGGCGCACGCTCGCGAAGCTGGTGCAGGAGCACGAAGCGCTGAAGCAGCTCCAGGAGCGCGACGCCGCGCGCGCCAGGCTGGTGAAGCTGAACGACGAGGGCAAGGTGGACAGCCCCTTCTTCGTCCGCGAGCAGTTCCAGGAGGGCGCGGCGACGGTGATGGTGGCGGAGCACTTCAAGCTCGAGGGGGACTGGGCCGTCCGCTACGTCTTCTACGTGGAGACGCCTGGGACGAACGGCACTCCGGTGAAGTGGCGCCTGAGCCTGGGCTCGTATTCATTCACCAACGAGCTGCGGCCGCCCGGCGTCACGGAGCGGACCTTCCACTTCGATGGCTACGAAGAAGACAACTCACACCTGACCTTCGCCTTCTTCCGCGGCGAGCCCTCGTACGAGGACACGCGCGAGCTGGCGGTGGCCATTCTTCGTGGAGAGGTGAAGCCCGTGTCGGGCACGCGCGTCAATCGCGAGTAGGATGCGGGCCACCATGGCGCCTGCGCTTCAACTCCATCTGCGAGACCTGGGACGTGCACTGGTGGAGGCGTGGCGCCGGGAGTTCGACGGCGTTCCAGGTGTCACGATCTCTCAGGGAGACATCTTCTCGGAGCGCGCGGGCACGGTGTCCGCTTCGGATCCCATTGACGTGCGCGCGGACGCGGTGGTCAGTCCGGCGAACAGCTTCGGGTTCATGGATGGCGGCATCGATGCCGTCTACACGTACCAGCTGGGGCCCCAGGTCCAGGAGCGGCTGCGGGAACTGCTGGCGAAGGAGCACGGCGGCGAGCTGCCCGTGGGGCTGGCGGTGCTGGTCCCCACCGGGCGCCCGGAAATCCCGTGGTGCATCAGCGCGCCCACGATGCGCGTTCCCGCGGACGTCAGCGACACGGTGAATGCCTATCTCGCGTTCCGAGCCGCGTTGCGAGCCGTCCTCGCCCACAACGCCACGGCGAAGACGCCCATCCGGACGATGCTGTGTCCGGGCCTCGCGACCGCCGTGGGACGGATGCCGCCGGAGCGCTGCGCGCGCCAGATGAAGGAGGCTTGGGTGCGTACGGTCATGGGCAGGCCCTCCATTCCCCACTCGCTGCGCCAGGCCGCCGAGGACGACTTCCGGCTCCGTGTAGACCCGGAACGGTGAGGAACTACTATTTTTAGTAAAAATTAGTAGTAGATTGGTGGTTCAAGCCCATGCGACTCCCCTCGACGCCTCCAGACCTCCATGCATTCGTCCAGAGGGTGGCTCGGGAAGGAGCGGAGCGGCTTGTCGCCCTGCTGGAGCGCAAGCCGATAGGGCCGGAGATAGACGGTCGCTATCTCCACTGGGATGAGCTTCGCCGTCATCCCGTGTCCCAGGGCATGACACATGAAGAGTGGTGGTACCGGGTGAGGGCCGCACGCGCCGCGCTAGGCTCCGACCTGCCGCTTCTCGACAAGACAGGGCAGCCGTTCTCCGTTGCCCGTCCTGACAGTCTCCTATCGGGCCTGCACCGGATCGACTGGCAGCTCGGGAAGAGGCTGGAGCTGGCGGACCCTCAACTGGCCAATTCGGACGTCCGGGACCGATACATCATCGAGTCGTTGATGGAAGAGGCCATCACCTCCAGTCAGCTTGAAGGGGCCTCCACGACGCGAAAGGTCGCCAAGGAGATGCTGGAGCAGGGCCGTCCGCCTCGGACCAAGGACGAGCGGATGATCTTCAACAACTTCCAGGCGATGGAATTGATGCGCCGGAAGGCGCATGCGCCGCTGACGACCTCTCTGCTCCTGGAACTGCACGAAACCATCACGCGTGACACGCTTGACGCTGGCGAAGAGGGGTGCTTGCGGCGCGGCGATGAGCCCATCACCGTCCAGGACCGTGCGAGTGGAGAGATCCTCCATGTTCCCCCTGACGCCAGTGAACTGCCCGGCCGGTTGCGGCAGCTCTGTGCGTTCGCGAATGACCCTGGAGGGGATGCCTTCATCCATCCGGTCGTACGCGCCATCGTGATTCACTTCATGCTCGCCTACGACCATCCTTTCGTGGATGGAAACGGACGCACTGCTCGGGCCCTGTTCTATTGGAGCATGATTCGCCAGGGGTATTGGATCGCGGAGTTCCTCTCCATTTCCCGGATCATCCAGCGCGCCCAGATGCAATACAGCCGGGCGTTCCTGTTCACGGAGACGGACGGAGGAGACGTTACCTACTTCCTCCTGCACCAACTGGACGTCATCCAACGCGCGACCGATGACCTCTACGCGTATCTGAATCGGAAGGCGCGGGACGCCAGGCAGGTGGATCTTCTCCTCCAGGAGGATCCGAGCCTCAATCATCGGCAGCGAGAGTTGCTAGCACATGCTCTTCACCATCCGGCCGCGCGCTACGACATCCAGTCGCACCGGCGTCGGCACGGCGTGGTCTATCAAACCGCCCGTCAGGATCTCCTCGACCTCGAAGCCGCGGGGTTCTTGAGCAGGTCGCAGGTCGGACGGGCTTTCACCTTCTCTCCCGTTGCCCAGCTCGAGAGACGCCTCAAGAAACACAAGGCCTGAGGCCGGTCACCCCTGCACGCTCTTGCGCTCCGCCGCCACCGGCGCCTCCGGCTGCTTCGCCAGCGCCTCCATGATCTGCTCCGCCTTCCAGCCCGGATCCAGCACCGGGCAGAAGTAGCCCGGGCCCGCGCGCTCGCGCACCGCCCAGGCGAAGAAGTCCTGGGCCAGGGTGTGGACCTCTTCCGGGAGGAAGAGCGCCGCGACGTCGTACTCCGTGAAGCGCAGCAGGCCTGGGACGCGCCACTCGCGCTCCCAGTCGAAGCGGTAGCTGTAGGGCGCGTTGTGCGCGTCACCCTGGATGTCCACGAAGGGCGTCACCGCCCACACGGGCTCCTTGTGCGGCTCCTTCGCCGCCAGCGCCTGATCCAGCTGGTGCCTCATCGCCAGGTGCGCCGGGGAGCCGTACTGCACGTACCAGACGGGTCCTCCGCCCTGCGACAGGATGAAGCTCTTGCGGAAGGCGATGCCGTACAGGCTCCGGCGCTGCACCAGCCTCGCGAGCTGATCGAGCGGAATCTCGCTGAAGCACACCGAGCGGTGCCGGTCCGCCACCACCGCCTCCCGCCGCGCGATGCCAAACCCCTCCGCGCCCGGGATGAGCGTGCGCGCTCCCAGGATGCTCATCATGTTCTGGTAGGCGTCGTGGTACGGAGGCCCGGGCTTCGTGAAGTGCACCACGAAGTCGGACATGTCCCGCCACTGCGCATTCGCCTGATACCCGAGCATCGCCTCGCAAGACCCCCGCGCGAGTCTCCCGGCCCGGTCGCCCCTTCGCAACACAACGTGCCGGGTTGTCCCCAGGCCTGCCCGCCCTCCAGACGTGCCGAGACGTCAGGGCAGGCGGACGGGCGCTGGCTCCCTCGGCCGCGACAGGCTCATCAGCGCCAGCCCCGCGAGCACCGCCACCAGGGCCACCGCCGCCTCGCGCGCGCTCGCGCCGAAGGCCACCAGCGTCAGGCCCAGCACCAGCGTGGGCACCGCGAGCAGCGCGTGCGCCGGCCGCAGGCCCCGCTCCCGCCGCAGGGCCAGCACCGCCAGCGCCGCCGCGGTGACACCGAATTGCATCAGCACCGCGATGGCGGAGAGGGCGAAGAGCTCCGACAGGTCGCCCAGGTTCACGAACCCCAGCACCAGCGCCCACGTCACCGTGAGCGCCCGCATGGGCACGCCCGTCGCGGACATGCGCTCCAGCCCGAACAGCGAGCGCTCCCCGGAGGCCAGCGCGGACAGGTAGCGCGGCGTCGTCACCATCATCCCCACGCAGATGCCCAGCGCGGACACGCTGGTGCCCGCGCCCACCAGCCGCTCCAGCCCCGCGCCGCCCCACACGCCCGCCGCCTGCGCCAGGGGCGCGCCCGCGTGCGCCAGGTCCGGCAGCGCCGCCACGCACGCCCACACGAGCCCCACGTACAGCAGCATCGCCAGCAGCAAGGAGCCCACCGTCGCCATGGGCACCGTGCGCTCCGACGCGCGCACCTGCCCGGCGATGACCGGGACGATTTCAAAGCCCTGGTAGGCGAACATCACCGTCAGCCCCGCCTTGAGCCAGGACGTCCCCGTGGCGGGCAGCGGTGGCGGCACCTGCCCGGCCGGCAGGAAGAAGAACGCGCCCAGCAGCGCCGCCAGGGGCAGTAGCTTGAGCACCGTGAGCCCCGTCCATGTCCGCGCGGACACGCGGATGCCGGAGGCCACCAGCGCCGCCAGCCCCGTCACCAGCGCGGAGGCCAGCAGCCGCTCGCCCATGGGCCCTCCCAGGCCCACCGACGGTGCCACCGCCCGCGCCAGGCCCGCCATCACCGCGGACGTGCTCAAGAAGGCGCTGACGTAGGCCACCCAGCCGACGAGGAACGACACGCGCTCGCCGAACGCCGCGCGCGCGAACACCACGGGCCCGCCATCCGAGTCGAACCGCCGGCCGAGCACCGCGAACGCGAACGCCACGGGCACCAGCGCGAGCCCCGTCAGCGCGAAGGCCCACACCGCGCCCAGGCCGGGCGCCTGCGCGGCGACCTCCGCGGGCGCGAAGAAGATGCCGACGCCGACAATGCCGTTGACGCCCAGGGCCAGTAGTTGAAGTGGCCCGATGGTGCGCTCGGGCGCGACGCCGGAGGGGAGGGTGGACACGGCCCGGACTTCACTACACCCGCGCCCCGCGCACCACCACCGTGCGCGCCCTCAGGGGTGGGAGAGCAGCACGCTCAGCGCGGCGATGCGCCCGGACGCGGGCTCCTTCTCCAGGGCCCTGGGGATGGCGACGTACACGTCGTTCTCGCGCTCATTGCCGCAGGCGCGCGTCCCCCGGTAGTGCTTGCGGTCGCGCTCGATGATGAGGTTGTAGCCGCACGGCCCCACCGACCCCGTCAGCTCATCCGGGCTGAGCGTCAGGGACGACGGCTGGCCCGCGAAGGTGCCCAGCGCCTCCACCACGTCCGGGCGCTCGCGCACGGTGAGGTCCACCGGCTTCTGGTCCACGGTGCCCTGGATGCGCTGGTCCGACAGCTTCAGGTCCACGGGGCGCTGGAAGGCCTGGCCCTTCAACGCGGTGTCCGACAGCTGGAGCCGCAGGTCCGGGCCCTGGAGACCCTGCGCATCGACGGTCGCACGCACGGTCGTCCGGGGCGTCCGCAGCTCCACGGTCTCGTCGCGCTTCGCGACAGCGGAACCGCCCGCGAGCAGGGCGGCAACAGTGAGGACGCGTGCGATTCTCATGCCCCAAAGCTGGGGCGTCGGGCCGCGCGACACCAGGGCCGCGCCTCCGCTGCTCGGCGGGCCGCACGCGGCCTTCGTGATATCCGTACGCACGTGTCCCGCACGCGCCTGCTGGCCCTCCTCGTCGCACTCGCCGCCGTCCTGGTCGCCGTCTGGCAACGCGCCCACGCCGTGGAACGGCTGGGCCAGGACTTCGACGAGGCGACCTACCTGCCCATCGCCTTCACCTATGCCGGGATGCTGGAGGAGGGGCGCTGGGGCGACATCGGCAAGCTGCGGGAGAACTTCGAACACCCGCCGCTGGTGAAGCTGCTCTTCGCGCAGACCGTGCGGGTGACGGGCGCTCCCGAACCCGACTGGTCAAACGTGCCCATGGGCCAGCCCATCCCGGACGCCGCGCGCCCCGTGTTCCGCGCGACGCGGAGCCTGTCGGCGGTGGCCGGGGTGCTCCAGGTGGGGCTCGTGGCGCTCGTGGATCCGTTGGGCGCGCTCCTGCTCGCGTGGGACCCGTACCACACGAAGTACACGTCCCAGGCGTACCTGGAGGCGGTGCCGGGGCTGTTCGCGGTGCTCGCGCTGCTCGCCTTCGAGCGCGCCCGGCGCCACGGCTTCGCGCCGGGATGGACCGCGGTGTCCGGCGCGCTCCTGGGGCTGGCGGCGGCGGGGAAGTATCCGTACGGCCTGGTGGGCGGGCTCACGTTCCTGCCGTTCCTGGTGGCGGGCGCGCGCACGCGGTGGCGCCCGTGGGCCGCCATCGTCGTGTCCACGGCGGCGGCGTTCCTCCTCGTGAACCCCGCGCTGTGGTCGTCGCCGTTCGCGCTGCTGTGGGAGTCCATCACGTTCCACTGGGACTATTCGCACAACGAGCACGTGCGCCGCGCCGCGCTGCCCTGGTACCAGCCGCTCGCGTTCCTCACGGACACGTGGCTGTCGGCCTCCGACCCGGGCATCTACCTCACGCACTTCAACGCCCGCGCGCTGCTGCCGCTGGCGGTGGTGGGCCTGCCCGCGACGTGGCGCGAGCGGCCCGTGTGGGCGGTGGGCGCCGTCGTGGGGCTGGTGTTCCTCTTGCTGTGGAACACCAAGTGGCCGCAGTACCTGCTGCTCGTCCTGCCCGCGCTGTGCGTCTGCGCGGGCGGGGGCGTGCGGACCGTGGCCCGCGGGGCCGTGCGGCTCTACCGCAAGGTCCAGGGCTCGCGCTCGCGCGTCATCGCAGGTGGGTGAAGACGCACGGGTCGGCGGGCAGGTCCAGGTCGCAGATGGGCATGAGGCACGTCACCTTCGCGCGCCGGGGCAGCGGCACCCAGCCCGAGCGACACAGCAGGGACACCGGCGTGCCGGGCCCGCGCAGCATGCCCGCGCACGCCACGCCCCGGCGCTCCATGTCCTGCATGGCCACCTGGAGCAGCCGCTGCCGGTCTTGCGCGGACACGGAGTCGTGGAAGGCCATCAGGTCCACGACCTCCGCGGTGAGCTCCCCCACGCCCGTCATCAAGAGGCTGTGGGAGCTGACGAGCCCGCGCACCTCGCCGTCCTGCTCCAGCACGAAGGTGTGGGGCACGTCGCGGTACTGGAGCTGGGCCGCCAGCTGCTCGGTCGTGTACGTGTAGCCCAGCGTCACCGGGCGCAGCATGTCGTGGACCAGCGTCGCGCAGCGCCCCAGGTCCGCGAGCTGATACGGGCGGATGCCCTCGCGGTCCGCCTCGCGGAAGCGGTGCCGCAGGAAGGGCTGCGCCAGCGTGAACAGCCTCCGCTCGTTGTCCGTGAAGGACCAGCGGGCCAGCGCCCGCGCGTCAAAGGCATACATCCACAGCCCGAGCCCCCCGAAGAGGCGCGTGTTCCACGACCTGCGCCAGAAGCCCGGCGGGCGGGGCTCCGCGGTCGTGAAGCCCAGGGTGAGCCGCGCCGCCCGGTCCTGGTGCCGCCGGAGCAGCTCCTTTGCCAGCTTCGCGCCAATGCCCTGTCCGCGATGGGAGTTCGTGACGGTGGCCCGCAGTCCGTAGCTGCCGTCCACCTCCAGGCGGCCCAGGCGGAGCCTCGCGGGCTCCGCGAAGAGGGTGCCCACCAGCGTCTTCCCCTCGTAGGCGGCCAGCAGGTAGTCGCGCGGCGCCTGGCCGCCCCGGAACAGGCGCCAATCGTAGAAGCGCTTGTCCCAGACGGGCAGCGGCGCCGTCTTGCCGTAGGTGGACTGCCAGACGCGGTTGAGGAACCAGGAGGCCTCGGAGGCGTCGCCGTCAAAGGTTCGCACCTCAATCATGGCCTGCCTCCGGGGACGGGATGCCGGAGCGCGAAGCCTCGCCATGAGCTTGCTTTCATGGCTTTGAAGGTAGGGAGGGGGGCCGTGCTGGAAAGCGGCTGCCGTGGACGGTTACGTCCTGGCTGTCATTGCCGCGTCAATGCCAGGCCCGCCGCGTGGGGTGTCCCAC
This sequence comes from Corallococcus caeni, assembly GCF_036245865.1. NCBI lineage: Bacteria > Pseudomonadati > Myxococcota > Myxococcia > Myxococcales > Myxococcaceae > Corallococcus > Corallococcus caeni. The sequence continues at coordinate 958,798 of NZ_BTTW01000001.1, read as the reverse complement.
AGGCACCGCGCCAGGAGGGCGGGGGAGTGTGCGAAGCCCGCCGTCTCGCGCTCGCTCAAGGAGGCGTCGTGAGTGCGAAGTCCGCGTACACCGCGCGGTGGTCGGAGCCGCCGTAGCCATCGCCGTCGCGGGCCACGCGGAAGGAGCCCGGCACGTAGGTGCCGCCCCCTCCGGGCGCCAGGTAGAGGTGGTCGATGGCCTGCCCCCGGCCAGAATAGACATACGACCACGTATCGCTCTCCGGCCGGTCCCTGGCGACGCGCAGCAGGACCTCGTCCAGGGCGTTGATGGCCTCCGACCCGGGGACGTCGTTGAGGTCGCCGCCCATCACCACCAGCGCGGAGGGGAACTCCTTCACGGATTCGAGGAGGATGCTCCGCGAGGCATAGGCTTCCGCGACGCGGCGGCCGGGATCGTCGTTCACCTTGGAGCGGAAGTGCGCCGCGAAGACGATGACGTGCGCGCCGTCCACGTCCAGGTGCACCTCCAGCAGGTCGCGTGAGAAGCGGGTGGCCGAGCCGTCCGGCCTGTAGATGTACTGGCTTTGGTGGCTGCGCACTTCCGTGATGGGGAAGCGGGAGAGGACCGCCACGTCCACCGACGCGGCGGAGTAGGTCTCCCCGAGCCGCGAGTACATGAACTGTGGAACCCGGCTCAGGAGCCCGTCCAGCGACGCCTGGGTCTCAACCTCTTCCAGCATCACGATGTCCGCGTTGAGCGCGGTGATGGCCCGGCCGAGCTGGTCCACCTGCGCCGCGAACTCCGCCTCCGTGGGCAGCTCCTCGTAGTTGGAGCCGCCGCAGGAGCCCGTCGCGCAGACCGTGTCGAAGAGGCGGTGCACGTTGTACGCCGCGATGCGCACGTGAGGGCCATCCGGGACCGGCGGCGTTCCGCTGTCGGGCTGCGGGCAGTTGCCTTGGACGCAGGATCCGGCGTCCGGAACCGCCAGCGATTGAGCAGGCTGTCCATCACAGCCGGCGAGCGCGAGCACCGCGCCCCACAGGGCGAGGCTCGAGCGGAGACGGAAGCGGAAGGGGGGCCGCGGCGAGGGTGACATCGGGCGGCAACCTACCACCGCGCTCTCCCAGGGGCCGGGTGGATCGGCTCGAAGTGTCCGACGACGCAGCGCGGCTCGCCCCGTCGGGCCGTGCGCGGACTCCCGGTGCCGGTGAGGTGGACCCGGGGTGGGGCCGCTCCAGCCGCTGGCGGTGCCGACCGGCCACGTGAGGGCAGGCGCCGTTCGGCGTGGCTCCGCGACCGCTCGTCCCCGAGGCCCCCGGCCATGCCGCCGGGCGTGTGCATCCTGGCGTCATGTCGGGCGCGAACGCGCCCGCGAGGTGCCGACGCCATGAACCCGTCCGTTCCCCTGTCCCCCCTTCCTCCTTCTCCCGCCCCCTCCGTCGCGGCACCAGCCCGGCCGCTGCTGCCCTGGGTGCGCGCCCCGCGCCGGACGCTGGCGGCGTCGCTTGCCCTGGGCGTGTTCGCGGAGGTCCTGCTCGACAGGCAGCGCTGGGGCCTGGGCTTCCCGCTGCTGGTGGCGGCCCTGGTGGGCGCGCTCGCGTGGCTGGGGGGACGTGAAGGCTGGCAGCGGGCGCGGCCCAATGCGTGGCTGCTGGCGCCGCTGGGGCTGGTCAGCGGCTTCGTGGCGGTGCGGGACAGCTCCTGGCTGCTGGCGCTCAACGTGCTGACGGCGGCCGTGCTCCTGATGCTGCTGTCGCACTTCTGGGCCGCGGGCCGCGTGGAGCGGCTGGGGCTCACTGACTATGCCTCCGTCGTCCTCGGCGCCGCCGTCCAGCCCCTGCGCTACGCGCCGGCGCTCGTGCGGGACAGCGTGGACGTGCAGGGCATCAAGGCCCACTCGCGCTTTTTGGGGGCGCTGTCGCGGGGCTTGCTGCTGACGCTGCCGGTGCTGTTCGTGTTCGGGCTGCTGCTCGACTCCGCGGACGGGGTCTTCTCCTCCACCATGCAGCGGCTGCTGTCCTTCGACCTGGGGCTGGACGTGGTGGTGGCGCGCATCGCCGGCGTCGCGTTCAGCGCGTGCGTCGCGGCGGGCGTGCTGGGGCATGCGCTGCGCCGCCGCGCCGTGAAGGAGCTGGGGGACGCGGAGGTGACGGCCGCCACGCCGCGCCTGGGCTTCATTGAAGCGCTCATGCTCATCTTCGCCGTGGACGCGCTGTTCTTCGTCTTCGCGGCCTTCCAGGTGGCGTACCTGTTCGTCGGCGACGCGTCCTCCCCCGCGTCCGGCTACTCCTTCGCGGAGTACGCGCGGCGCGGCTTCTTCGAACTGGTGGTCGTCTCCGCGCTCACGCTGGCGCTGGTGATGGCCCTGAACCGCTGGACGCGGCGCGAGACGCGCGTGGCGCAGACCGTCTTCCGCGCGGGCACGTCGCTGATGGTGGCGCTGACGCTGGTCATCCTCGCGTCGGCGATGCGGCGGCTGTCGCTGTACGAGGACGCGTTCGGCTACACGCTGCTGCGCGTGCACACGCATGTCTTCATGGTGGCGCTGGGCGCGGCGCTGGCCTGGCGCGCGGTGACGCTGTGGTGGAAGCCGGAGCGCTTCGCGGTGGGCGCCTTCGCCACGGCGCTGGGCTCGGTGCTGGTGCTCAACTTCCTCAACCCGGAGGCCTTCATCGTCCGCCACAACCTGGAGCGGTCCGCACGCACCGGCGGTTCGCTGGACACCGAGATGTTCTTCGACCTGTCAGCGGACGCCGTGCCCGGGCTGGTCCAGGCGGCCTCCACTCTCCAGAATGGGGACCAGTGGCGTCTGGAGACCGTGCTGAGGGAGCACAGGGAGCGGCTGTCCCAGGGGGACACGGTCCCGGAGTGGAACCTCTCCCGCTTCCTCGCGCGCCGGGCGCTCCTGCGGACGGGGGCGTGGAGTGCGCCCGTGAATCCGTGAGGCACCCTGGCTAGATTGCGGCGCCATGAGTGAAGTCGCCGGACGCCGTGTCTCCAGCCTGCCCCCCATTCCCGCGGTCCTCATCGCCGTGGTGAGCGTGCAGGGAGGCGCCGCGCTCGCGAAGGGGCTCTTCCCCGTCCTGGGGGCGGTGGGGGCCGCGGGCCTGCGGCTGGTGCTCGCGTCGGTGATGCTGCTGGCCTGGTTCCGGCCCTCGCTGACTCGCTACACGCGGGCGCAGTGGGCGGCCATCGTGCCGTACGGCGTGGCCCTGGGCGTGATGAACCTCACGTACTACCTGGCCATCGCGCGCATCCCGCTGGGGCTCGCGGTGACGCTGGAGTTCGTGGGGCCCTTCGTGCTCGCGGTGGTGGGCTCGCGCAAGGCGCTGGACTTCCTCTGGGTGCTCTTCGCGGCGACGGGCATCGTGCTGATCACCCCGTGGACGGCGAAGGCCGACGGGTTGGATCCGCTGGGCGTGGTGCTGGCATTGACGGCGGGGGCGTGCTGGGCGCTCTACATCCTGATGGGCGGGAGGCTGTCGCGCCGCGTGCCGGAAGGGCAGGGCGTGGCGGCGGGCATGGTGGTGGCCATGCTGACGGTGCTGCCCTTCATGCTGCGCGAGGGCCACCTGGAGCGGATGACGCCCGGCCTCTTCGCCGCGGGTCTGGGCGTGGCGCTGCTGTCCAGCGCGCTGCCGTACACGCTGGAGATGCTGGCGCTGGGCAAGCTCTCCAGCCGCACCTTCGGCATCCTGATGAGCCTGGAGCCCGGCGTGGCCACGGTGGTGGGCTGGCTGTTCCTGCGCGAGCACCTCACGCCCCTGCAATGGCTGGCGGTCGCGCTGGTGAGCGTCGCGTCTGCGGGAGCGACGCTGACGGCCAGGAGCCCCCCTCCGCCCGTGGAGGCGTGACGCCGGCTCAGAAGTCGTGGACGACCAGGTCGAACCGGCAGTGTCGCGCCAGCAGGTCCAGCAGGTCATCCAGCGGCGCGTTCAACCGGCGCCGGTAGAGGTCCAATCCGATGAGGGATTGATCCACCTTCCACGCGTCCATCGCATCAAGCATGGGTCGCAGCCGGCCGGTGAGCCACAGCCGGGTCCAGGCGCCCTGGGTCCGGGCCAGGATGGGGCGCCGGTCCTTCACGACCAGCTCGACCCACAGGTGTCCCGACGTCTCGAGCGTGGAGCGGAAGCCCTTGGGCAGGAAGGTGTATGTCTTCTCCCGCCAGCCTTCGGGATGCCGCTCCATCGTGGGCGTCACGCAGACGAACTCCACCTCTGGCCACGCGATGAAGACAGACTTCGCGAGCAGCGGACGCAAGGTGACGCCCTGCTCGTCGAAGTCCACGCGGAGCGGGACGCTGCGGTGGGTGAGGGCTCCCGGCATCAGGGAAGCGAATCCAGCGCCGCGAGCAGCCGTCCCACGTCCTCCGCCGTGTTGTAGTGCAGCAACGACGCGCGCACCGCGCCGTCGGGCATGAGCCCCAGCGCCTCCGCCGCCATCGTCGCGTAGTAGTGCCCCGCGGCCACGCCCACGCCCTGCTCCGCCAGGTGCTCGGCCACGGCGCGCGGTGCCAGGCCGGTCACGTTGAAACAGAAGGTGGCCACGCGCCCGGTGGACGTCTTCGGTCCGTAGAGCCGCACGCGTGGGTGCCGCGACAGCTGCTCCAGCGCGGCCTCCAGCAGCGGCTGCTCCAGCTGCGTGATGCGCTGGAAGGCCCGCGTCAATCCCTCACGTCCCGGCTGGCCACCGCCCAGCACGTCGCGCAGGTAGCGCAGCGAGCCCAGCCAGCCGGCCCAGCCTTCGTGGTTCGCGGTGCCCGGCTCGAACTTCTGCGGACCGTCATCCGGCATGAACCACAGCTTGTCCGCCGGCAGCCCCGCGAGCAGTTCGCGCCGCACGAACAGACAGCCCAGGTGCGGACCGAAGACCTTGTACGGAGAGAACACCGCGAAGTCCGCGCCCCACGCCCGCACGTCCGGCAGGTGGTGCGGTCCGGAGTGCACCGCGTCCACGAACAGCCACGCGCCCACGCCGTGCGCCACCTCCGCCGCGGCGGCCACGTCCGGCGTCGCGCCCACGGAGTTCGCCGCCGCCGTCACCGCCACCAGCCGCGTGCGCGGGGTGACGAGCTTGCGCAGCTCCGCCGCCTCCAGCCGGCCCTCGGGCCAGCTCGCGCGCCAGGTCGACACCTTCACGCCCTGCGCCTCCAGCGCGCGCCACGGGGCCGCGTTGGATTCGTGCTCCAGCTCGGAGATGACCACCTCGTCGCCCGCCTGGAAGAGGCGCGAGAGCGCCCGGCCCAACTGGAAGGTGAGCGCGGTGGCGCTGGGCCCGAGCATCACCTCGTCGGGCCGGCAGTTGAGGAACTCCGCCGTCTCCTCGCGCGCCCGGGCCTTGAGCGCGGTGGCCACGCGGGAGGCGGCGTAGGGCTGGCCCACGTTGCAGCTGCCACCCGAAAGGAACTGATGGATGGCGTCGATGCAGTGCGTGGGCACCTGCGCGCCCGCGGCGTTGTCCAGGTAGCTGAAGCCGGACCGCAGGGCGGGGAAGTGCTCGGCGAAGGGGGAGGGCATGGGGCGCGAAGCATAGCCCCGGGCCCTCCCGCCGGGACTACGGCGTGCCGAAGTCCTGCGTCCAGTAGGCCTTGTAGGTGCTGGTCGGCGCGTTGAAGTAGCCGATGCCCGTCTGCGTCAGCGCGCCGTTCATGATGTTGTTGCAGTGGCCCGTGCTCGCCATCCAGCCCGTCACCACCGCCGCCGGGGTGCCGTAGCCCGCGGCGATGTTCTCCGCCGCCGTCCGGTAGCTGTAGCCCGCGGACGTCATGCGCTGCCACGGCGTGGAGCCGTTGGAGCCCGTGTGGCTGAAGAAGTTGTTCGTGCCCATGTCCTTGGAGTGCTTGCGCGCCGCACAGCGCAGCCGCGTGTCCAGCGTGAGCGGACCCACCGCCGGCTTCGCCACGCCGCCACAGGTGGCGCCCGCCGCGCGGCGCTGGTTGATGAGCGTGAGCACGTCGTTCTCGAACGTCACCCAGGCCGGGTCCCACGTCGTCACGTCGTCACAGTAGGCCGCGCTCGCGCTCAGCCCGTTGCCGGCGACCTCCGTCTGGACCGGCGGCACCACGACGCCTTCCCCCTGCGACGTGGGCGCCTCCTCGCCTCCACAGCCGCCCAGCAGGGCAGCGGCGCTCAGCAAACTCAGACACAGCGAACGGGGCGTGGGCTTCATGGACAGACCTTTCACCGGCGGGGGCCGGTCAGGGGGAGGGGTTCAGCGAGATGCATCTTTGTCCATGAATCCGGCTTTCGCCATGGACGCCCCGTGCATTGTGATTGACGGGTGAGAGGGCCGGGTTGTGTTGACGGTGTTGGTGACGGAAAGTTCCTTCCCGTGAAGACGCCTTCCGCTGCGCCTGCCGTTCGTTCCGTGGTGCTGGACACCAACGTGGTGCTGGACGTGTTCGTCTTTGATGACGCGTTCACGCGGCCGCTGAAGGAGGCGCTGCGTTCGGGCGCGCTGACGGCGTGGGCGGACCGGCACACGCTGAAGGAGCTGGCGCTGGTGCTCGCCTATCCGTCGTTCAAGCTGGCGGCGGACGCGCAGCGGGCGGTGCGCGATGCGTACGGCGCGCTCGTGCGTGTCATGGACGGGGAGGGGGCGCCGGTGGAGTTGCCGCCGTGCAGGGACCGGGATGATCAGAAGTTCCTCGCGCTGGCCGCGCGCGCGGGGGCCGCGTGGCTGGTGAGCAAGGACAAGCGCGTGCTGTCCATGGGCGGTGGGCGGCGGTTGCCGTTCGACGTGCTCACGCCTCGGCGTGCCTCGCAGGTGCTGGAGGCGGAGGGCTTCACGCGGAGCGTTTGAGACAGGCATGAAGCAGGCAGGCAGGGGTGCGCACGCGCAGTCAAAATCGCGCTCCGCGCTTGGTGGCCCGCGCATCTCGGGTCATCCTTCGGCCCGGTGCGTTCCTCACTCCTGATCCTCCTGCTCTGCGCCGGCTGTGCCGCGCGTGTCGTCACCCCCGTCCCGGCGCCCGCTCCGGCCCCGGCGCCGGCCCAGGCCGCGTCAGCGACGCCGCCCGTGGAGACCCTGGCCGCGACGCCGCCCGCGCAGGCCACGGCTCCGGCCCCGGGTGAGCCCCAGCAGGGCACGCCTCCGGTCAGCGCGTCCGGTGCCCCCGCCGCGATGCCGTCCCCGGCGGAGGTGGCCGCGGTCGTCACCGACGCCGCCGTGCGCGAGAACCCCTGCCCCGTGGAACCGGAGGAGGAGGACGACGAGGCCACCGCCGCCACCGACGACGAAGGCGTGAGCGAGGAAGGCGAGATGCAGGCGCCGCTCGCGCCCGCCGCGCCCGCCGGTCCGCTGTACACCGCCGACCTGTCCGACGAGGCGCTCACCGAGGCGTGGAAGAAGGACCCGTCCACGCTGGGCTCCATGTCCATCGGCTTCGTGGAGAGCGGCCGGCAGCTCAACAGCGTGCGCGTGCCGGATGACAAGGATTGGCTGGTGGTGTCGCCGGAGATCGCCTACGGCACGCAGGAGACGGTGGACTACGTGGTCGCCGCCATCCGCGCGGTGCGCACTCAGTACCCGAACGTGCCCCCGCTGCGCGTCAACCGCCTGTCCACCAAGGACGGCGGCTACCTGCGCCCGCACAAGAGCCACCAGAACGGCCGCGACGTGGACTTCGGCTTCTACTACCCGACCGCGGAGCCGGTGCGTGAGCGCGAGCGGGAGCGCTACATCGACGTGGCCATGAACTGGGCGCTGGTGCGCTCGCTGGTGGTGAACACCGACGTGCAGATGATCCTCGTGGACAAGCGCGTGCAGAAGGTCCTGTACGACTACGCGCTGTCCATTGGCGAGGACAAGGCGTGGCTGGATTCGCTGTTCAACGCGGGCTTCAACTCACTCATCAAGCACGCGCGCCGGCACCGCGACCACTTCCACGTGCGGTTCTTCAACGGCCGCGCGCAGGAGCTGGGCCGCCGGGTGGCGCCGCTCCTGGCGCTGCAGCCGGACCAGAACCTCATGATGTACAAGGTCCGCAACGGGGACACGCTGGGCGGCATCGCGATGCGGCACAACTCCAGCGTGGTGGCCATCAAGAAGGCCAACCGGATGCGCAACACGTTCCTGAGCATCGGCCGGCGGCTGGTGATTCCGCTGAAGGGGCCGTGCACGCACTGCCCCATCCCCCCGCCGGTGCAGCTGCCGCCGCGCCGGATGCCTCCCCAGACGCAGGCCCCCGCTTTGGTGAACACGGCGCCCGCGGCTTCGGGCAAGCTGCCCAACCCGTGTACTCCCGCCGCACCGGCACCGACGCCGGTGGCCGTCCCCACGGGTGTCCCGTCCGGTCTGTCGACCGCACGCTGAAAGGTCTTCGCGTTCCATGGCAACTCCGCACATCTCCGCGTCTCCGGGTGACTTCGCCGAAGTGGTCCTCATGCCGGGCGACCCGCTCCGGGCGCGCTACATCTCCGAGCGCTTCCTGGAGAACGCGCGCCCCGTCACGGCGGTGCGCAACATGCTGGGCTTCACCGGCACCTTCCGGGGCAAGCGGCTGTCGGTGATGGGGCACGGTATGGGCGTGCCGTCCATCTCCATCTACGCGACGGAGCTGGTGAAGACCTACGGCGCGAAGGTGCTCATCCGCGTGGGCAGCTGCGGCGCGCTGCGCACGGACGTGAAGCTGCGCGACGTCATCGTGGCGATGGGCGCGGGCACGGACTCCAACGTGAACCGCATGCGCGCCATGGGGCACGACTTCCCGGCGGTGGCGGACTTCACGCTGGCCCGGCGCGCGGTGGAGGCGGCGGAGAAGCGCAACAAGCCGGTGCGCGTGGGCAACGTCTTCACGTCCGACCTGTTCTACCACCCGCAGGAAGCGCTCAACGCGACGCTGGCGAAGATGGGCATCCTGGCCGTGGAGATGGAGATCGCCGGCCTGTACGGCGTGGCGGCGGAGTTCGGCGCGCGGGCGCTGGCGCTGCTCACGGTGTCGGACCACATCCTCACCGGCGAGCACCTCTCGCCGGAGGACCGCCAGACGACGTTCGACGAGATGATCGAGCTGGCGTTCGACGTGGCCGCCTCCGAGGCGTGAGGAACCCCATGGCCTTGCCTCCCCGCAGGGGCCCGGGTTCCCCGCTGGCGCGCAAGGCCGCGCAGCGCACGCCCGGCCACCACTACAACGCGAGCTTCCTGGCCTCCGCGGACCGCGCGGAGATCCTGGCGTGGCTGGGCACGCTGCACCCGCTGTGGGAGGAGCGCTATTCGAAGCACTTCCCGCCGCCGGAGGGGCAGCAGCAGCGGCGGTTGTTGCGGCCGGTGTACTGGCTGGGCAACTGGCAGTTCGCGTGTCTGGACTACTACCGGCCTCCGAAGGGCGTGAAGGACCGCTGCGTGAAGGCGGAGCCGTTCCCCGCGGTGCTGGAGCGGCAGATTGCGAAGGTGGAGGCGCTGGCGCGGCGGATGTTCCGGGGCCCGGACATGCCGCAGGGCTGGCACCTCAACACGTGCCTGGTGAACTTCTACGGCAGCCGGTTGGAGGACGGCCGCTGGGTGGACACCGCGCGCGTGGGCGAGCACAAGGACTTCGAGCCGGGCCCGGTGGCGTCGCTGTCCCTGGGAGAGCGCGCGCTCATCCAGTTCGTCACGTCCACGCGGCCCGGTGAGCGCGACGCGGTGGTGCTGGAGCAGTGGCTGGATGACGGGTCGCTGCAGCTCTTTGGTGGGGCGCAGTGGAAGGACCAGACGTTCCACCGGGTGCAGCGGGTGGACACGCGCGCGGGCCACGTGATGCCGCCGGAGCTGCCGGACTTCCGCACGCGGCGCATCAACCTGACGTTCCGCTACGTGCCGGACGCGCACGTGACTCCGTTCGCGGCGCTGAGCGCGGAGGCCCGCGAGGACGTGCGCCCGTACATGGCGACGCTCGCGAAGGGCAGCCGCTTCTTCCGCGACGAGTTGGCGCGCGAGCAGCCGCCGGTGAAGGCGGAGTAGGGCGCACGCGTCCGGAGCGACGCGGTTCGAACGGGTCCGACTGTCGGACCGGTTGCCGCTGCTCGGATGAAGCGGACAGTCCCAGGCCTGGCGGCTGCGAGGCCGGTCCGCTGGGGGCCGCCGCGGAGGTCTGAACTGGTCCGACTGTCGGACCCGTTGCCGCTGCTCGGATGAAGCGGACAGCCCCAGACTTGGCGACCGACGAGGCCGGTCCGCTGGGGCCGCCGCGGAGGTCTGAACTGGTCCGACTGTCGGACCCGTTGCCGCTGCTCGGATGAAGAGGGAAGCCCCAGACTTGGCGGCCGACGAGGCCGGTCCACTGGGGGCCGCCGCGGAGGTCTGAACTGGTCCGACAGTCGGACCAGTTCGTGCGGTGGGCTCCGGATGGGCCGCCCCCGTGGGGCTCTCAGTTTCTCAGCCCCGGGGATGGACCTCGGGTCCGCAGGCTCAGGAGGAGCCCGTCTCGGGGTTCGAGGACGAGGGCGCGGGCGGACGGCCCACATAGCTCACCTGGGGTGCGCCACCCCGGGAGGGACGCCCTGCGCCGCGCTCCGGGCCCTGCCGGGGAATCCGGGGCCCGTTGTTGGGCAGGTTGCCTCGCGCCTCGCGGGGATTCGCTCCAGGGCCCCGGCCGTTCTGGCGCGGCTCGTCGCCCTGCGGCGGTCGGCCGTTCATGCGCGGCTCGTCGCTCTGCTGGGGAGGGACGTCCTGGATGGAGCCGTTGTTGCGCGGAGGCCGGCCGTTCATCCGGGGGCCGCCATTGCGCTGCTGACCGTTCGCGCGGGACTCCCCGGACAGTTGCGCCGTGCCGTTCATCCCGGCCCCGTCCTGCGCGTGCCGCGCCGGGGCTTCGGCCGTCCAGTCGCCACCGTCCTGCCGGGGCTGGCCGTTCGTGCGCGACTGCGCCCCCGAGCCGTCCTGGCGGGGTCCGCCGCTCTGCTGCGGCCGGCCATTCGCGCGCCACTCGCCACGCGGCGGTCGGCCGTTCTGCCTGGGCTCCCCGTTCTGCCGAGGGCCCTGAGCGTTCGCCGCCGGTTCACCGTGAGGCTGACCGTTCATGCGCGACTCGCCACCATACGGCTGCCCGTTCTGGCGAGACTGACCGTTCTGCCGAGGGCCCTGAGCGTTCGCCGCCGGCTCACCGTGAGGCTGACCGTTCATGCGCGACTCGCCGCCATACGGCTGACCGTTCTGGCGTGACTGACCGTTCTGCCGCTGCGGGGCCTGACCGTTCTCGCCGTGCGCCTGAGCGTTCATTCGGCCGTTCTGGCGCTGTGGGGCCTGACCGTTCAGACCGGTCTCACCGCCTGGGGGCTGGCCGTTCATGCGCGGCTGGCCGTTCTGGCGCTGCGGGGCCTGCCCGTTCTCGCCGTGAGCCTGGCCGTTCTGCCTCTGCTGGCCGTTCTGCCGCTGCTGCGTCTGGCCGTTTTCACCGCGAGGGGCCTGGCCGTTCATACGCGGCTGACCGCTCTCACCGTGCGGCTGGCCATTCATGCGCGGCTGACCGTTCTCACCGTGCGGCTGGCCATTCATGCGCGGCTGATTGTTCTCGCCGTGCTGCTGGCCATTCATGCGCGGCTGACCGTTCTCACCGTGCGGCTGGCCGTTCATGCGCGGCTCGCCGTTGGGTGAACGCGGCGGACGCCCATCGCGGCGCGGTTCATTGCGCGGGTTGCCGTTGCGCGGGCCGCCCTGCTGCGGCCGGCCGTTCGCTCGCGCATCCGCCTGCGCCGCCGGAGGATTCGCCCCTTGCGCCGGAGCGCCGTTGCGCGGTGCCCCCTGTTGCGGCGCTCCGTTGCGCGGGGCTCCCTGCTGTGGACGACCGGGGTTGCCGTTGGGGCGGTTGTTGGTGCCCGCCCCCTGCGGCGGCCGTGCCCCCGCGTTCTGCTGCGGTCCCGCGTTGCCGGGCCGGGGCGCGCTGCCAGTGCGCGGCGGCGGCTTCCCGCCGAACCCACCCCGCCTGCGCCCATCCCGCGGGCTGGACGTGACGACCGGCCGCCCGCGCTCTCCGCCACCCTGGCGCAGCACCAGCGCCTCCAGCGCGCGCAGCTCCGCCTCCTCCTCGCTGAGCCCTTCCTCCACCGCTGCCACGGGCGCCGGTGCCGGACGGAACTCGTTGCGCCGGGGCTGCTCCTCCAGCGGATAGCGCTCCTGCCGGAAGCCCTGGCGGCCGGGGCTCCCCTGCTTGCGAGGCGCCTCGCGGAACGTGCCCGACGGCATGAAGTCCGGCGTCAGGTCGCGCCGCACGTACGCGTTCCAGATTTCACCCGTGTCGCCCGCACGGCTCGCCAGCCGGGCCGAAAAGCCCGCCAGGAACTCCCGCACGTTGTCCAGGTCGCGGCGGAAGTAGAACTCCGCCTGGCTGTTGCGCGCCGCCGCCACCGTCTGCGGAAAGTCGATGATGGTCGGCCCGGACCCGCTCATCAGGATGTTGTAGGGCGACAGGTCCCCGTGAATGAGGTCCGCGCACAAGGTGCGAATCACCTGGGAGCGCAGGTCCAGGTAGAGGGCCTCGGCCTCCTCGGGCGTCTGGGGCGGGGCCTCCACGAGCCGGGGCGCGGGCTGGCCTTCCGCGTCCAGCACCAGCTCCATCAGGAGGATGCCCTCGTAGAACATCACCGGCGTGGGCACGCGCACCCCTTGCGCGTGCAGCTTGTAGAGCGAGTCCGCTTCCGCGTTCTTCCACGCCTCTTCCGCGGCGGCCTGCCCGAAGCGGCTGCCCTTCTCCATGGCGCGGCGCGTGCGCGAGTTGCGCACCTCGCGGCCTTCCTTGTAGCCGGAGTTGTTGCGGAAGTTGCGCTCGTGGCGCTCCTTGTACAGCTTCGCTGCGACGACCTGGCCGGCGTGCTGGACCAGCCACACCTCCGCCTCCTTCCCCGTCTTCAGCTGGCCGATGACGGCGTCGATGATGCCGTCGGCGAGGAGGGTCTCGAGGGAGTCATTCATTCTTAGGCAAAAGGCCGGAACGGCACGGGGCGAGGAGCTTCAGTCGCTGCGCACATCGGCGGCCCCTGCTCGCCATGATGCACGTTGGAGATGAGAACACCGGGCAGCCCCTGGTTTCCATCGCCGTCACGCTGAACGTCGTCCAGAGGGACCACGGACCGCTTGCTAGCAGCTTGGGAAGCAGGGGGCCAGGGGTGCCCCCGTCCCTGTATCCTGTTCGCCGTCCATCCCTGCCCGGGGACCGGATTGACGTTCACCAGCGTCCAACCGGTTTTCCACCAGGAGCGTTGCGTCCATGAAGGTCCTGCTCGCGTGGGGTGTCCTGTTGGCTTCGCTGTGCGCCCACGCCGAGGACCGGGTCGCGGAGGCCCGGAAGCGACAGACGGCCGGCCTGGTCCAGCTCTACAAGGACGCGGGGCTGTCCTGGCCCCCGGAGGAGCTCTACCTCCGGGCCTTCAAGGCCGAGCGCGAGCTGGAGGTCTGGGCGGGGCGCAAGGGGCAGCCGCTGGTGAAGGTGCGGACCTTCCCCATCTGCGCGGCCTCCGGCGAGCTCGGGCCCAAGCGGGCCTTTGGCGACCTCCAGGTCCCGGAGGGCTTCTACACGGTGGACCTCTTCAACCCGAAGAGCGCGTACCACCTGTCCATGCGGGTGAGCTACCCGAACGCGCTGGACCGCAAGCTGGGCGCCGCCAACCCCGGGGGAGACATCTACATCCACGGCGACTGCGTGAGCATCGGCTGCCTGGCCATCGAGGACGGCCCCATCGAGGCGCTCTACGTGATGGTGTCCGAGGCCCGCGCGCGCATGGGCCGCGACGTGCCGGTGCACGTCTTCCCGCGCAGGCTGGACGCGGCGGGGCTCGCGGCGCTGGAGGCCCTCTCCGGCGTCCCCGATGCACGCAAGGCCTTCTGGCGCGGCCTGGAGCCGGGCTACCGCCTCTTCGAGCAGACCCGGCGTCCTCCTCGGGTGAAGGTGGATGCCGCCGCGTCCGCCTACGTGGTGACGCCGGCTCCCCAGGCCCGGGCGCGCTGAGGAGCTGGTAGAACGCGGACGTCGCGGGTTGGTGCCGCTGGGGCCGGCCAGCGGGGGAGAGCACGCACATGAAATCGACTGTCTCGCCGCAGGAGTCCGGAGTCCCTGGGGGCGCACGCTCGCCCGTGTCCCTCACGACCACGGAGCTGGCCGCGGCCCTTCGTGAGCGGCACGTCAGCGCGGTGGAGGTGCTGGACGCCTTCCTCGCCCGTGCCCGGCAGCTCAACCCCGCGCTCAACGCGGTGGTGACGTGGGACGAGGCCCAGGCCCGGAAGCGGGCCGAAGAGGCGGACGCGGCGCTCTCCCGGGGCGAGCTGTGGGGCCCCCTGCACGGCGTGCCCTTCACGGTGAAGGACGCGTTCAGCACCCAGGGGCTGCGCACGACGTCCGCCCATCCGGCCTTCGCGGAGTACGTGCCCGCTCGGGACGCGACCGCGGTGGCCCGGCTCAAGGCCGCGGGGGCCATCCTCTTCGGCAAGACGAACCTGCCGCCGTTCGCCGGGGACTTCCAGACGCACGGGCCGCTCTGGGGCCGGACGAACAACCCGCATGACCTGGGGCGCACGTCGGGCGGCTCCAGCGGCGGCGCGGCGGCGGCGGTCGCGGCGGGGCTCACCCCGTTCGAGGTGGGCAGCGACATCGGCGGCTCCATCCGGCAGCCGGCGCACTACTGCGGCGTCGTGGGCATCAAGCCCACGGAGCACCGCGTCTCCACCTTCGGCCACATCCCGGACGCGCCGGACGGGCCGCGCCACGTGCGCCACATGGCGTGCGCGGGGCCGCTGGCGCGCTCGGTGGCGGACGTGCGGCTCATCCTGTCGCTCATCGAGGGCGCGGATCCGCTCGCCCCGGAGGTGCCGCCCGTCGCGCCGGTGGGGGCCGCGAAGCCCCGGGCCCTGAAGGGCCTGCGGCTGGCGTGGGCGGACACGCTGGGGCCCTTCCAGGCGGACCGCGAGACGCGGGAGGTGCTCCAGCGCTTCACCGCCGCCGCGCGCGCGGAGGGCGCCGTGGTGGAGCAGGCGGTGCCCGCGGGGCAGGACTTCGCGGACCTGGTGGAGGTGTGGGGGCTGATGGAGGGCGGCGAGGTGGGCGCGCCCCTGCCCCCGCCCGTGCGCGACGGCTACCAGCAGCAGTTCCTCCCCCTGGAGCGAGACCTCCTGGCGAAGGCCATCGTCCAGGGCACCCGCATGGACATGACGGGTTACGGCGCGGCGCTGACCCGGCGGGACGGGCACATCGCGCGGCTGGAGGACTTCCTGTCCGGCTGGGACGCGTGGCTCGTGCCGGTGGCGATGACGGCCGCGCCGGTGCACACGCCGTTCGGCGCGCCGGTGGAGGTGGACGGGGGGCCTCGCGAGTACCTGGAGGCCTTCGGCGGGTTCACCTGCCTGTTCAACGCGACGGGGAGTCCTGTCGTCGTGTTCCCGATGGGGCGCACGTCGAAGGGGTTGCCGGTGGGCGTGCAGCTCGTGGGGCGGCGGTGGGCGGACGGGGCGCTGCTCGACGTGGCGGAGGCGCTCCTGCCCCTGGGCGGCGGCGTGCGGTGGCCCCCGGCGTTCACGCCCTGAGTCAGTAGACGCGCAGCAGGCGCGAGCGGCATTCGAAGTGCGGGTTGCGCACGTCGATGACGTAGACCTCGCCGGTCGTCTCATCGAAGTTGCCCGCGAGCAGGCCGGCGGCGGCCAGGGCGGCGAGGTAGACGTTGTCGCTGCCCTTCTTCATGTCGTTGAGCTTGCGCACGTAGACGACGCGGCCCTCCACGGCCCACACGCTGCGGATGCCATCGGTGTGCACGCCCATGGCGTCCGAGGGAGGGGCGGGGAACTTCCCCAGCGCGGGCGGGATGGCCTGGAGCACGTAGTCGTCGTAGGCGCGGTTGCCGCTGCGACTGATGAGCTTCACCTCGCGCAGCGTGCCGTCCGCGCCCTGGAGCAGCTCCAGCGTGACGACGAGCTTCAGGGTACTGACGCCGTGGGCGAAGTCCTGGAGCTCCTCGCCCGCCTGGGTGAGGCCGCGCAGCCGGTTGTAGCCGGGCTCGTTGCTGGCTCGCCGTGCGATGAGCTCGCCCGGCTTGGGGGCCTTGCGGGGCCCCGGAACGTCCCCGGGGGATCCGGTGGCACCGAACTGCCGGGCCTTGTCCGCGTAGGAGTACAGCAACTGCTTGGGGAAGCTGGGCATGTCGAAGAGGGGCGGGGCGTCCATCTGCTTCTCCAACTGCGCGCGCAGCTGGCTGAAGTAGGGATGGATGCGGCCGGTGTCCACGCGGTCGCGCGCGCGGCGTTCGTCGACGATGCCCTGCACGCGCTCCGACACGCGTGCGTGTTCTTCAGCGGCGAGTGATTCGGCGGACAGGCTCGGGTCGCCGGGGCGCAGCGTGCGGCCTCCGCCGCGCGAGTTCTCCGGCGTCGTGATGATCACCCCGGAGTTCGAGCCGGGTGAGGGAAGCAGGTTCGGCGGGAGGGTGCTCGGAGGCTGGGCGAGAGGTGCATCCGCCGTGGGCCGGTCCCCATCCGGAACAGGCCCATGGGTTGAGATGCCGGTGCGCGGGAGGTCTTCCTCGGGAGGGCGCGGGGCCTCGGTGGGAGGCGGCGTGTCCTCCGAGGGCTCGCGCGTCGCGGTCGCTGGCGGTGTCCCGGCCGGTGCGTCCTTCGCCGGCGCGCGCGGCTCCGACGAGGGCGGTGTTTTCGCCGGGGGCTCCCGCGTCGCCACGGCCGGAGGCGTTGGGGCCGGTGCGTCCTTCGCCGGCGGGCGCGGCTTCGAGGGCGGCGGCGGAGTGCTGTCGCTCTTCGGCGGCGATGCGGGCGGCGGTGTCCCGGACGTGACAGGTGGCGAGGTGACGATCTCCACCTCGACCGTCTTCGCGCGCATCCGGGCCGTGCGTCCGGTGGATGACGGCGCGGGCTCCACGGTCCACAACAGCCCGAACAGCAGGACGTGCAGCACCAAGGAGATCAGCCCGGCCCATCCGAGTCGTCGCAGGCGCCGCATGCTCGGACGCTTCCAGAAAGCCCCCTCTGGCTCAACCCACATCAGGGCCCAAGTTCGCGAACCGACGTACCCCCCGCCGGGCAGGCAACCCTTCAACGGCTGGAACGTCCCCAGGGTGACTCGACGCAGGCCGTGAGTCCTGCTGTGCTGCCGCCCTTCCGCGTGCCTCCCATGCCCCTCGCCTGTCTGGACGAACCCACGTTCATGGATCTCCTGCTCGGGACGCTGCCGCCCGACAGGGCCGCGCTCGTCGACGAGCACCTGGACACGTGTCCCTCTTGCCGGCGCATGGTGTCCGAGGCGCTGAAGGTGCAACCGCCGGCCACCTCCCCCGAGCCTGCTCCGGAGGAGGAGGTCCTCGACAGCCAGCTGGCGACGCTGGCCGTGGACCCGTGGCGCGGGAAGAAGCCGCGCCTGCGCCTGCCCACGCCGCCGCTCGCGCGCGGCACGGCGGTGGGCCGCTACCTCATCCTGGAGATGCTGGGCGTGGGCGGGATGAGCGTCGTGTACGCCGCCTATGATCCGGAGCTGGACCGCCGCGTCGCGCTCAAGCTCCTCCAGGTGGAGGCGCTGGGGCTGGGCGCGGAGGCCGGCCGCACGCAGGTGCTGCGCGAGGCGCAGGCCATGGCCCGCGTCTCCCACCCGCACGTCGTCTCCGTCTTCGACGTGGGCACCTTCGGCCGGCAGGTCTTCCTGGCCATGGAGCTGGTGGACGCGCACACGCTGCGCAAGTGGGAGCACGACGGTCCGCACCCGTGGCGCCAGGTGGTGGAGGTCTTCATCGCCGTGGCCCGGGGGCTCGCCGCGGCGCACGCGGTGGGCGTCGTGCACGGCGACGTGAAGCCGGAGAACATCCTCGTCGGCCAGGACGGCCGCGTGCGCGTCACCGACTTCGGCCTGTCGCGCTTCATGGCCAGCCCCCTGGCCCCGCCGGTGACGCCCGGAGGACTCCCGCGTCCGCGCGCCATGGAGGGCGGCACGCCCGCGTACATGGCCCCGGAGCAGTTCCCGCCCGAGGAGCGCACCGACGCGCGCAGCGACCAGTTCGGCTTCTGCGTCGCGCTCTACGAGGGCCTCTACGGCGAGCGTCCCTTCGCGGGCTCGACGGTGGAGGAGCTGTCCCAGGCGGTGCACGCGGGCCGCGTGAAGAGCGTGCCCCGGCACTCCGGCGTGCCGCAGTGGCTGCGCAAGGTGGTGTTGAAGGGCCTGTCGGTGAAGCCCGAGGACCGCCACGCGTCCATGGAGGCGCTCATCGCCGCGCTGGAGTCCGACCCCGCGGCGCGCAGGACGCGGCGGCTGCGCGTGGCCGGCGCGTCGCTGCTGCTCCTGTCCGCGGTGGGCCTCACGCACGTCCTCCACGGCCGGGACCCCACGGGCTGCGAGGGCGCCGCGCGCGCCATGGACGGCGTGTGGGACGCGCCCCGGCAGCAGGCGGTGGAGGCGGCCTTCGTGGGCACCCAGCGCCGCTTCGCGCACGACGCTTTCCGCCACGTGCGCCGGGGCCTGGACGCGTACACCGCCGCGTGGGTGACGACGCGCACGGCGGCGTGCGAGGCCACCCGCGTGCGGCACGAGCAGAGCGAGGCGGTGATGGCGCTGCGCATGCGCTGCCTGGACGCGCGGCTCGCGGACGTGGCCGCGCTCACGCAGCTGTTCACCCAGGCGGATCCGGACCTCGTGGAGCGCGCGCCCCGCGCGGTGGAGGGGCTGGCGCCGCTGGCGGGCTGCTCGGACGTGGAGGCGCTGACGTCGCGGGGCCACTCCTCGCCGGATGACGCCGCCGCGAGGGACCGCACCGTCTCGCTGCTCCAGGCGCTCGTGGACGCCAGGGCCCTGCGCGCCGCCGGCCGCTATTCGCAGGGCGTGGCGCGCGTGGAGCCCGTGGCCCAGGCCGCGCGCGCCGCGGGGGACTGGTCCGGCGCCGCGGACGCGCTGCTGCTGCTCGCGGAGCTGAAGGACGGGGCAGGGGACTACCGGGGCGCGGAGGCCACGGTGCTCCAGGCCGCGTGGAGCGCGGAGGCCGGCCGCAACGACGACGCCGCCGCCCGGGCGTGGACGCTGGCGGTGCGCGTGACGGGCGAACGGCTGGACCACTACGCGCAAGGGCAGCAGGCCGCGGAGCGCGCCAGCGCCGCGGTGGAGCGGCTGGGCGGCAGCAGGGAGCTGGCCGGCGCGCTCGCGATGAACCTGGGCCGGCTGCTGTCGCGCCAGGGCCGCTACCCGGAGGCCCACGAGCAGCTCACCCGCGCGCTGTCCTTCCTGGAGAAGCGCTTCGGCCCGGAGGCCCTGGAGGTCGCGGACGTGCGCGTGGAGCTGGGCACCGTGCGCCGCTCGCAGGGACGCGCGGAGGAGGCCCTGGGCCTGTACGAGCGCGCCCTGGGCACCGTGCGCGGCGCGCTGGGGCCCGAGCACCCGGACGTGGCGCGCATCCGGCTGGAGCAGGCCAGCGTGCGCTGGCAGCAGGGCGACTTCGTGCAGTCGGAGCGGCTGGCCCGGGGCGCGCTGGCGCTGCTGGAGCGCTCGCTGGGACCGGACCACCCGCAGGTGGCGGACGCGCTCAACAGCCTGGCGCTGGCGCTTCAGTACCAGGGCAAGCGCGAGGAGGCGCTGCCCCTCTACGAGCGCGCGCTGCGCATCGCGGAGACGACGGAGGGGCGCGACAGCTCCACCGTGGCCATCATCGTCAACAACATCGGCACGCTGCTGGTGCACCTGGGCCGGCTGGAGGAGGCCACCCAGCGCTTCGCCACGGCGCTCGAGCAGGTGGAGAAGAGCCTGGGCCCGGACCACCCCACGCTGGCGCTGGTGCTCCGGGGCATGGGGCAGACGCTCAGCTACCGCAACCAGCCGGACCAGGCGCTGCCGTACTTCCAGCGCGCCGCCGCGCTCCAGACGTCCCTGCCGGACGACGTGAACGGCGGCTGGACGGGAGCCCTGGTGGACCTGGGGCGCACGTACATGGTGCTGGGCCGTCCGCGCGAGGCGCTGGCCCCGCTGGAGAAGGCCGTCGCGGGCTGGGAGCGCGCCCGGCCCCGTCCGGCGGAGCGCCCCGCCGCGCGCTACATGCTGGGCCGCGCGCTGTGGGACGCGAAGCAGGACCCGGCCCGCGCCGTGCGGCTCGTCGCCGAGGCCCGCCTGGAGGCCGCCGCGCTGCCCGACGAGGAGTCCTCCGTGCCGGAGCTCCGCCAGGCCATGGACCGGTGGATCGCCAGGCTGCCCCCTTCCGCGCGCAGGGACCTCAAGGCCGCCATGGCCACGCCGAAGCCCGCGGACCCCTCCCGGGACGCGCTCACCCGGTGAGTCTTCTCCCCGGCGACGCGAAGGCCCGCCAGCCGCCTCCCTCCCCGACGGGAGGCACCACGGCCAGCGGGCGGGCGCGAGGGGCCCACGTTATACGGAGGGTGGAATGACGCTCCTCACGGACTCCCCTGTCGCCGCCCTCCCGCCCGAAGCGGGCGTGGACGCCCTGGCCTCGCTGCTGCGCGGACGCCGCGTCGTGGTGCTCACGGGCGCCGGATGCAGCACCGAGTCCGGCATCCCCGACTACCGGGGCCCGGAGACGCGCCACAAGGTGCGCAACCCCATCCAGCACCGCGAGTTCCTGCACAAGCCGGAGGTGCGCCAGCGCTACTGGGCGCGCAGCCTGCTGGGCTGGCCGCGCTTCACCTCCGCCCGTCCCAACGACGCCCACCTCGCGCTGGCCGCGCTGGAGAAGGCGGGCGTGGTGCCCGGCCTCATCACCCAGAACGTGGACGGCCTGCACCACGCGGCGGGCAGTGAGCGCGTGCTGGAGCTGCACGGCGCGCTGTCGCGGGTGCGCTGTCTGGCGTGCGGCGCGCAGGAGCCCCGCGCGTCGCTCCAGGCGCGGATGCTGGGCCTCAACCCGGACTTCGCGCACGCCGTCGTGGAGCTGCGTCCGGACGGAGACGCGGAGCTGCCGCCGGAGGCGATGGAGGGCTTCCACGTCCCCGCGTGCACGCGCTGCGGCGGGACGCTGAAGCCGGACGTGGTGTTCTTCGGCGACAACGTCGCCGCGCCGCTGGTGCAGGACGCGTTCGCGCTGGTGGAGGAGGGGGACGCGCTCCTGGTGGTGGGCTCGTCGCTGACGGTCTACTCCGGCTACCGCTTCGTCACCCGCGCCGCGGAGCGGCACATGCCCATTGGCATCCTCAACATCGGGGAGAGCCGGGGCGACGCCCTGGCGGATGTGCGCGTGGAGGCGAGGGCGGGCGACGTCCTGCCCCGGCTCGCCCAGGCATTGACGCGCGCCTGACGCTCCCCCTCCCACACCGGGCGTGCGGCCGGGCCCCGGAGCCCTGGGCGACGGTACCGAATGGGCACGCCCGGGGCGGGGCCAGGTGTGCCATCATCCCCGGCTTCGCGAGGCACGCGCGCCAGGCCGTGCCCGGGACGGAGACACAGGGCTGATGGACACCGGACGCCCGCTGGGCGGCAGGTACGCGCTGGAGCGCAGGATTGGCGGCGGTGGCATGGGCGCCATCTGGCGGGCCGTCGATCTGCAACTCCAGCGGCACGTGGCCCTCAAGCTCATCGCCTCGGACGTCGTCGCGCGCACGCCGGAGGCGCACCGCCACTTCGAACAGGAAGCGCAGGCCGTGGCCCGGCTGCGCCACCCGCACGTGGTGCAGGTGCACGACTCCGGCGTGGACGGCGGCGTGCCGTACATCGTCATGGAGTTGCTGGAGGGCGAGGACCTGGAGACGCGCCTCACCCAGCAGGGGCGCCTGTCCCCGGCCCGCGTGGCCGCGCTCGTCACGCCGGTGGCCCGGGCCCTGGCGGCGGCGCACGCGGCGGGGCTCGTCCACCGCGACCTGAAGCCCGCCAACCTCTTCCTCGCCCACGTGGACGGCGAGGAGGTGGTGAAGGTGCTCGACTTCGGGCTCGCGCGCTCGCTGCTGCCCACGGGGGCGCCCGCGCAGGCCGAAGGGCTCACCGGCACGCTGCGCTACATGAGCCCGGAGCAGCTGCGCGCGGATCCGGACCTGGACGCCCGCGCGGACCTCTGGTCGCTCGCGGTGGTGCTCTACCGCGCCCTCACCGGCCAGTTCCCCTACGGCGCCGAGTCCGTGGGCGCCCTCCTGCGCGGCGCCTTCCACCCGCCCGCGGTGGCCGTCTCGCAGCTGGTGCCGGAGCTGGGCGCGGGCGGTGACGCCTTCTTCCAGCGCGCCCTGCACCCGAAGCTGGAGCAGCGCTTCACCTCCGCGCGCGAGCTGGCCGCCGCCTTCGTCGCGCTGGTGGAGGCGGGCCGCGCCGCGCAGGCCGCCACGGTGCTGGTGGTGGACGACGAGCCGGACGTGGAGGTGCTCATGCGCCAGCGCTTCCGCCGGCACGTGCGCGACGGCGTCTACCGCTTCGTCTTCGCCCGCGACGGCGAGGAGGCGCTGGAGGCGCTGCGCCAGCACCCGGACACGCACGCGGTGCTGTGCGACCTGAACATGCCGCGCATGGACGGGCTCACCTTCCTGTCGCGCGTGGGGGAGGTGGATCCGCTGGTGAAGGTGGTCATCGTCTCCGCGTACGGCGACATGCCCAACCTGCGCACGGCGATGAACCGGGGCGCGTTCGACTTCCTCGTGAAGCCGGTGGACCTGGACGACCTGGAGTCCACGCTGGCCAAGACGGTGCGCCACGTGGCGGAGCTGCGCCGCGCGGTGCGCTCCACGGAGGAGAACGCGCTGCTGCGCATGTTCGTGCACGGCGGCATCGTGGACCGGGTGCTGCCGCTGGTGCGCGGCCCCGGCGCGCTCGCGGGCGAGCAGGTGGACGCCACGGTGGCCTTCCTGGACGTCGCGGACTTCACCGCCGTCACCCGCCAGCACCCGCCGGAGTCCGCGCTGCGCCGGCTCAACGCCAACTTCGAGGTCATCCTCCCGGAGCTGGAGTCGCGCGGCGGCGTGGTGGACAAGTTCCTGGGCGACGCGGTGATGGCCGTCTTCCAGGGCGAAGGCCACGTGGCGCGCGCGCTGGACGCGTGCCTCGCGGTGAAGCAGCGGCTGCAGGGCCTGGCGTGGAGCGGCGGCGACGCGTCCCCGTACGCCCACGGCGTCTGCATGGGCGTGGACACCGGGCCGGTCGTTTCCGGCAACGTGGGCGCCGCCGGGCGCGGGCGCCTGGACCACACGGTGCTGGGCGACGTGGTGAACACCGCGGCCCGGCTCGCCACCGTGGCCGCGCGCGACCAGGTGCTGGTGAGCGAGACGCTGGCCGCCCGGCTCGCGGGCGCCTTCGACTGCCGCGCCGCCGGAGAGCGGTACCTGTCAGGGCCCGGAGGACAGCCGCTGCGCGTGCACGAGGTGGTGGCCCGCCAGGGCAGCCAGTCCGCGTCCTCCGCGGACGCCACCTCCGAACAGGTGGCCCCCGCCGTCCTGGAGGCGCCCGGGCCCGCGCCCCGGCCCGGGGCCTTCACGGCCAAGGGGCCCACCTGAGCCCCGTCCTCCTCCCACCTCGGTCTTGAGCCCATGCGCCTCATCCTCAACCCAGGCCAGGTGGATGAACGGGTGGTGATGCTGCCGGAGGGCACCACCACCATCGGCCGCACCGAGGAGAACGGCATCCGCGTGCCGCACCCCAGCCTGTCGCGGCGCCACGCGCGGCTGGAGCGCGCGGGCGGGCGCGTGGTGCTGGTGGACCTGGACAGCAAGAACGGCAGCTTCGTGGGGCCGCACCGCGTCTCCCGCCAGGAGCTGGGCCACGGCCAGTCCTTCCGCTGCGGCGAGGTGTGGTTCCGGCTGGTGTCCCCGGACACGCCGCTGCCGGACGGCTGGGGCCCGCTGCGCACGCAGCCCCTGGAGACGCGCTTCTCCGGCGGGCCCATGGAGGCGCTGCTCGACACGCGCTCGCCGGACCGCACCCGCGACAAGCTCCAGGTGCTCCTCAAGGTGGGGCAGATTCTCTCATCCCCGGGCCCGGTGGACGGGCTGCTGGAGCGCGTGCTGCAGCTCGTGTTTCAAATCTGGGCGGTGGACCGGGCGCTGGTGCTGCTGGTGGACCGGGAGACCGGGGCGCTGGTGCCGCGCGTGGCCCGGGGCGCGCAAGGTGGGGCGCTGCCGGAGCGCTTCTTCAGCCAGCACATCGTGGACTACGTGCACTCGCGCGGCGTGGCGGCCCTCTTCACCGACGCGAAGGACGACGCGCGGCTCCAGGGCGCGGACTCCGTCTTCCGCCAGTCCATCCGCGCGTCGCTCTGCGTGCCCCTGCGCACGCGCGACACGGTGCTGGGCGTGCTGTACCTGGACAGCCTCACGCAGGGCGGCCTCTTCACCGACGAGGACCTGGAGTTCCTCACCGCCTTCGCCAACCAGGCCGCCATCGCCCTGGACCACGCGCACCTGGCGCGGCGGCTGGAGGAGGAGGCGGTGCTCAGGAACGCCTACCAGCGCTTCTTCCCGCCGGACGTCGTGCGCCAGCTCAAGGCCCTGCGGGGCGTGCCGCTGGAGGTGCGCGAGGCCAACGTCACCATCCTCTTCTCCGACATCACCGGCTTCACCGCCATGTCCTCGCGCCTCAAGCCCCGGCAGGTGGTGGACATGCTCAACGCGTACTTCCCGGTGATGGCGGACATCGTCTTCCGCCACGAGGGCACGCTGGAGAAGTACATCGGCGACGCGCTGATGGCCGTGTGGGGCGCCCCCTTCGCGCGGCTGGACGACGCGGACCGGGCCGTGCGCGCGGCCGTGGAGATGCAGCACGCCCTGGCCGCCCTCAACGCCCGCTGGCGGCAGGAGGGCGCGCCGGAGATTCAGGTCCACATCGGGCTCAACTCCGGCCCGGTGGCCGCGGGCAACATCGGCTCGGAGCGCTACCTCCAGTACGCCACCGTGGGAGACGCCACCAACGTGGCGGCCCGCGTGTGCGGCGTCGCGCGGCCGGGCGAAGTGCTGGTCACGGACGCCACGCGCGCCCTGCTGGACGCGGACGCCTTCGCGCTGGAGCCCCTGGCCCCGGTGATTGTGAAGGGCCGAGAGGAGCCCCTGGCCCTCTTCCGCGTGCGCGGCTGACGGCTACTCCGCGTCCTGTCCCAGCCGCTCCGGCTGGATGAGGACAATCTGCCCGCCCTCGAAGCTGAGCATCCCCTCGCGCACGTAGTAGCGCAGCCACTTGTTCACGCTCTCGCGCGTGACGCCGCACAGGTTGGCCAGCTCCGACTGCGTGAGCTTCGGGGTGATGGCCAGCCCTTCGGGGGACGGCTTGCCCTGCGTCTTCGCCAGCTCCAGCAGCACCCGCACCAGGCGGCTCCGCGCGTCCAGGAAGGCGGAGTCGTACACGAGCTGCGTCGTGCGCCGCACCAGCCGGCTCATGTTCGCCAGCAGCGCCAGGCTCACCTGCGGCCGCGTCTCCAGGTAGCGCCGGAAGTCCTCGCGCTGGAGCGTGAGCAGGTGCGCCTCCTCGCGCGCCATCGCGTCGGTGGAGCGCACCTCGCCATCCAGCAGCGACAGCTCCCCGAAGGCGTCCCCCCGGTCCAGCAGCGCCAGGGTGATTTCCCGCCCCTCGCTGGAGGACAGCCGGATGGCCACCTGTCCCCGCCGGATGATGAACAGCGCGGTGCCCACGTCCCCCCGGTGGAAGATGACCTCCCCCCGTGCGAAGCGCCGGGGCTGGAGGAGCGACGACATGTTCTCCAGGTCCTCCCGGCCGAGGCTCTCGAACATGGGGATTTCGGCCAGCAGCTGCGCGTAGGACATGAGGGGAGCGCCATTCTGCCCGGAATCCCTGGATACAGGTAGGGAAGCCTCCCATCCAGGTCCGGCGGACAAGTCCGGCAGGTGTGAACGCCTTCACACACAGCCTGTGGGCCGCTTCACAGATCGAAACAGGGGGTCCCGGTACTGTTCCTTCATCGCAGCACGGGAAGCAGGGGGGCCCGCGCAGCGCGACACGGTGAGTCGGGGAGTCGGGGGACTTTCTAGCTCACCGCGGCATGCGCGGGAAATGAGGGGGACGCAGGGGCTGGCACATAGAAGGGGGAAGCGCCGGGTTTCTGAGGGGGAACCCAGCGCGAATACGAGTGCCGGCTCCTGGTGGAGCCTCAAAAGCAATGGACCCGGGCCTGGAGGCCCGCCGCTCCGGGGGGAGTGGCGGCCTTCAAGTCCGGGTTGTTTTATTTGGCCAGGGCCACCGCGGGCGTGAGCGTCAGCGTGGCCTCGCGGTGCTGCTCCACGGCCTGGCGCGTGTGGAGCATGGGGTGGAACTCCACCTTGCGGTTGAGCTCCATCAGGTCATCGCGGTGCTTGTGGAACAGGTGCTCCGTCTGCCCCGGCGCGTGGATGGACACGGAGCGGGACAGGTCCGCCAGGTCGACAATCATCCGCAGCGCGGTGCCGTGGACGACCTTGAAGGGCCGGGCCCAGAGGAACGACGCCCCGTCCACGGAGTAGTTGTCCCCGCGGGCCGGCACCGTGCGGCTGTTGAAGACGCGCCGGATGGGGCCGGGGATGGCGGGCCCGCCCAGCGGCTGGTGCGCGTAGGTGAGCTGGTGCACCTGGCCCCAGGCCCACGCCTCCGGCTTCGGGCCGTACGTCTTCACCAGCCACGCGGTGGCCGTCGCCAGCGCCGCGCGGAGGATGTCGTCGCGCGTCTCCTTCTCCGGCGTCTTCGGGTCGTCCCACCAGTCGCTGTCCGGCTGGGACATCTGGCCGATGACGAAGGGCATGTGCAGGCTGCCGTGCCGCTCGTACTGGCCCATCAGGTACTCGGACACCAGCGCGGGCTCCAGCTTGTGCTGGAGCAGCTTGCGCAGCACCTCGATGTACCAGGCCTGGAACACGGTGGCGCCCACGGCCTCCGGCTCGAAGCGCAGGTCCCACGCCTTCAGCGCGTCCACCGCCTGGCGCTGGGTGTCGTCGGCGGGGAGCGCCGCCGCCAGGAAGTAGGGGCGCAGCGCCTCCGCGGGCAGCGAGTACGTCTCCGCCTGGATGTCCCGCATCGTCTGCACGCTGTGCTGCGTGCCCGCCTCCAGCAGGTCGGTGATGCGCTTGGCGCGGTAGCCGGGGAACCAGTTGTGCGCGATGAGGTGCGGGTAGTCGTCGGAGGTGATCTTGTTGTTCGCCGTGGCCGCGTAGCCCGCGGGCGGGTTGAAGGACGCGGGCAGCTCCTCGAAGGGGATGAAGCCCGTCCACTCGGATTCGCCCGTCCAGCCCGGCATGGGGAGGAGGCCCTGGTGCCCCTGGCGGATGGGAATCTTCCCCGTGGCCTGGTAGCCGATGTTGCCCGCCGTGTCCGCGTACACGAAGTTCTGGCCCGGTCCCTCCCATGCCTTCATCGCGCCGCGGAAGGACTCCCAGTCCCGCGCCAGGTTGAGCTTCAGCACGGCGTTGATGAGCGGCTGGCATTCCCGGTGCGCCCACTTGAGGGACATCGGCTCGCCGTCCTTCATCTCGTCCGCCATCACCTTGTTCATCAGCGGGCCGTGCCGGGTGCTCTTCACCTCCATGACCACGGGGGCGCCGCCCTTGACCTCGATCTCCTCGCGGCGCACGTGCAGGTCGTGCCAGGTGCCCTGGTAGAGGTACTGCTTGGGCGCCTTCGGGTCGTCCAGCTTCTCGATGTAGAAGTCCTGGGTGTCCGGCCCCAGGTTGGACATGCCCCAGGCCACCTTCCCGTTGTGGCCCACGATGAGCATGGGCACGCCGGGCAGGGAGAAGCCCACGTGCTGGAAGCGGCCGCCGTGCAGGCCGTTCTCGTACCAGGTGGACGGCATGCCCAGCGGGATGTGCACGTCGTTGGCGAGCAGCGGCTGGCCGCTCTTCGTGCGCTGGCCGTGCACCACCCAGTTGTTGCTGCCGGAGACGATGTTCGGGTCGCCCATCACCGCGTCCACGCTGTCCAGGCCGGACATCGTCTTCACGGACTTCAGGCCCGGCAGGCGCGCCTCCTTCGGGACGATGAGCGGCGTCTCCGGCGCGTTCTGCGGCAGGAGCGTGTTGGCCACCTCCTCGCCCACGGCGGCCACCAGCCGGGCGCGGAACAGCTCGATGCGGTGGTTGCCGCCCAGCATCATCGCCAGCAGGTTGCCGCGCGCGAGCGAGTCCACGGGCGTCCACGGCGCGGGCTCCGCGCCCATGACGGTGAACTCGTAGGGCAGCGGTTCCGCGGCGATGCGCGCGTTGATGCCCGCGCTGTAGGCCTCCAGGATGGCGCGCGCCTCCGGGTCCACCTGCTCCCAGGCGTGCTCGGCCAGGTGGCGCAGGCCCATGGTGCGCAGGAACTCGTCCGCGGACACCAGCATGGGGCCCAGCAGGCTCGCCAGCCGGCCGTCCACCAGCCGGCGGCCCATCTCCATCTGCCACATCCGGTCCTGCCCGTGCACGTAGCCCTGGGCGAAGAACAGGTCGTGCTCGTCGCTGGCGAAGATGTGCGGCACGCCCCACGTGTCGCGCAGCACCTCCACCTTGCCGTGCAGGCCGGGCAGCGTGAGGACCCCTTCCGCGCGCGGCCAGCGGCGGCGGGCAATCCACGGCCCCACGCCCGGGGCGGCCACGGCCATGGCGGACGGCAACATGCGCAGCATGCGCAGGACCTGGGAGAAGGCACTCATGACGCGGAGGCTCCAGCGGTGGGGGCGGTCGGCGGGGGGGCGGCGGCGGTGTCCGGGGTTGCGCCCCCGTCAGGCAGGGCGTCCGGCAGCTCGCGGTCCAGGTTGCGCAGGCGCGGGTTGGTCCACGCGAACGCGACGTTCGTGAGCGTCATCAGCCCCAGGACGATGAAGATGACGGCGATGCCGCGCCCCGGGCCCACGCCCAGGATGCGGCCCATGCTGCTGGCGAGCGCGCCGCCCGGGGCCATGGCCGGCTCGAAGAGGTCGTCCGCGAGCGGCCCCGCGATGAGGCTGGCGAACGGCGACATGCACAGGGTGACCATCCGCTTCACGGCCGCGGCGCGGCCCTGGAGGTCCGCCGGAATCTTGCGCTGCCAGATGGACTGGCTGCTCGCCACCATGGGCGGCATGGTGAACAGGTAGAGCGCGGCGGCGGTGGCCACCAGCGGCACGCTGGGCGACGGCGCGGCCATGAAGAGCACCAGGCCCGAGAGGATCTGGAACCCCAGGATGCCGTGCAGCTGGTTCTTGGGACCGCCCCACACGCCCATGCCGACGGCGCCCAGCAGCGCGCCCACGCCCGCCACCGACGCGATGATGCCCAGCGTGGAGATGTCCGTGAAGGCCAGCACCAGCGGGGTGATGAGCAGCACCACCAGGTCCATGCACAGCACGGCCACGACGGTGAAGCCCAGGAGCGCCACGAGCCCCTTGCGGCTGCTGATGAAGCTCCAGCCCTGCTTCATCTCCGCGAGGATGGACCCCTTGCCCTGCTGGCCCTCCGCGGAGACCGGGGGACGCGGGAAGCGGACCATCAGCAGGGTGACGATGGCGATGGTGAAGCTGCAGACGTCCACCGACAGCACGCCCACCAGGCCCACGCTGTCGATGAGCCCTCCGGCGATGATGGGGGAGAGGATCTGACTGGCGCCGCTGGCCACCTCCGCCATGGCGTTGGCGCGGCCCAGGTGCTGCTTGGGCACCAGCAGCGTCACCGTGGCGAAGAAGGCCGGCCAGCGGAAGGCGCCGAAGCACGCGCCGAAGGACACGGGCAGGTAGAAGTGCCAGGCCTGGAGCTTGAAGAGGCCCCTGCTGTCCGCCAGCACCATCGCGAAGATGATGAGCGTGCTCAGGCCGTTGCCCATGTCCGCCAGCAGCATGGCGCGGCGGCGGTCCCACCGGTCGATGAGCGTCCCGGCCAGCGGGGCCAGGACGACCATGGGCGCGAACGCGAAGAAGGACAGGAGCGCGAACTGCGTGGTGGAGCGCGTGTCCAGGAAGACCTTCGCGCCCACGCCGAAGGCCGTGAGGCCCGAGCCCAGGATCGAGATGAGCTGACCGAACCAGGTGATCCAGAAGACCCGCATGGGCTGGGTGACGGTCAGGCGTTGCGCGAGGCTCATTCCACGTCTCTTTCTCCTGGGGGGCAGGAGGGTCAAGGGCCCGCGCACGGTACTACGGGAGTGCGCGCGGGCCCGGCGTTCCTAGGCGATTTCAGCCCTGCTCCAGCTCCGCGAGCATGGCTTCCAGGGCTTCCGGGTCGAGCTGGCTGGCGCTCGCCTCCACGATGGCCACCGTCATCACCTCCACGGTGGGGGACTCGAAGAGGGCGCGCATGGACAGCTCGACCTGGAAGGCCTCGCGGATTCGCGACAGGAGCTGCACGCCCAGCAGCGAGTGGCCGCCCAGTTCGAAGAAGTTGTCGGTGATGCCCACCGACTCCACGCCCAGCAGGTCCTGCCAGAGCGCGGCGACCTTCTCCTCGGTCTCGTCGCGCGGGGCGACGAAGGCGTTGGCGAGCGGGGGACGCGGGTGCCTGCCGCTGGCGCTTCCTCCCGCGCGCGCGGTGGAGGTGCCGTCACGCGCCACCTGGAGCCGCGCCTCCAGCGAGCCTCGGGACGCGAGGAACCGTCCGCCGGCGGGCTGATTGAGCAGCGCGCGCAGGAGGCGGAAGCCCTCGGTGGGGGAGATGACGGCGTCGGGGCGGAAGCCCTCGCCCACGCCCCACACGTCCCAGTCCACGGTGTACCAGCGGGTGCCCCCCAGCCGGGCCTGCCGGGCCGCGAGCGCGTCCATGCCGGCGTGCGCCGCCGCCACCGCGCTGACCGCCATGCCGCCCAGCACCACGGTGAGGGAGGACTGCACCACGACGAAGTCCGGACGCCGTGACGCCAGGGCCTCCGCCAGCTGCGTGAGGCCTCCGAAGCGGCCGGCCAGCAGCGGGGCCGTGGCCTCCGGCGTGGACTCGTCCACGGAGATGCGGGTGGCCATGCCGCCGTCGCCCGCCGCGTAGAAGACGCCGTCGACGCGGCCGTACTTCGCCTCCGCCACCTGGAGCGCCTTGTCGAGCTGACCGGGCACGCCCGCGTCCGCGCGCAGCGCCAGCACCTGCGCGCCCGCCTGCTCCAGCGCGCGCATGCGCTCGATGGCCTTGGACGTCGCGTCCTGGGCGTCGTGGCCCGCGCGCCACGCGTCCCACTCGCCGGGGGCGGGGAGCGTGCGGCGCGACAGCAGCACGAGCTTCGGCTTCACCGCCTGCGTGAGCTGCTCCGCGAGCGCGAGCCCCACGCGGCCCAGGCCGCCGACGATGACGTAGACCCCGCCGTCCTTGAGCCCCGCCGCCTGCGCGGTGCTGGCGTCCGTCGAGGGTGCCGCGTCGGGAAGGTCGATGGACTCGAACGCCTCCACGTGGCGGTACGGGCCGCGCAGCGCGACCACCGCTTCCTTGCCGGTGGCCAGCTCCGTCACCAGCCGCTCCAGCCACGGGCCGGACGCGGACTCGTCCGGCGCGGGCCAGGTGACGTCGACGGCGCGCACGGTGAGGCCGGGGTACTCCTGGGGCAGCACGCGGCTTGTGCCCACGGCGGCCGCCTGCCAGGGCAGCAGCGGCTCCTCGCCCGTGACGTCCTGGGCGCCGGTGGTCACCACGTCCAGCGTCACGGGCGTCTTCGCCGCGCCCGGGCCCACCGCCTTCGCCAGCGCGAGCAGCCCGTGGAACGACGTCGTGAGCCCCGCCTCCAGGTCGCGCGGCTCCTTCACCAGCGGCCACAGGTACGCGACGTGCGCGGGCGTCCAGTCCTCCCCGCGCAGCCGCTCCAGGTGCTCGCTCACCGCGCCGGGCGAGGCCACGTCCACGGCGAAGCGCTTCGTCACCGGATCCGACGCGCCCTGGCCCGCGACGAGCGACACCACGTCCGCGCCCGCCTGCCGCAGCCGCTCCGCCACGCGCGAGGCCACCGGCGTCTCCGCCTCCAGCACCAGCCAGCGCTGCCCGGAAAGCGACGGGACCCGTGGCGAGGCGCGCGTGCGCGGCCACACCGGGACGGTCAGCTCCACGCCCTGATTCGGAGCAGTCCGTGCGGCGGTGGCGGCGCGAGGCAGCGCGGGCGGCGGGCCCTTGAGCAGGTCGTAGCGCTCGCGCTGGAAGGGGTAGGCGGGCAGGGGGATGCGGCGGCGCGCCTCACCCTTGTAGACGCGGCCGGCGGTCGTCTTCGCGCCCGCGAGCCACAGCTTCGCGAACGCGTCCGTGGCGTGCGTGAGCGCGTCCTGCTGGGCGTCGCGCGGCGCGGGCAGCGTCGTGAGGATGGCCGGGAACGTGCCCTCCTTCGCGTTGCGGCGCACCAGCGTGGCCAGCGCGTTGCCGGGACCGACCTCCAGGAAGACGTGCTCGGGGTCGTTCAACAGCAGCGTCGCCGAGTCCTGGAAGCGCACGGCGTCGCGCAGGTGGCGGGCCCAGTACGCCGGGCTCACCGCGTCCTCGGGCGTCACGTGGGCGCCGGTGACGTTGGACAGGTAGAGGTCCTTCGGCTCCTTGCGCGCGACCTTCGCCACCGCCTGGCGGAACTCCTCGACGATGGGGTCCATCATCGTGGAGTGGAACGCGTGCGACGTGTGCAGCCGCGACACCTCCACCTTCTGGGCCTCCAGCTTCGCCTGGAGCCCGTCCACCGCGTCGGTGGGGCCCGCCACGACGGTGAAGCCCGGCGCGTTGACGGCGGCCACGGAGAGGCGCGCGTCCATCAGCGGCGCCAGCGCCTCCGGCGTCAGCCGCACGGACAGCATGGCGCCCGCGGGCAGGGACTGCATCAACCGGCCGCGCGTGGCCACCAGCGCCAGCGCGTCGTCCACCGAGAACACGCCCGACAGGCACGCGGCCACGTACTCACCGATGCTGTGGCCCACCATCGCCTGCGGCGTCACGCCCCACGACGCCCACAGCTTCGCCAGCGCGTACTCGATGACGAACAGCGCGGGCTGCGTGAGGGACGTCTGCTTGAGCTGCTCGGTGGCCTTCTCGCGCCCGTCCGCGGGCGGATAGAGCACCGTGCGCAGGTCCAGCCCCAGGTGGGCCTTCAGCTTCTCCGAGCACGCGTCCACCTCCGCGCGGAAGGTGGGCTCCTGCTCGTAGAGGCCCCGGCCCATGTCCACGTACTGCGAACCCTGGCCGGAGAAGAGGAACACCACCGGCCGGCGCGTGTTGAGGCCGGAGCCGCCCAGCAGTCGACGCGCGTCCCGCAGCGCCGCCTTCGCGTCCGCGACGTCCTTCACCACCACCGCGCGGCGGTGCTCGTGGATGTGGCGGCCCACCTGGAGCGTGTAGGCCACGTCCGCCAGGGACACGTTCGGGTGCGCGTCCAGGTGCGCGGCCAGTTGCTCCGTCGCCGCGTCCAGCGCCGCGGGCGTGCGGGCGGACAGGGGCAGCACGTGCCACGCGCGGCGCGACGGCGCGGGGGCGGCGGCCTTGGGCGCCTCCTCCAGGATGACGTGCGTGTTGGTGCCGCCGATGCCGAAGGCGCTCACGCCCGCGCGGCGCGGCCCGTTCGCGGAGGTCCACGGCCGGGGCTGCGAGGGCACGAAGAAGGGGCCCGCGTCGAAGTCGATGACGGGGTTGGGCTGCTGGAAGTGGGGGCTCGCGGGAATCTCGCCGTGCTCCATGGCGAGCACCGTCTTCACCACGCCCGCGATGCCGGCCGCCGCGTCCAGGTGGCCGATGGCCGCCTTGAGCGAGCCCAGCGCCACGCGCTTCTGGCCCGTCTCCTTGCCGCCGAAGGCCTGGTTGAGCGCGGCCACCTCTATCGGGTCGCCCAGCGGGGTGCCCGTCGCGTGGGCCTCCACGTACTGGATGTCGTCCGGCGTGACGCCGGAGATGGCGAGCGCCTCCGCGATGACCGCGGCCTGGCCCTCCACGCTGGGCGCGGTGAAGCCCACCTTGCCCGCGCCGTCGTTGTTCACCGCCGTGCCCAGGAGCACGCCGTGGATGGTGTCGCCGTCCTTCAGCGCGTCCGACAGCCGCTTGAGCACCACCACCGCCGCGCCCGCGCCGCGCACGGTGCCGTTGGCCTTCGCGTCGAACGCGCGGCAGTAGCCGTCCGGCGAGAAGATCATCCCCTCCTGGTAGAGGTAGCCCGCCGTCTGCGGGAAGGACACGGAGGAGCCGCCCGCGAGCGCCATGTCGCTCTCGCCAGACAGCAGGCTCTGGCACGCCAGGTGGAGCGCCACCAGCGAGCTGGAGCACGCCGTCTGCACCGTCGCCGCGGGGCCGCGCAGGCCCAGCCGGTGGGACACGCGTGTCGCCACGTAGTCCTTGTCGTTGGCCAGCATCACGCCGAACGAACCGGCCGCGTCCATCAGGTCCGGCTGCCGCATCAGCGCGCGCAGCAGGTACGAGCTCAAGCTCACGCTCGCGTAGACGGCCACCGCGCCCTTGAAGCGGAGCGGGTCATAGCCGGCGTTGTCCAGCGACTCCCACGCGCACTCCATGAAGATGCGCTGCTGGGGGTCCATCAGCTCCGCCTCGCGCGGGCTGTAGCCGAAGAGGCCCGCGTCGAACTCCGTCGCGCCCTCCAGCACGTAGCTGGAGCGCACCCACTGCGGATGGGCGCGCAGGGCCTGCGGAACGCCCGCGTCGTCCAGCTCCGCGTCCGTGGGCACGCGGCGCGCGTCGCCGCCGCGCCGGAGCATCTCCCAGAAGCCCTCCAGCGTCTTCGCACCCGGGAAGCGGCCCGCCAGGCCGACGATCGCGATGCGCTCCTCGCCACCACCCACTGCGTCACTCATCCGCGTCTCCATCCGTTTCCACCCGACCGCGCGAGGCTCCCGCGCGGCGGTTGACCGTGCGTCGCGCCTCGGCACGGGAGCGGCCCGCCTGCGCCGCGTCCTCCGAGGGCGTGTCCTCCCGGCGCGACAGCCGCGCCGCCAGTGCCCGCACGGTGGGGTACTGGAAGAGGTCCGTCAGCGCCAGCGTCACGCCCAGCTCCGCCGTCAGTCGGCGGTGGAGCTGGAGGGCGAGCAGCGAATTGCCACCCAGCTCGAAGAAGGGGTCGTCCAGGCCCACCCGCTCCACGTGGAGCAGGTCCTTCCACGCCTGGGCGATCTGCTGCTCGATGGCCGTCCCTGGCGCCGCGAAGGGGCGCGCGGGGTCCGTCCCACCGGCTTCCGGCGCGGGCAGCGCCTTGCGGTCCGCCTTGCCGTTGGGGCTGAGCGGCATGCGCTCCAGCACCACGACGTTGGACGGGAC
The DNA here is from genome assembly GCF_036245865.1 of Corallococcus caeni. NCBI lineage: Bacteria > Pseudomonadati > Myxococcota > Myxococcia > Myxococcales > Myxococcaceae > Corallococcus > Corallococcus caeni. The sequence goes on along the minus strand of NZ_BTTW01000001.1, from coordinate 923,854 downwards.
CATGTACTCGGGCAGCCGCTCCAGCAGGAAGGTGCGCAGCGCCGCGGCCTCCGGCTTCGCGTCCTTGCCGGTGACGTAGGCCACCAGCCGCTTCTGGCCCGGCCGGTCCTCGCGCGCGAGCACCACCGCCTGGCGCACCGTGGGGTGCTTCTCCAGCGACGACTCAATCTCGCCCAGCTCGATGCGCAGGCCGCGGATCTTCACCTGGAAGTCCGCGCGGCCCAGGTACTCGATTTCGCCGTCCGGCAGCCACCGCGCCACGTCGCCCGTGCGGTACATGCGCGCGCCCGGCACCGTCGCGTAGGGGTCGGGGATGAAGCGCTCCGCCGTGAGCGAGGGCCGCGCGAGGTAGCCGCGCCCCACCTGCACGCCGCCGATGTACAGCTCGCCCGCCGCGCCCTGCGGCACCGGCTGGAGCTCCGCGTCCAGGATGCGGATCTGCGTGTTGTCCACCGGCCGGCCAATGGGCACGGAGCGGCGGCCGTCGTTCGCCTTGCACGCGTGGAACGTCACGTCCACCGCGGCCTCGGTGGGGCCGTAGAGGTTGTGCAGCCCCGCACCGGGCAGCGTGCGCAGGCACAGCTCCTTCAGCTCCAGGGGCAGCGCTTCGCCGCTGCACACCACGCGCTTCAGCGACGTGCACTCCGCCACGCCCGGCTCGTCCAGGAAGGCCTGGAGCATGGAGGGCACGAAGTGCAGCGTGGTGACGGACGCGGAGGCAATCAGCGCCTTGAGGTAGCCCGGGTCCTGGTGCCCGCCGGGCTTCGCGACCACCAGCTTCGCGCCCGTCATCAGCGGCCAGAAGAACTCCCAGACGGACACGTCGAAGCTGAACGGCGTCTTCTGGAGCACCACGTCGTCCGGCGTGAGCCGGTAGGCGGACTGCATCCACAGCAGGCGGTTCACCACCGGGCCGTGGGCGTTCATCGCGCCCTTGGGGCGGCCGGTGCTGCCGGAGGTGAAGATGATGTACGCCAGCGAGTCCGGCGTCGCGGTGGGCGTGGGTGCGGTGGTGGGCTCGCGGGCAATCTCCTCCCAGCCCGTGTCCAGCTTCACCACCTTCGCGTCCGACGCCGGCAGCCGCGACAGCAGCCGCTCCTGCACCAGCAGCACCGGCGGACGCGCGTCCTCCAGCATCCAGCCCAGGCGCTCCTGCGGGTAGCCCGGGTCCAGCGGCACGTACGCGCCGCCCGCCTTCAGCGTGCCCAGCAGGCCCACCACCATCTCCAGCGACCGCTCCACGCACAGGCCCACGCGGACTTCCGGCCCCACGCCATGTTTGCGCAGCGCGTGCGCGAGCTGGTTCGCGCGGGCGTCCAGCTCCCGGTAGGTGAGGCGGCTGCCCTCGAACTCCAGGGCGACGGCGTCCGGCGTGCGCTCCACCTGCGCGGCGATGAGCGACGTGAGCGTCGCTTCCTTCGGGTGCGTGACGGCGGTGTCGTTCCAGTCCTTCATCACGCGCTGCTGCTCGGCGGAAGGAAGCAGCGGCAGGCGGGAGATGGGCAGGTCCGGCTGCGCGACGATGCCTTCCAGTAGCGTCAGGTAGTGGCCCAGCAGGCGCTCCGCCGTGGAGCGCTCGAAGAGGTCGGTGCTGTACTCGGCGGTGACGCGCAGGCCCTGCGGCAGGTCCACCAGCAGGAGGGACAGGTCGTACTTCGTCGTGCCGGTGTCCACCGGCTTCGCCTCCATCAGCAGGCCCGGGGCCTCCAGGGCCGGCATGGGCGCGTTCTGCAGGACGAACATCACCTGGAAGATGGGCGAGTGGCTGAGGTGCCGCTCCGGCTTGAGCGCGTCCACCAGCCGCTCGAAGGGGATGTCCTGGTGCGCGTACGCGTCCAGCGTGGACTCGTGCACGCGGCGCAGCAGCTCCTTGAACGTGGGCTTGCCGGACAGGTCCGAGCGCAGCGCCAGCATGTTCACGAACAGGCCGATGAGCCCTTCCACCTCCGCGCGCGGACGGCCCGCGATGGGCGTGCCCACCACGATGTCGTCCTGCCCGGTGTAGCGCGACAGCAGCACGTTGAACGCGGACAGCAGCGTCACGAACAGCGTGCGTCCCTCGCGCTGCCCCAGCGCCTTGAGGGCCTGGGTGAGGGCGGGGGACAGGTGCATCACCTGCCGTTCACCCTTGGAGCTCATCAGCGCCGGACGCGGCTTGTCCTGGGGCAGCTCCAGCAGCGCGTGCGGGTTGAGGCGGTTCTTCCAGTAGGTGAGCTGGCGCTCCAGCTCCGCGCCCTGGAGCCAGTCCTTCTGCCACACCGCCCAGTCCGCGTACTGCAAGGGCAGCGGCTTGAGCGGCGAGGGCTGCCCCTCCAGGCACGCGCGGTACAGCATGGCCAGCTCGTGCACGAGCACGCCCATGGACCAGCCGTCGGAGACGATGTGGTGCTGATCCACCAGCAGCACCTGCTCGCCGTTGCCCAGGAGCATCAGCACCGCGCGCAACAGCGGCCCCTGCTCCAGGCTGAAGGGCTGCTGCGCGAGCGCCACCACGCGCCGCTGCGCCTCCGCGTCGCGCTCGGACACCGGCAGGCCCTGGAGGTCCATCACCTCCAGCGGCACCTCGCCCGTGGAGGCGATGACCTGCACGGCGCCGCCCTCGCGCTCCTGGAAGGTGGTGCGCAGCGTGTCGTGCCGCTCCACCAGCAGGGACAGGGCGCGGCCGAGCGCGTCCGTGTCCACGGTGCCCGTCAGGCGCACCGCGGTGGGCATGTGGAACGCCGCGCTGCCGGGGCTCCACTTGTCCAGGAACCACATCCGCTCCTGCGCGAAGGACAGGGGCGCCTGCTTCGCGGCGGGGCGCGACTTGTCCTTCAGGAGCTGCGCCAGCCGTGCTCGCTTCTCTTCGGGCGTCATGTTCAGGCCGCGTCCTCGCTGCTGCTGCCACCACCGTCACCGCCGCCCGCGTCTTCCAGCACCGCGAGCAGCTCCGCCACCTGCTCGTCGGAGAGCTGGTCCATGTTCTCCAGCAGCTTCTCCGCCTCCGCCGCGGTCACCTTCTGCTTCGCGGCGGGAGTCACCACCTGCGCGGCCACCGGGGCCGGCGCGGGCGTGGCGCCCTCCACGGAATAGCCCAGCCGTTCAATCACGGCGTGCGTGGAGGCGTCGAACGCGCGGGGCCACTTGATGCGCTTCCAGGACTCGCCCATCTTCTTCTCGATGCCCTGGTGCTGGAGGATGTTGGGGTCGCCCAGGCCACCCATCATGCGGTCCTTCTTGCCGTCGTACGGCTGGACCATGCGCTCGTCGAACTCGAGCCCCAGGAACTGGGCCACGCCGGTCATCACCTTCGTCGGGTCCGCGACCAGGTCCTCGTAGCGGACCCAGTGGCAGCGCTCACGGCCGATGCCGTCGAAGAAGTTGAGCAGGTTCCGGTTGGACAGCGCCCACACCGTCTCCGCCACCACGTAGGGGTCCACGTCCGCGTCGCCGAAGAGGCCGGCGGCGAAGAGGCGGTCGAAGCGCATCCGGAGGATGGACTCCATCACCGGGAGCGGGTGGCGGTAGAGGTAGATGTACTTGTTGCCCTCGAACATCCGCTCCGCGCGCTCCAGCGTCTCCACGTCCATGGCGTACGTGGGCGTCTTGTCCACGAGCAGCCGGGGCGCGGACTTCTCCTGGAGGCGGCGGTAGACGTCCTGCGCGGACACGTCGTCCGCGACCAGCCGGTCCACCAGCGCGGCACCGGCGGGCGAGTCCAGCTTCTCCAGCTCCATGAGCGCCCACTGCAGGCCGCCCGTGGTCCACTCCATCTCGGAGCCGAAGCCGATGTTCTCGCGCCACTCGCGCATGCCCTCGAAGAAGAGCAGGTTCACTTCCGGCGGGCAGAACAGCCGGGGGTGTCCCGCGAGCATCACGCGGAACAGCGTGGAGCCCGCGCGCGGGCTGGAGTGCACGAACACCATGGGCGGGTTCTTCTTCGCCGTGTTGGTGCGCTGCACGCCGGACACCTGGGCGCGGTAGGGCTTCAGCGGGTACGCGGACAGCGGCTTGTTCTCCGCGAAGCGCTGCGGATCCTGCAGGCGGTCCATCTCCACGAGCAGGTACTTCGACAGCTCCGGGATGGACGGGTGCGCCTGCACCTCGTGCGGGTAGAGCTGGAACTTGAAGTCCTGCCGCAGGTCGTACTCCAGCTCCGCGCCCAGCGCGTGCAGGTCGTAGCCCTTGAGGCTGCCGTCGGCGGGCAGCTTGTCCAACGGGATGCGCAGGCCTTCCGAGATGTGGTGGCGCAGGTACTCGGTGAGCAGAGCGGGGCGCTCGGTGGGGAACGCGGTGCGCAGGCGCTCCGCGATGGGCTTCTCCGTGGAGGCCGCGCGCTTGCCCAGCTCCTGCTCCACGCGCCCGGCGACGCCGGCCACGGTGGGCGTCTCGAAGAGGCCGCGCAGCGACAGGTCCACCTTCAGCACCGCGTGGATGTGGTTGCGCAGCTGCGTGGCCAGCAGCGAGTGGCCCCCCAACTCGAAGAAGTTGTCGTTGATGCCGATGCCGTCGATGCCCAGCACCTGCTCCCAGATGCCCGCGACGGTCTTCTCCAGCTCCGTGCGAGGCGCGGCGTAGGGCGTGAGGATGGAAGGCCGCGCGTGCTTGTTGCCCTTCGCCGCGTCCTTCTTGCCCTTCTCCGCCTTCGTGGCGCGCGGGCCCTGGCGCTGACGCGCGGCCAGGCTGCCCGTGGAGACGGCCAGCTGGCCCTCACCGTGAGACAGCGCGCGGCGCAGCGCCTCCAGGCCTTCCGCGGGCTGGATGGCGAACTGGGCCAGCGTGGGGGATAGCTCCGCCATGGCCTGCGCGTCCGCGAACTGCCACGCGTCCCAGTCCACGCTCAGCCACGGGTAGGCGAACCCTTCCGTGCGCGCCTCCGCGAAGGCGTCCATGAAGGCGCTGGCGGAGGCCTGCGCCACCTGGCCCAGGCCACCCAGCACGGACGACAGCGACGACACGAGGAGGCAGAACGCGGGGCCCTCCTTGGGGAGGACCTCTGCCAGCACGCGCACGCCGTGCACCTGCGGGCGGAAGTGCCAGGCGCACTCCTCCGGGCCCGTCTCCGCGATGGTGCCCAGGGTGGCGCCCTGCATGCCGCCCGCCGCGTGGATGACGCCGTCGATGCGGCCGAAGCGCGCCACCGCCGTGTCCACCACGCCGCGCATGGACTCCACGTCCGTGAGGGCCGCGGGCAGCACCAGCATCTCCACGCCGGTGCGCTCCAGGGCCAGCGCGCGCTGGATGCGGCGGGACACCGCGTCCTGCACGCCGTGCTTCTCCACCCACGCCGTCCACTGGCCGCGGCTGGGGAAGTCCGCCGTCTCCACCAGGGTCAGCTTCGCGCGGTGCGCCGTGGCCAGCTCGGACGCCAGCGCGTGGCCGATGCCGGTGAGGCCGTCGGTGATGAGGTACGCGCCGCCGTCGCGCAGCACCTGCGCGCCGGCCGCCTCCAGGCGCACGGGCTCGAAGGTCTGGACCCAGCGCTGACGGCCACGCAGGGCCACCACCGCGTCACGCGCCTCCGCACGCAGCTCCGCCGCCAGCCGGTCCGCCACCGCGCCCGCGTCGCCGGGCACCACGTCCACGAAGCGGCAGGCGAGGTTCGGGTACTCCTGCGGCAGCACGCGCGTGGGGCCCACCAGCAGGGCCTGCTCCGGCAGCTGGGAATCCGCCTGCTCCACGCGGGCGGAGCGGCTCGCCACCACGGACCAGGTGAGGGGCTCCAGGTGGCCCGTCTCGCTCAGGGCGCGGGCGAGGAACAGCTGGCTGTGGAAGCCCAGGTCCAGCGCCTTCTCCGTCAGCGCGGGCTCGCGCGACAGGCTCCACAGGTGCACGACGTTCGAGAACGCGCGGCCCTGCTTCTTCAGCGCCTCCAGCACCCCGCAGAAGTCCTCGCGGCGCGCCGGGTCCACCGTGAACGTGCCGTCCGGGCGCTGCTCGAAGCGCGCGCCGGGGACGACGCGGAAGACGTCCCCGCCCAGCTTCGGCGCCAGGGCCTCCGCCACGCCGGTGTCGTCCGCGAGCACGAGCCAGCCCGCGCCCGCCACGTCCTTCGCCTTGGGCAGCGGGGACAGCTTCCACGACGGCGCGTAGAACCAGTCCGCCACGTCCGCGCGCTTCGCCAGCGACGCGGGCGCGTCCGCGCGGGCACCTGCGCCCAGCGGCTTCGCGTCGATCCAGTAGCGCTCGCGCTGGAAGGGGTAGGTGGGCAGCGGCACGCGGCGGCGCTGCTCGTTCGCCGCGAAGCCCTTCCAGTCCACCGTCACGCCGCCCAGCCACAGCCGGCCCAGCGCGCCCAGCAGCACCTGGAGGTCCGGCGTCTGCTCGCGCGGGTGCCGCGTGGAGGACACGAGCACGCGGCCCTCCGCGCCCGGCTGCTGCTTCGAGAGCGTGGTGAGCACCGTGCCCGGGCCCACTTCCAGCAGGGCCGCCTGCGGCCACTTGCGCGACAGCTCCTGGAGGCCCGCGGAGAAGCGCACGGCCTGGCGCAGGTGCGTGGCCCAGTAGTCCGGGTCGGTCGCCTGCGCCGCTTCAATCCAGGTGCCCGTCACGTTGGACAGGAAGGGCAGGGTGGGGGCGCTGAGCTTCACCTGCCGCACGCGCGCGGTGAAGGGCGCGAGGATGGGGTCCATCATCGCGGAGTGGAACGCGTGCGACGTGTGCAGCCGCGACACCTCCACGCCCAGTCCCTCCAGCTTCGCCTGGAGCGCGTCCACCGCGTCGGTGGGGCCGGCCACGACGGTGAAACCCGGCGCGTTCACCGCCGCCACGCTGACGCTTGAGGGGAGCAGCGGCTTGAGCGCGGACTCTTCCAGCTTCGCGGACAGCATGGAGCCCGCGGGCAGGGACTGCATCAGCTTGCCGCGCGCGGCCACCAGCGCCAGCGCGTCGTCCAGGGTGAACACGCCCGCGAGGCACGCGGCCACGTACTCACCGATGCTGTGCCCCAGCATCGCGGAGGGCTTCACGCCCCACGCCATCCACAGCTTCGCCAGCGCGTACTCCACGGCGAAGAGCGCGGGCTGCGTCAGCTCCGTGCGCGTCAGCGCCTGCGTCGCCGCTTCCGCCTTGGACGCCTCCGGGAAGAGGACCGTGCGCAGGTCCACGCCCAGGTGCGGCGTCAGCTTGTCCGCGCACGCGTCCAGGTGCCGCTTGAACGTGGGCTCGGACGCGTACAGGTCGCGCGCCATGCCCACGTACTGCGAGCCCTGGCCGGGGAACAGGAAGGCCACCGGCCGCTCGTGCACGTCCGGCGTCTGCGTCCACAGGCGGGGGCTGCCCTCCACGTCCAGCGCGGCCATCGCGTCGTCGCGGTCGCGGCACACCAGCACGCGCCGCTTCGCCATGGCCTGACGGCCCGTCTGGAGCGTGAAGGCCACGTCCGCCAGCGCCTGCGCGGGGTGCGCCTTCAAGTGCGCGGCCAGGTTCTTCGTCGCCGCGTCCAGCGCCGCGTCGCTCTTCGCGGACAGCACCAGCAGCTGCGCGGGCCGGGACGCGCCGGACGGCGGCAGGGCCGGGGCCTCCTCCAGCACGACGTGCGCGTTGGTGCCGCCCACGCCGAAGGAGCTCACGCCCGCGCGGCGCGGGTGCTTGGGGTTCGCCTGCCAGTCGGTGAGCTTCGTGTTGACGAAGAACGGGCCGCCCGCGAACGGAATCTCCGGGTTCACCTCCGACACGTGGAGGCTGGGCGGAATCTGGCGGTTCTCCAGCGTCATCACCGCCTTGATGAGGCTGGAGACGCCGGCCGCGTTGGCCAGGTGGCCGATGTTGCTCTTGAGCGAGCCCACCGGAATCTTCGGCGGGGCCGCCTTGGCCGCGGCGGAGCGGAACTTGAAGGCCTTGTTGAGGGCGCGCACCTCGATGGGGTCCCCCATCTTCGTGCCGGTGCCGTGCGTCTCCAGGTAGCCGATGGTCTCCGGAGCCACGCCCGCGGCGCCCAGGGCCTCGGTGATGACGGTGGCCTGGCCCTCCACGCTGGGGGCGGTGAAGCCCACCTTCAGCGCGCCGTCGTTGTTGATGGCGCTGCCCTTGATGATGGCGTGGATGTGGTCGCCGTCCTGGATGGCGTCCGCCAGCCGCTTGAGCACCACCACGCCCACGCCGCTGCCGAACACCGTGCCCTCCGCCTTCGCGTCGAACGCGCGGCAGTGGCCGTCCGGAGACACGATGCCGCCGGGCACGAAGGGGTAGCCCTCCGGGTGCTTCACGTGCACGGACACGCCGCCCGCGAGCGCCAGGTCGCACTCCTCATTCAAGAGGCTCTGGCAGGCCGCGTGCGTGGCCACGAGCGACGTGGAGCACGCGCTGGTGATGGAGTAGCTGGGCCCGCGCAGGTTGAGCTTGTACGCGACGCGGGTGGCCAGGAAGTCGCCGCCGTTGTTCACGTCAATCTGCACCTGGTCCATGCCGCTCAACTGGTCGAAGTTGGGGACCAGGTGGAACACCAGGTACGTGTTGGTGGCCGCGCCCGCGAACACGCCAATGGAGCCGTCGAAGCCCTCCGGCGTGTGGCCCGCCTTCTCCAGCGCCTCCCACGCGCACTCCAGGAAGACGCGGTGCTGCGGGTCCATCAGCTCCGCCTCGCGGGGCGTGAAGCCGAAGAAGCCCGCGTCGAACAGCTCCATGCCGGCGAGCGCGGCGCTGGCCTTCACGTGGCGCGGGTCCTTGCGCAGGACGGGGTCCACGCCCAGCTTCTCCAGCTCCGCGTCGGGCACGGGCTGGATGGACTCCACGCCGTCGCGCAGGTTCTTCCAGAAGGAGGCCAGGTCGGGGGCGCCGGGGAAACGTCCGGCCATGCCGACGATGGCGATGGCCTGCGCGTCGATGTTCGTGTCAGCGGACATGGGAAGTGCTCGGGCTGCGAAAGGTGGGGAGGGGACGGCTACTCCTCGTCGGAGGCGCTGTCGCCCTGACGGTTCGCGCGGCGCGCGCGGCGGCGCTCCCCGCGGCTGAGCGCCTCGGTCTCCTCGGGCGCGGGTTCCGTGTCCTCGGTGCCGCTGGCGGCCTTGAGCAGCTTGGCCAGCGCCCCCACGGTGGGGCCTTCGTAGAGGGTGACGGCCGGCAGCGCGACGCCGAACTGCTCGCGCACGCGGGCAATCAGCTTCACGCCGACGAGCGAGTTGCCACCCAGCTCGAAGAAGTTGTCGTGCACGCCGACCTGGTCGATGCCCAGCGTCGTCTGCCACAGCTGGGCGATCTTCTCCTCCAGCGCGTCGCGCGGCGGCACGTAGGCGTTCTGGAGCGTGGGCCGGGGCGTGGTGCCCAGGGACGACCCCGCCTCCTGCTTCGCCTCCGCCTTGTCCTGCGAGGCGGCCGGCTGCGCCCACTTGCGCGCGCGGGCGCGCAGGTTGCTCGTGGACACGGCCACGTGCGACACGGCGCCCAGCTGGAAGAGCTGCTCGAAGGCGTCCTCGCCCTCCGCGGACGTGATGGCCAGCGCGCCGAACGGGCTCTGCGCGCCGCCCGCGCGGGACTCGTACTGCCACGCGTCCCAGCCCACGCTCATCCACGGCACCGGCGACGTCTGCGCCTGCTTCGTGGCGAACGCGTCCATGAAGGACGTGGCCGCCGAGTACGACGCGAGCCCCAGGCCGCCCAGCACCGCCGCCAGCGACGACGACAGCACGCAGAAGTCCAGCGAGCGTCCGCGCACGGCCTCCTCCAGCGCGTACAGCCCGCGCACGCGGCCGTGGAAGGTGTCGCGCACGTCCTCGGGCCGGGTGTCCGGGATGGCGCGGAAGAGCGCCTGACCCACGTCACCCGCCGCGAACACCACGCCGTTCAGCGTGCCGAAGTGCGTGAGCGCCTCGTCCACCGCGGCCTTCACCTGGACCTTGTTGCCCGCGTCCACGGACGTCACGTGCACCTGGGCGCCCAGCGCCTCCAGTTCGCGCACCTGACGGATGCGGCGGGAGACGGCGTCGTCCTCGCCATGGGCGGACAGGTGCCCGTCCCACTGCGAGCGCTCCGGCAGCGCCGTGCGGCCCGCGAGCACCAGCTTCGCCTTCGCGCGCTTCGCCAGCGACTTCGCGTGGGAGAAGCCCAGCGTGCCGAAGCCGCCGATGAGCAGGTACACGCCCCCGTCGCGCAGCGGCAGCTGTGCGGCGCGCGGCGCGTCCGCCGGCACGTGCTCGAAGTGCTGCACCCAGCGGGCGCCGCCCCGGTACGCGATGACGGTCTCCAGCTTGGACGGCGTGGCGGCCTCGGACAGCAGGGCCTCCACCAGCGCCGTCTCCTGCCAGCTGCCGGACGGCGGCAGGCGCACGTCCACGGCCTTCGCGGACAGGTGGCCGTACTCCTGGGGAATCACGCGCACCGGGCCCAGCACCGTGGCCAGCTCCGGGTTCGGCGCCTCGTCACCCAGCGCCTGCATGCGGTTCGTCACGGCGACCAGCGACACCGGACGCGTGCCGGGCTGACGGCCCAGGGCCTGCGCCAGGGACAAGAGCCCCAGGAAGCCCTTGCCCAGCGCCGCCTCGAAGTCCGCCTCGCCGTGCGCGTCACCCAGGCCCAGCGTGCCCAGGTGCAGCACGTGGTCCGGGGCGCGGCCCTGCGCGGTGAGCGCCTCCAGCACCGTGGCCTCGCCGCCCAGCGAAAGCGACCAGTGGTGCTCGTCCTGCTTCGCGGTGACGGCGGCCGGGGTGATGCGCACCACGTCCTGGCCGGCCTCGCCCAGCTTGAGCGCGAGCCGCGCGCCCAGGCCTTCGGTGGAGTCATCCGGGAGCAGCAGCCACCACGTGGCCTTCTTCTCGCTCCAGGCGCCCTGCGGCGACGGCAGCGCGCGCTGCCACGACGGCAGGTAGAACCAGCGGGCCACGGGCTGCTTCTGATCCGCGGAGGCCCACTCGGAGCGCTCGCCGTCGGCGGCGGTCTCCTTGCGCGGGTCCACCCAGTGCTTCTGACGCTCGAAGGGGGACGTGGGCAGCGCGATGCGGCGGCGCTTCTCTCCGCCCCGGAACGCGTCCCAGTCCGCCTCCACGCCCTCCAGCCACAGCCGGCCCAGCGTGGCCAGCACGTGGTCCAGGTCCGCGACCTGCTCCTTCGGGTGGCGCAGCGAGTTGATCAGCGCGTGCTTCGCGCCCTTGTCCGGGTGCTGCCGCGCCAGCGTGACGAGCGTGTTGCCCGGGCCCACCTCCAGCAGGATGGCGTCGGACTCCTTGAGCAGCTCCGCCACGCCGTCCGCGAAGCGCACCGCGCCGCGCAGGTGCTTCGCCCAGTAGTCGGGGCTCGTGGCCTGCTCGGCCGTGACCCAGGTGCCGGTGACGTTGGACAGGTAGGGCTTCGTCGGCGCCTTCCGGGCCACCTTGCGCACCGCCTCGCGGAAGGCGTCCAGGATGGGGTCCATCATCGCGGAGTGGAACGCGTGCGACGTGTGCAGCCGCGAGGACGCCAGGCCCTGGAGCTTCAGCGTCTCCACGAACGCGTCGATGAGCGGCGTGGGGCCGGCGACCACGCACGTGGCCGGGCTGTTCACCGCGGCCACGGACAGGCCCTCCGGCAGCATGGGCGTGACGTGCTCTTCGGGCAGCGACACCGCGAGCATGGAGCCCGCGGGCAGCGACTGCATCAGCCGGCCGCGCGCGGCCACCAGCGCCAGCGCGTCGTCCAGGGTGAAAACACCCGCGAGGCACGCGGCCACGTACTCACCGATGCTGTGGCCCACCATCGCGTGCGGCGTCACGCCCCACGACTCCCAGAGCTTCGCCAGCGCGTACTCGATGACGAACAGCGCGGGCTGGGTGAGGCCGGTCTGCTTGAGGCGCTCCGACGCCAGCTCGCGCGACCCGGCGGCCGGGTACAGCACGGTGCGCAGGTCCAGGCCCAGGTGCGGCTTGAGCTTCTCCGCGCAGGTGTCCACCTGGGCGCGGAAGGTGCTTTCCGTCTCGTACAGCTCGCGGCCCATCTCCACGTACTGCGAGCCCTGCCCGGAGAACATGAACATCACCGGACGGCCGCTGTTCTCCGCGGTGCCTGAGAACACGCGGCCCGGCGTGCGCTCCGCCAGCGCGGAGGCCAGCTCCTCCGTGGTGCGCGCCACCACCGCGCGGCGCTTGCCGAAGCGCTTGCGCCCCAGCTGGAGCGTGTACGCCACGTCCGCCAGGTCCACGCCCGGGTTCTCGCGCAGGTGCGCGGCCAGCCGGTCCGTGGCGACCTCCAGCGACTTCTCCGTGCGCGCCGACAGCAGCACCACCTGCGCGGGCAGGCGGGCCTTGTCGGTGGCGGGCAGCTCCGGCGCCTCCTCCAGGATGGCGTGCGCGTTGGTGCCGCCCATGCCCAGCGACGTGACGCCCGCGCGGCGCGGCGTCTCACCTCGCGGGAAGTCGCGCAGCTCCGTGTTCACGTAGAACGGGCTGTTGGGGAAGTCGCACGCGGGGTTGGGCGTCTTGAAGTTGAGGCTGGGGGGGATGACCTTGTGGTGCAGCGTGAGGGCCGCCTTGATGAAGCCCACCGCGCCCGCCGCCGAGTCCAGGTGCCCGATGTTGCTCTTCACCGAGCCCAGCGCGCAGAAGTTCTTCTTGTCCGTGCCCTGGCGGAAGGCCTGCGTGAGCGCCGCGACTTCAATGGGGTCGCCGACCTTGGTCGCCGTGCCGTGGGCCTCCACGTAGCCGATGGAGTCCGGATCCACGCCCGCCACCGCCTGCGCCAGCGCGATGACCTCCGCCTGCCCCGCGACGGCCGGGGCCATGTAGCTGACCTTCTGCGAGCCGTCGTTGTTCACCGCCGAGCCGCGCACCACCGCGTAGACGGTGTCGCCGTCCTTGAGCGCGTCCGACAGGCGCTTGAGCGCGACCACCGCCGCGCCGTGGCCGGCGACGAAGCCCGCGGCCTCCGCGTCGAAGGTGTGGCAGTGGCCGTCCGGCGCCGTGGTGCCACCCTCGTGGTACAGGTAGCCCGCCTTCTCCGGGAAGTGGATGGACACGCCACCCGCCAGCGCCATGTCGCACTCGAACGACAGGAGGCTCTGGCAGGCGTAGTGGATGCACGTGAGCGACGTGGAGGACGAGGACTGGACCGTGACGGCCGGGCCCTTCAGGTCCATCCGGTACGCCACCTCCGTCGTGAGGCTGTCCTTGTCGTTGCCGATGGACGCCTGGAGGCTCTCCACCGACGCGACGTGCGCCAGGTGCGAGTACAGGTTGGAGAGCAGGTACGTGTTCATGCTCATGCCGCCGAACACGCCCACGCGGCCGGGCTGGCGCTCCGGGCTGTAGCCGGCGCTCTCCATCGCCTCCCACGCGCACTCCAGGAAGACGCGGTGCTGCGGATCCATCAGCGCCGCCTCGCGGGGGTTCATCCCGAAGAAGGCCGCGTCGAATTGATCCGTGTCGCCCAGCGTGCCGCGGGCCTTCACGTAGTTGGGCGCGCGGACCATGGCGGGGTCGGCGCCCTCCGCGATGAGCTCCTCGTCGGTGAAGAACGTGATGCTCTCCACGCCGCCGGTGAGGTTCTTCCAGAACTCGGAGATGGTCTTCGCGCCGGGAAGGCGGCCGCCCAGGCCGATGACCGCGATGCCATCCACTTCAGGGGTGTCAGTGCTCATGGAGCCGTCCTTCGAAACCTGGGGGTGTGCCTGAAAGTCGTTCGTTACTTGCCGCGGCCGCGCGCCTGCTGACGCCGCGCCTGGGCGGCCCGGCGGCGCTCCGCCTCGTCCTTGATCTTCTGGGAGGCCGCGCCGGAGTCCTCGCCCTTGTTCGCGAGGTGCTGGGCCAGCGCGCTCACCGTGGTGAACTTGAACATGTCCACCAGCGCCAGCTCCGCGCCCAGCTCCTCCTTGAGGCGCCGGTGGGCCTGCGCGATGAGCAGCGAGTTGCCACCCAGCTCGAAGAAGTTGTCGTTGAGGCCGACGCGCTCCACCTTGAGCACCGCCGCCCAGATGGCCGCCACGCTGCGCTCCACCGCGCTCTGCGGCTGGGCGTAGGCGACGCCGGTGGCGAGGCGGGCCCCTTCCGGCGCGGGCAGCGCCTTCGCGTCCACCTTGCCGTTGGGCGACAGGGGCAGCGCGGACAGCGGCACGTACGCGGACGGCAGCATGTACGGCGGCAGCCCTTCCGCGAGGAAGGTGTTCAGGTCGGAGTGCGTGGGCGCGGGCTCGCCCAGCACCACGTACGCCACCAGGCGCTTGTCCCCGGGCGAGTCCTCGCGCGCCATCAGGAACGCTTCCTTCACGGCGGGGTGGCGGCGCACGGCGGCCTCCACCTCCCCCAGCTCGATGCGGAAGCCGCGGATCTTCACCTGATCATCCGCGCGGGACAGGAACGTGAGCACGCCGTCCGGCAGCCAGCGCGCGCGGTCGCCCGTGCGGTACAGGCGCTCGCCGGCATGGAACGGATCCGCGATGAAGCGCTCGGCGGTCAGCTCCGGCCGCTTCCAGTACCCGCGCGCCACGCCCAGGCCGCCCACGTACAACTCACCGGCGACGCCCACGGGCAGCAGGTTGCGCTCCGCGTCCAGCACGTACACGTCCGTGTTGATGACGGGCCGGCCGATGGGCACCCACGCGTGGCCCTGCAGGTCCTCCACCGCCATGCGGTGGTAGGTGGAGCACACGGTCGTCTCCGTGAGGCCGTAGCCGTTCACCACCGGCGTGGTGGCGAGCAGCTTCTCCACGTCGCTGGCCACCAGCGCCTCGCCGCCGGAGAGCACCAGCTTGAGCGGCGGCAGGTGCTCCAGGCGCGCGTTGAGCCCGGCGATGACCGCGGGCACCGTGCTCACGATGCTGACGGTGTGGCGGGTGATGAGCTGGTAGAGCCTCTCCTGGTCGAGGATCTCATCCTCGGTGGGCAGCACCAGCGCGCCGCCCGTGCACAGGAGCGGGAGGATTTCGCCCACGAAGCTGGCGGAGGCCACCGACGTGAGCGGCAGCATCCGGTCCGTCGCCGTAGGCGCGTAGGACTCCACGAACGAGCGGACGAGGTTGGCCAGGCCCCCGTGCTCCAGCATCACGCCCTTGGGCTGGCCGGTGGAGCCGGAGGTGTAGACGAGGCACGCCAGGTCCCCGGCCGCCACCGTCGCGGCGGGCGCGGAGGACAGCGCGCCGTCCAGCGGCTGATCCACGAACAGCGTGCGCGCGGAAGCACCGGCGGGCAGCGTGCGCTGGAGCCAGGACTGGGTGATGAGCACCGGCGCCTGCGTGTCGCCCAGGATGAAGGCCACGCGCTCGGACGGGTAGGCCGGGTCGATGGGCACGTACGCCGCGCCCGCCGCCATCACGGCCAGCACCGACACCAGCGTCTCCACCGAGCGCTCCAGGCAGATGCCCACGATGTCGCCCGGCTTCACGCCCGCGCCGCGCAGCCACGCGGCCAGCTGTCCCGCGCGCGCGTCCAGCTCGCGGTAGGTCAGCTGCGCGTCCTTGAAGAGGACCGCGACGTTGTCGGGCGTGCGCGCCACCTGCGCCGCGAAGAGCGCGGGCAGCATGTCCGCCTGCGTGAGCGGCACGCGCGGACCCTTCCAGGTCTCCAGCAGCTGCCGCTGTTCGGCCTGCGTGAGCAGCGGCAGGCCCGCGAGCGCGCGGCCCGGCTGGGCGGCGATGCCGGACAGCAGCGTGGCCAGGTGCCCGGCCATGCGCTCGATGGTGCCGGCCTCGAAGAGGTCGGTGTTGTACTCGAAGGAGGCCACCAGCTCGCCGTCCGCCTCGCCCATGGTGAGCGTGAGGTCGAACTGCGCGCCGCCGTGCGACAGCACCAGCGACTCGATTGGCAGGCCCGCCACGGTGGACTTCGCGCCTGGGATGTCCAGGGCGAAGGGCGTCAGGCCGCGCTCGTCCAGCTTGGAGGCGCGCTGGTAGACGAACATCACCTGGAACAGCGGCGAGCGGCTCTGGTCACGCACCGGCTGCAGCCGGTCCACCAGCGCGCTGAACGGGTAGTCCTGGTGCTCCAGCGCGCCCAGCATCGTCTGGCGCGTCTGGGCCAGGTAGTCCGTGAAGGACAGGGTGGGGGAGGGCCGCGTGCGCACCACCAGCGGGTTGACGAAGTAGCCCGTGATGCCCGCCAGCTCCGCGCGGCCGCGGCCCGCGCTCACCACGCCCAGCGTGAAGTCCTGCTGGCCGGTGTAGCGGTGCAGCAGCACCTGGAACGCCGTCTGGAGCACCATGTTCGGCGTGGCGCCGTGCTCGCGCGCCAGCGTCTTCACCGCGTTCGCGACGGTCGCGTCCAGACGGGTGGTGTGGACGTGGCCGTTGAAGGTCTGCGCCGGGGGACGCGGGTGGTCCGTGGGCAGGTCCAGCACCGGCAGCGTGCCGGACAGCTGCTCACGCCAGTACTTCTCCAGCGCCTGGCCGCGAGCCCCCGCGAGCATCTCCGCCTGCCAGCGCGCGTAGTCCGCGTAGGTGCGTGCGGGCTGCGCCAGCGAGGGGCGCTTGCCCAGCTTGAGCGCCGGGTAGAGCGCGTCCAGCTCCTCCGCCATCACCGCCAGCGACCAGAAGTCGGTGACGATGTGGTGCATCGCGATGAGCAGCGCGTGGTCCTCGGCGGACCGCGACACCAGCCGCACGCGCAAGAGCGGCCCCTTCTCCAAATCAAACGGGCGGCGGGCCTCGGCGGACAGGGCTTCCGCCACCTGCGCGTCGCTCCAGCCCTTCGCGTCCGTGGTGGTGAAGTCCAGCGGCAGCTCCGCGTGCACGCGCTGCACGGGGCCCGTGGCCGCCATGACGAACGTGGTGCGCAGGGCAGGGTGGCGGGCCACCAGCGCCTCGAAGGCGCCCTTCAGCGCGTTGGCGTCCAGCCCCGCGCGCACGCGAACGGCGACGGGCACGTGGTAGGCCGCGCTGTCCGGCGCGAGCTGGTGCATGAACCACAGCGCCTGCTGGCCGCCGGAGAGGGGCGCGTCACCCGTGGCGGACGTCACGGCCACGGCGCTGGAGGCCTGCTGGGACGGGGGCGCGGACAGCAGCGTGACGACGGTTTCCGCCAGCTTCGACAGCGACACGCCCTGGAGCACGTCGGACAGCGGCAGGTCGATGCCCAGGCCCGCGTCCACGGCGCTCTTGAAGTCCACCGCCATCAGCGAGTCCACGCCGTAGGCGTGCAGCGGCTTGTTCGCGTCCACCTGCGCGGTGGGCAGCCGCAGCACCTGCGCGGCCTGCTCCTGGAGGAACACCGCCACCATGGCCCGGCGCGCGGTCGTGTCCGTCACCACCGCCAGCATCTTCTGCAGCATGCTGGTGTCCGGGCCCACGGGCGCGGGCGCGGCGGCTTCCGGGGTGCTGGCTTGAGCCGTCACGGCCGCGGGGGCCTGGACGGGAGCCGCGGCGATGACGCTCTTGTGCAGCGCCTCCAGCGTGTCCGCGACGTACTCCGCGCGGGTGGCGAAGCGCTGGATCTTCCCGCTGGACGTCTTCGGGATGGCGCCCGGCCCCAGCAGCACCACGCCCTGGGCCTGCAGGTCGTGCCCGGCCGCGACGGCCTGCCGGATGCCCTGCGCCAGCGCGTCCAGGTCCACGCCGTCGCGCTCCACCGCGCGGCGGTCCACCTCCGTCACGACGATGAGGCGCTCCTCGTCGTCCTGCTCGATGGAGAACGCCGCCGTGCAACCGGGGCGGATGGCGGGGTGGCTGGACTCCACCGTCCGCTCGATGTCCTGCGGGTAGTGGTTGCGCCCGCGGATGATGATCAGGTCCTTCAGGCGGCCCGTCACGAACAGCTCGCCGTCCGCGAGGAAGCCCAGGTCGCCCGTGCGCAGGAACGGCGTCGGGTCGCCCGTGCCCGCGAGCGGCTGCTGGAACGTGGTCCGCGTCTGCTCGTCGCGGCCCCAGTAGCCCTGCGCGATGCTGGGCCCGGCGACGCGGATCTCTCCCACCTGGCCCGCGGGCAGCGGCGCGCCCGTCTCCGGATGCGCGATGACCAGCTTCTGGTCGGTGAGGTTGCGGCCGGAGCCCACCAGCGTCTGGGCGCCGGGGCTCGCGGCCTCCTTCGCCACCACGCGGTTGTCCTTCAGCGCGCCCCCGTCCACGGTGCGCTGCACCGGCAGCTCGCGCTTGTCACCGCCGGAGGCGATGAGCGTGCCCTCCGCCAGGCCGTAGCAGGGATAGATGGCCTCCGAGCGGAAGCCCTGCGGACCGAACGCCTCCGCGAAGCGCCGGAGCGTGTCCGGCATGATGGGCTCCGCGCCGTTGAAGGCCAGGTCCCACTGGCTCAGGTCCAGCTTCGCGCGCTCCTCCGGCGTGGACTTGCGCACGCACAGGTCGAACGCGAAGTTGGGCCCGCCGCTCGTGGTGGCCTTGTAGCGGGAGATGGCCTCCAGCCAGCGCATGGGGCGCTTGAGGAAGTCCACCGGCGAGAACAGCGTCACCGGGAAGCCGCCGTACAGGGGCTGCAGGATGCCGCCGATGAGGCCCATGTCGTGGTACGGCGGCAGCCAGATGACGCCCTGGCTCTGCGTGGAGTGACCGAAGCACGAGTGGATCAGCTTCGAGTTGTGCAGCAGGTTGCCGTGCGTCAGCACCACGCCCTTGGGCGACGACGTGGAGCCGGACGTGTACTGGAGGAACACCCGCGTGTCCGTGGCCACGCCGGGGTCCTTCCAGCCTTCGGCCACCTCCGCGTCCAGCGTGTCCGTGGCGATCCAGTGCAGCTCCCGCAGCTCCGGCGCCTGCTCGAAGAGCATCTCCCCCATGCCGTAGATGAAGTCGGTGGTGAGGGCGATGGTGGCCTGCGCGTCCTGGCTGATGGCCAGCAGGCGCGGCAGCGTGCGCGCCAGACGCATGGGGTCGGGCGGATAGATGGGGACCGCGATGACGCCCGCGTACAGACAGCCGAAGAACCCGGCGATGTAGTCCAGCCCGGGCGGATACAGCAGCAGCGCCCGCTGCCCCTGGGCCCCGCGCGCCTGGAGCGCCGCCGCGATGGCGCGCGCCTTCTGGTCCAGCTCCGCGTACGTCAGGTGCGCTTCGTCCGTTTCCCCGTCCAGCAGGAACGTAAAGCCGCGACGATCACCCTGGGTGCTTGCGCGGACGCGCAGCAATTCAACCAGGGTGGAAAACGCAAAGTCGGGGGCCGGGGAAGAACCGGGCGTGGTTCCAGTGGGCATGAACGCGACTCCTGGGATGCGGGGGGTGTTCCGTGCGCGGGCGGCACGGAGACGCGGATTCAGGGGCCGGGGGGAAGCTGTCGCCCGGCGAGACAGGGTTTCAAGAGGTCAGTCGCAAGCAGCACCCGCCGTGAAGGCGCGTTGTGTGGCGCATGTATCGTCTGGCGCGCGCGCGAGCAATCCCCCCCACCCCCCTTGAAGCCTCACCGGACCTCGGGCACGGCGGAGGGCTCGTGAATCAGGGGCGAGGCAGGGTGCGAATTTCATGGTGACGGAATTCGGTGAACGTCGGGGCCGCGAGTCACTTCATCGCGCGAACGGAGGCACATTCAAACGACCCCCAAGGTCGGAAACCCGGGGACCTCCCCTGTTCACGGGATACTGCGTGTGATGCCCGTGTAAACGTGACACATCGGATCATGTGACGGGAACACGCGGAGTGTATGGGTCCGCCCCCCCAACCGGCCTCTTCGCTACGCCGAAGTCGCGTGGCTATTGCTTGCATCTATGGATTGTCAGTGAAGATTGGATTCCTTGGATTCTTTCGGAGAGTGTTTCCGGAGGATACGGGGCAGGTCCGACACGGCCCTGCGCGCTTGTGCCGCAGGGGGTGCCCGCGAGGCGCATGGTAGAGGCGGCTTTGGAGCGTGAGGCATGCCGAGGCCGGTTCGTGACGTGACGCGGTGGACGTGGGGCGCCCTGCTCGTGTGCGGCGTGCTGGGCTGTTCCGTGGAGCCGGAGCTCGCGCGGGTCGTGGACGCGGGCGTGGAGCCGGGCCCGGACGCGCTGCCCTGTGACGTGCAGGCGGTGGTCGCGGAGCGCTGCGCGTCGTGTCACACCACGCCCGCGAAGGCGCATGCGCCCCTGGCGCTGCTGGCGCGCTCCGACTTCCAGCGGGTCTCCGCCGTGGATCCTCGGCTCACCGTGGGGGAGCGCAGCCTGGCGAGGATGAACGACGCCCGGTCTCCGATGCCGCCTGCCTCCGAGCCGCCGCTTCCGGAGGAAGCGCGGGCCGTGCTCACGGGGTGGTTCGAGGCGGGGATGCCGCCGGGCAACTGCGGCAGCCTGCCGCCGGGGCCCGCGCCGACGACGTGCGCGAGCGGGAGCGTCTGGACCGAGTCGAGCGGCGACACCGGAGCCGCCATGGCGCCGGGATACGCCTGCCGGAGCTGTCACCTGCGGCAGGCGCCCTCGCTGGCGTACTTCTTCATGGGCACGGTGTTCCCGACGCTCCACGAGAAGGACGGGTGTGATGCCCGGCTGCCAGAGCCTTCGCGGGTGAAGGTGGAGATATTGGACGCGGAGGGGCGGGTGCGGCTCACGCTGGTGCCGAACGCCGCGGGCAACTTCCTGTCCACGACGCTCCAGCCGTCCTTCCCGCTGCCGTACCGGGCGCGGCTGGTGGGGCCGGAGGGCACGTCGCGGACGATGGTCACGCCGCAGACGAACGGCGACTGCAACACCTGTCACACCGAGCAGGGAACCCAGGACGCTCCGGGGCGCATCGCGCTGCCGTGAGGCGCATGGCGCGGGCGCTGCGACAAATGACCGCAGCGGCCGCTCCTCCAGGGGCTGCTATCCGGGGTGCTCCATTCTTCCTGGAGTCACCTGATGAAGCTTCCCCTGGGGCCGCTGTGCTTTGTCGCGGGTTCGCTGCTGTCCTCTTCCGCCTTCGCGCACGCGGCGGTGGCGGGGGCCACGCCTCCCTATGCCGGCGCGACCTTCGAGGCGGACTTCACGGTGAGCCACGGCTGTGACGGCGCGGACACGTACAAGATGCGGGTCCGGATTCCGGAGGGCGTGACGGGCGTGCGCCCGGTGGACTCCGTCTTCGGCAAGGCCGAGGTGGAGAAGGACGCCTCCGGCAACGTGACGGCGGTGACGTGGACCCGGCCCGTGGGCGAGGTGAAGGCGGCGGACACGCACTTCTTCCACCTGGGGCTGCGGATGAAGCTGCCCGCGAAGCCGTTCACCGCGGTGTTCTTCCCCACGACGCAGACGTGCCGCACTCCGGCGGGCGTGGAGACGGTGGTGGAGTGGACGAGCACGGCCGGGGGCGAGCACGGCCACGACGGTGACGCGGGCACGGCGCCCACGGAGAACCCGGCCCCGTCGCTGTACCTGCTGCCCTCGCGGCTGCCGGGTTGGAACCAGTACACGGTGGAGGAGCACGTGCACGACCTGACCGTGTTCAAGGACGCGCTCATCGTCTGGTCCGGCGCGCAGGCGTACAGCTTCAACCCCGTCACGCAGGCGCTCATCGAGAAGGAGCCGGGCGTCACCGCGCTCACGCAGATCCACCCGGGCACGGTCATCTGGGTGAAGTACTAACGTGGCACGGGAGACAGCGACCATGCGCCACTGGCTCATCGTGTTGTGCGTCGGCGTCCTCGCCGGCTGTTCGGACAAGCCCGTCGCGCCGCCGCCTTCGGGGCAGACCGACGCGGGCACCATCGTGGAGGACGCGGGCACGTCCCCGTCCGGTGTGGAGCGGCCCGGGACGCTGGAGCGTCCTCCGCTGGAGCGCTTGCCGGACGACCTCAAGCCGCCGACGCGGTAGCGCGGGCTTCAGCGGGAATGGCGTTCCGCGACGCGGTAGAGCTGGGTGAGGGAGTGGTCCAGCAGTGACTGGGTGGACCGCATGTAGCGGTGGGCGCGGGCGAAGGGCAGCCACACGCGCTCACCGACGCGGACCTGGGCTTCCATCCACTGTTTGCGAGGATGCCACTGTCCGCCCAGGTGCTTGACCAGCACCTCGCCCAGGTAGGCGCCGATGGCCGGCACCGCGACGGCGTCGATGTTGTGCCGCTCGAAGGTGTCCGGGAAGGTCTCCTTCCAGAAGTGGAAGTCGATGTCCGTGAGTGACTCGGGGGACATCTTGAAGACGGAGGGCACCGGCGTGTGGAGCAGAGCGATGAGGCGCTCCGCGAAGTACGCGTATTGGTCGAGGGCGGCCTTCGGGTCGGCCACGTCCGGGGGAAGGGCGGCGTCCAGCGGAAGCCATTCCTCCGGCTCTGGAGGGACATAGGCGTTGAGCTCGGCGATGCGCCGCTGACGCTGGCCCAGGGAGGCGTATTCGGGCAGGCGTGAGAGCAGCGCGGCGATATCCGGAGCGAAGCGGGGTTCGACGGGGGCGAGCATGGCGCTTCGTTCGCGGAGGGTGGCCATCACGGTGTCGAAGTCCAGGTCCGGCCGGAGATGGACCCACGCGCGGGCCTGGGCGGTGCGTGCGGCTTCGCTGGCGAAGTCCGCGGCCGTAGGCCAGGTGACGAGGAGGACGGATCCGTCGGGAAGTTCTTCGACACGGTGGGCGGGCGTGGATCGCATGCGCTCGCGACCGACGGTCTCCACCAGCTTCGCGCCGAAGACGTTGAGCCAGCAGATTTCGTAGACCTTGTCGAAGCCGTCCCGGTAGTACGTTTCCCGGTCACGGCCGAAGCGAGGGGCGCCCGCCAACTCCATGTCCGCCGAACTGTGGGCCGAGGCGTGGGTGACTGGGTAGTGGATGGCCCAGGCCCGGACCATCTCCACGAGCTTCTTGCAACTCGGCTCCTGCGCGACGCGGTCGAGCGGCTTCAGCGTAAGAGAGAATCTCAGGCTTGGTTGTAGTGGCGGAAGTCGAAGATGGAGTGACGTGTCCAGGTCGGGCACCGTTGTGCTGTAGAGCCCCACGGAGGTCGTTCTTTCCTGGCGCCGTTCGGCCAAACCCTTGGCGACTGCCTCACGTGTGTATTTTCGGCGTCGCACCCCCTTGACGATGTCTGGCATCCACTCCTCAGCACCTGATTCGAGTGCTTCAAGAAACGGTGCCAGCTCGTGCCCGAGGTCGCCGAGGGTGTTACAGGCTCCATCAAACGAGAGATTCAGGTAGTCGCCCGCCATGAACCCGGGGTTCTCTTGCTCGATCATTGGATCTGGACCTCCACACCTGGGACCTGATCTTGGAGGTCCGCCAGGATTCCCTCTAGTTTGGCCGTGTCCAGATATTGGAGGGCCCCTCCCTCGTAGACGAGGCGCACCCTGCGGATGCGTGCCGGTCCTTCCAGCCCAGGTCTGCGGACGTTCACGGTCTCGCCGTAATACAGAACAGCCGCACGCGCGTCCGCCCCCATTTGGGCCTTCAATGCACCCTCGTCGAGCTGACGAAGATTTCGGCTCTTGAAGCTGAAGGTCTCCATGCGTGGCGGTTGTCCCGATGGCGGCCTCGTCTCAATGACCAGCACGTCCGCGAAGCGCAGGTCCGCCTTCGTCATTCCCACGTGCGTTTCGATGCGGGGCTCCTCGAAGTCTCGGAGCCACTGACGCTGCGCTCGGGGCAGTGCCGCGTCCGCCCGGAGCCGGGCGACCATGGCTCGCTCGAACAGCAGCCCGCGGATGAACAGGCCGCGCAGGTCCAGGTAGCCTTCCCATTTAAGGGGACCCTTCGCGGGCGTGCCTTGCTCCAGCTCCGCGAGCCGTGCCTCCCGGTAGCTCACGTACTCGGTCCAGAGCGGGTGCCCTTCGGCTCCCGGTGGTGCATCCCTCTCCGGTGGATGCTCCTTCAGGAAGGACACATCGCGGGACAGGCGTGGACCCGTGGCCTCCCACTCCACCTGGGCGAGCCGCGCCTCCAGGACCTCAGGTGGCACGCCCGCGAAGTCCTTCGATAGCGCGGCGGCATCTCCACTTCGTCCAAGACCCTTCTGTGCGGCGCCCGGGCGTTCGCGGCTTGCCTCCGCCAGCAGGGCCTGCGCCTTCGCCGCGTTGCCCCGGGCTTCGTACAGCGCGAGTGCTCCCGCTTCTCCCCACTCAGCCGCGAGGAGCGCACCTTCCCGGCTCGCCCGAAGCTGGCGCAACAGCTCCCGCGTGGCGTTCACGCCGAGCTGATCTTCAAGACGCTCCACCGCCGCCTTGAGCGCCTCCACGTCGAACGTGGGCCGGCCTTCTCTCAGCGCCCGTGCGCCCTTGCCTCCCGCGTACAGCGCCACCATGAGCGCGGCGGGTGCCAGCTCCCGTGTGGCCTGTTCATACCGGCCCTTCGCCAGGGACGCCGCGCCCTGCGCCGTTCCGGCGAGCAGATGGAAGAAGCCCATCGGGACACCGAACGTCAGGTGGTCGAAGCCACCCATCACCACGTTGCCCGGTGAGAAGTGCCCCGCCATCAAGGCCCGCTCCACCGCGTCGAGCGCGTCCTGGTACGGCGGAGGCAGTTGGGCCCGCTTCTTCGTGAGGTCCACGTAGCGGGCCCCGGCGCTCACATCCGTGCTGGAGAGCGCGTCCCGCCCCGCGCGGCCCAGTCCCCTCAGGACGTCTCCGGCCTGCTCCTCCCGCTCCGGAGAGGCCGTGACCTTCAAGCCCCTGCGCAGCAGTTCCTCGCGCACGGCGGGCATTCCGCCCAGCGTCTCCCCGAGCTGCTTGTCGCGCGCCAGGCGCTGGAGCAACTCGCGCAGCTCGTCATCGAAGGTGGTGTGCAGGAGGAAGAGGGCGAACACCTCCGCGCGCGGAGGGCCGTACTGCTCGACTGCGCTGACGAGGAAGGCCGCGCGCTTGCCCTGGAGGATGCCGGAGGCCTTCGCGTTTAGCGGGCCCAGCGCTCCCAGGCGGACGGCATCCCAATCATCGAGGGATTCCACCAGCCGGGCCATGTCCACCCCTCGCTGCATGGCCACGAAGGCCGCGGGCGAGGCGCAGGACAGGAAGGGCGCGAGGCGCTGCTCGCTTCGGTCCAGCTCCGGCCAACCCGGCGGCAGGACCCGGCCACCGCAGCCCCGTGCCCTGTCCGCCCGGGGCTCCGCGTGGGGCCTCCGGGGAACTCCACCCCACGGACTCCATGCGGAGCGCGCCGTCGGGGTGCCCTGGCTCCAGGTGCCCCCGTGGGATGGAGACGCAGCACAGCCCGTGAGGAGCAGGGCCAGGCAGGTCAGCACCGCCCACCGCTGCACGAGGAATCGCCATGGCTGGATCACAGCCGATGACGATACCGGCTCACGGCGCGGGGGCGGGATCCGCGAAGCGCGGGTCGGTCAGGAACGCGGTGTCCGTGAGCGACTCCAGGAACGCGATGACGTCCGCCTTCTCGTCGGGCGTCAGCTCGAAGCCGCGCACGAAGGGGCTCTGCAGGGGACTGGCCTGTCCTCCGTTCGCCGCCCTCGCGCGGCCTCCCGCCGCGTAGTGGTCCAGCACGTCGGAGAGCGTCGCCACGCTGCCGTCGTGCATGTACGGCGCGGTGACGGCCACGTTGCGCAGGGACGGCGCGCGGAAGCGCCCCATGTCCTCCGGACGGCCCGTGATTTCGAGCAGGCCGGTGTCCCCGGCGGGATACGCGCCCTGGCCGTCCTCGTTGTAGAGGCCCGTGTTGTGGTACGGCAGCACCGGCTCCGGCGTCTGCGCGTGCACGGTCGCGTCCTGGAAGTTGAAGCCGGAGTGGCAGTGGTCGCACTCCAGGCGCTCGGACAGGAACAGCTGCAGGCCCCGCTTCGCCGCGGGACTCAGCGCGTCCACCTCCTTGCCGTACAGATAGCGGTCGTACGCCGACGTGCCCGACAGCAGGGAGCGCTCGAACGCCGCCAGCGCCCGGGTCAGCGTGGCCAGCGACACCGGTGAGGCCTCCCCCGGGAACGCCTCCGCGAAACGGGCCGCCAGGTCTGTGTCCGCGCGCAGCCGCTCCAGCAGGACCTCCTGTTGATCCGCGAACCCCAGCTCCACCGGCTCTCTTCCGAACAGCGGCACCAGCGCCTGGGACTCCAGCGTGGTGAGCGCGGAGTTGGCCCAGGTGAGGCTGGTCGCGTACGCCACGTTCGCCAGTCCCTGCCCGTTGCGACGGTGCGCCTGCCCCGTGCTGCCCACCGCGTGCACCCGCCCGTCCGTGAAGGCCCGGGCCTGCTCGTGGCAGGAGCCGCAGGACTGCGTGCCGTTCAGCGACAGGCGCTTGTCGTAGAAGAGGCGCCGGCCCAACTGGACCTTCGCCTCCGACATGGGGTTGTCCTCGGGCACGCGCGGCGTGGGGAAGCCCGCCGGCAGCTTCCAGTCATAGGGCGCGGGGGGCTCGGGCTCCTCGCCAGGGCCCGAGGGATCCGCGCAGCCCGCGGCCAGCAGCGCCACCGTCGCGAGGGCCTTCCACGCCTGTCTCTGTCGTCGTGCCACGGCGGACGTCCTCTCCTACTCGGCCCGGATGAAGGTCTGCGCGGCCGGGTTCGCCGCCTGGGCTCCGAAGGCCAGCCCCATGCGCTCGAAGAAGGGACCGCAGTCCGCGTCGGTGGGGGACGACATGCAGCCCGCGGCCGTGTTGGGGGCGTTCACGTCCAGGTTGGAGCCCGCGAACAGCGTACCCAGGTCCATCACCACGCGGTTCTTCGTCACGTCGAAGCCGTCCAGGTGGAACTCCGGGCGGTTGTTGTTCGCGCACCCGGCGGTGCCCTGCGTCTGGCCCTCGGGCGGCGGCGCGCAGGACGTGCTGCCCAGGTGCAAGACGTGCTGGGCAAGGCCCTGCGTGCGGCCCTCGATGCGCGTGAAGATGAAGCCGCTCTGCCAGCTCCAGTGCAGGCCCATGTCCCCCAGGGGCGCGCCCAGCGTCGTGGGGTCGCCGTGGTTCAGGTCCTCCGGCACGCCCAGCGTGAAGCGCAGGCCCGTGTAGTCATCGTCCGGCACTGTGCCACGGATGGAGGCGTTCATGCCCTCCGTGCCCTGCGTGCACAGGCCGTCCTTGTTCGCGAAGTCCAGCAGCACCACGCCCGAGTGCTGCCACGTGCCGTCCTCGGTCAGCGCGACGGGCACCTCCTTCCCGTCCCGCGTCACCAACCGCACGTCGTGCACGTACACGCGGAAGTCCATGGGCTCGTAGGTCGTCCCCGTCGTCCCGACGTTCGTGTACGTCCTTCCGCACGCGAAGGCCTCGCCGCCCACGCGGGCGACGACGGGGAGGTCCACCGTCAGGGTTTCGGGTTCATCCTCGCCACAGCCGAGCGCGCCCACGAGGGCCAGCGGGAGGAGGAGGCGGGAGCGGAGCAGGGAGCGCATGGGGGTCATCCTTGGAAGGTGCCTCCGTTTAACGCACCGGCCGTGCGGGCATGCCGTGGCATGTTGCCGCACCCGCTTTCCGCCTCACGCCACCTCGCGCGCTTCGTCCGGAACCGGGAGCCCGGCCCCGCGCGCCTTGCGCTGCTGGATGGCGAGGAAGAGGGCCTCGTGCGTGGCGGGAGAGGGCAGCCCCACGTCACCGCCCGGCGCTCCGAAGGCGGCCACCGCGTCGCGCAGCGCCTCCCGCACGGACAGGGCCAGCATCAGCGGCGGCTCGCCCACGGCCTTGCTGCCGTGGATGACGCCCTTCTGCTCCGCCCGCTCCACGAAGGCCACGCGCAGATCGATGGGCGCGTCGCTGAACGCGGGCACCGCGTAGGTGCTGGCGGAGTGCGTGAGCAGCCGCCCGTTCGCGTCCCACTTCAGCTCCTCGCCCGTGAGCCACCCCAGGCCCTGCACGAAGCCGCCCTCCACCTGGCCCCGGTCCACGCCAGGGTTGAGCGAGTCGCCCACGTCCTCCAGCAGGTCCGCGCGCAGCACGCGCTTCATGCCCGTGTCGCCGTCCACCTCCACCTCGCTCACCGCCGCGCCGTAGGCGAAGTAGAGGAACGGCTTGCCCCGGCCCAGGGCCCGGTCGTAGCCGATGCCCGGCGTGCGGTAGTAGCCGGTGACGGACAGCCCCACGCGGTCGCGGTAGGCCTCCTCCACCACGGCCTCGAAGGGCAGCCCCTGGTCCGGACGCGACGCCGCCGCGATGCGCCCGTCCTCGAACACCAGCGCGTCCGGAGACACCGCCTGCCCGTGCAGCTGCACCAGCATCCGCGCGGCCACCGGGGCCAGCCGCTCGCGCACCTGGATGCACGCCTCGCGCACCGCCGCGCCGTTGAGGTCCGAGCCGCTGGAGGCCGCCGTCGCGGACGTGTTGGGCACCTTGTCCGTGGCCGTTTGCGCCACGCGCACCATGCCCGCGGGCAGGCCCAGCTCGCGCATGGCCACGCCTTGAATCTTGGTGTGCAGGCCCTGGCCCATCTCCGTGCCGCCGTGCGACAGCAGCACGGAGCCGTCGCGGTACACGTGCACCAGCGCGCCCGCCTGGTTGAGGAAGGTGGCGGTGAAGGAGATGCCGAACTTCATCGGCGTGATGGCGAGGCCGCGCTTGATGCGGGGGCTGGACGCGTTGAAGGCCTCCACCTGCGCGCGGCGCTTCGCGAAGTCGGACGACTCCATCAGGTCGTTCCACAGCTTGGGCAGCCGGTTGTCCTCCAGCTCCTGGCCGTAGTGCGTGGTGTTGGTGTCGCCCACGCCGTCATAGAGATTGCGCTGGCGCACGGCCTCCGGCGCCAGGCCCAGCGCGCTGGCGATTCGGGCCAGGATGTCCTCCATCACCAGCATGCCCTGCGGCCCGCCGAAGCCCCGGAAGGCGGTGTTGGAGACCAGGTGCGTCTTCGCCACGCGGCCCGTGTAGCGCACCGAGGGCACGTAGTAGCCGTTGTCCAGGTGGAAGAGGGCGCGGTCGGTGATGGACTCGGACAGGTCCAGGGACCAGCCGCCGTTGGACGTGAGGTCCGCCTTGAGCGCGAGCAGCCGGCCCGTGGCGTCGAAGCCCACCTCCCAGGCCGCGTGGAACGGGTGGCGCTTGCCGGTGACGACCATGTCCACGTCCCGGTCCAGCATCCACTTCACCGGCCGGCCCGTGTGCACCGCAGCCAGCGCCACCAGCGCGGCGGGCGCGTTTCCTTGCGTCTCCTTGCCGCCGAAGCCGCCGCCCATGCGGGGCGCCTTCACCACCACGCGGCTGCGGGGCACGTGCAGCACGTGCGAGATGATGGCCTGCACCTCGGACGGGTGCTGGGTGGAGGACGTCACCGTGACGTCGCCGTCCTCGCCCACCTCCGCGAAGGCCGCGTGCGTCTCCAGGTAGAAGTGCTCCTGGCCGCCCATCGTCAGCACTCCGGCCAGCCGGTTCGGGCTGGAGGCGAGCGCACTGTCCACGTCGCCCCGGCGGATGACGTGCGGGTCGGTGTGGAAGCTGCCCTGCTTGAGGGCTTCGTCCAGCGTGAGCACCGCGGGCAGGGGCTCGTAGTCCACCACCACCTGGCGGGCGCCCTCGCGGCAGGCCTCGGGTGTCTCGCCGACGACGAGCGCCACCACCTGCGCGTGGAAGAGGACCTCGTCCTTCGCGAGCAGCGGCTCGTCGTGGCGGATGGGGCCCGTGTCGTTCATGCCCGGGATGTCCTCCGCGAGCAGCACCTTCACCACGCCGGGCACCTTCAGCGCGGCGCTGGCGTCGCGGCGGAGGATGCGTGCGTGCGCGTGCGGCGACAGCACCGGCCACACCGTCAGCATGGGGCGGCGCTGCGCGAGGTCGTCCACGTACTGCGCGCTGCCCGTCACGTGGCCCAGCGCGCTCTCATGGCGCAGCTCGCGGCCCGCGTCCGCCGTGGCGGCAGGAGCGCCCGGGGCGAAGCGCGGGCGGCCGTCCAGCGCGGGGCTTCGCGCGCCGGACGCGAACTTCTCCAGCAGCGACACCACCAGCCCGCGCCGGTAGTCCGCGCTGCCGCGCAGGTCGGTGAGCGGCGTGAACTCGCGCTCCAGCGTGGCGCGCACGCGGGCCACGGCCTCCGTGTTCCACGGGTGGCCCAGGAGCAGGGCCTCCGTCTGCTTCGCGCGCGCCGGAGTGGCCGCGACACCGCCGTAGCCCAGCCGCGCGGTGCGCACGAGCCCCAGCGCGTCCGTCTCGATGCAGAAGCCCGCCGCGACGATGCTGATGTCCAGCTCGCGGCGCTTGGAGACCTTGAAGCTGTCCGAGTGGCGCGTGAGCCCGCTGTCCTTCGCCGGGGCGTGGGGGATGACGACGAAGCGGACGACCTCGTCCGGCTGGAGCGCCGTCTTGCGGTACGCGAGGAAGAAGTCCGACAGCGCCACGGTCCGCTCGCCGCGCACGGACGCGAGCACCAGCCGCGCGTCCAGCGCGAGCAGCACCGGCGCCGTGTCCCCGATGGGCGACGCCGTCACCAGGTTGCCCGCGAGCGTGGCGCGGTGGCGGATCTGCCGCGAGGCGAAGACGTTGAGCATCTTCGCCAGCTCCGGCACCTCGTGGCCCAGCGCGTCCTCCACGTCCACCAGCGACGCGGCGCCGCCCACGTACCAGCCGTCCTCCTCGCGGCGGATGGCGCGCAGGGCCTCCACGCCTTCGGTGGAGATGAGGAAAGGATAGCGGCGGGACTTCTTGGTGATGTCCACGCCCAGCTCCGTGGCGCCGGCCACGAGCATCGCCTCCGGGTGCAGGGCGCGCAGCGCGAGCAGGTCCTCCCAGGTGGTGGGGCGCAGGAACAGGCCGTCGCGGGCCTCGTAGCGCAGGGGCGGCGTGGGGGAGGGCGGGCCCTCCAGCGACACGCCGGGGAGGCCGGGGCCGTCACCCTTCGCGTCGCGGGTGGCGAGCGCGTCCATCATCGCGTCGCGGATGGGGCGGTAGCCGGTGCAGCGGCAGATGTTGCCGCAGAGCTGATCCGCCACGGCCTCCGGCGAGCCCGCGTCCTTGCGACACCAGGCCTCCACCATGGAGACGACGAAGCCCGGCGTGCAGAAGCCGCACTGCGAGCCGTAGTGCTTCACCATCGCCTGCTGCACGGGATGGGGCGCGGCGCGGCTGCCCACGCCCTCCACCGTGACGAGCTCGCGCCCGGCCACCATGGGCAGGAGCGCGATGCAGCTGTTGAACGCGCGCAGGGTCTTCTGGCCGTTCACGTCCCGGTCCACCATCGCCACGGTACACGCGCCGCAGTCGCCCTCGGCGCAGCCCTGCTTCGTGCCGGTCAGCCCGCGCGCGCGCAGGTGGTCCAGCAGGGTGGTGTTGGGCGACGCGCCGTCGACCTGGACGGTCTGGCCGTTGAGCCGGAACTCGAAGGGGGTGCTCATTCCCCGGAGGATAGCAGGGGCGTGGGCGGCGGCTGAGCGCCTGTCTCCTGGGCCAGTCCATGGTGGAGCTGGAGCAGCCCGGCGGCGATGCTCACGGCCACCTCCTGCGGTGACTTTCCCCCGATGGGCAGCCCCATGGGGCACTGGACGCGGCCCACCTGCCGGGCGGGCATCCCCTTCGCCTCCAGCCGCTGCCGGAAGCGGGCCCACTTCGTGTCGCTGCCGATGAGGCCGATGTAGCGGGCAGGCTTCTGGATGGCGAACGCGATGATGTCCTGGTCCACGTCGTGACGGTGCGTCATCACCGCCACGTAGGTGCGCGCCTCATCCCAGACCGCGCGCGACGCGAAGTCGTCCCAGGGCTCCTCGTGGCGGACCACGCCCGCGGGCACCAGCGGGGACTGGACCCACTCTGCGCGCTCGTCCACCAGGTGCACGCGGAACGGGGTGCCCTCCAGGATGCGGCACAGCGCCTGGCCCACGTGGCCCGCGCCGAAGAGGTACAGCTGGGGCCCGTGGTTGACGGGCTCGACGAAGACGTCCACGACCCCTCCACAGCACTGGCCCAGCTTCGCGCCCAGCGGATAGCGGAACGTGCGCGCCTCGCCCTTGTCCAGGCACGCGCGCGCGTCCTGGAGGACCAACTGCTCCAGGTGGCCGCCGCCGATGGTGCCGTGGAAGGTGCCGTCCGCGCGCACCAGCAGCTTCGCGCCGGGGGACGCGGGCGTGCTGCCCTTGCACTCCGTCACCGTCACGACGGCGAACGGCGTGTCCTCCCGTGCCCACTCCGCCAGCTGGTGAACCCAGTTCCACATGCCGCGGGCGAGTCTGCCACGGCCGCAGGCGCACGTCTCCACCGCCTTGAGGTGAAGCGCCTCGTCCAGTCCCGCCCAATTCAATGCAAGTCAGTCGAAGTGGTCGGCTTGGTTTGGGTGAATGAGGTTCTGGTTTCTATGGAAATTTATTTGCAAGAGAATGTCGTGGGATTCCACAGGGCGTCGCTGTATATCTTTGTCTGTCGTTGCGGTGAGTCACCAACGGAGGGATGCATGCGGAAGTTCGTGATGTTGGGTGCAGTGCTGCTGTCGATGGCCGGATGTGGCGCGGGCGTTCAGGAGGACACCGGGAGTCAAGAGATTGGCTCGAGCGAAGCCGCCGTCTGCAGCGGCACGGCGGGGAGTGGCCAGTGTCGGAGCGGAACTTGTTTTGGAACCACGGGGTCTACAGCGGCCTGTAATGGCCAGCCCTGTATGAGCCCTGATGATTGCGCGTCCGCGTGTGTGAATGGCGAATGGGCTTGCAGCCCGATCGGCAGGTAGTCACGCGCTGCCAGTCTGAAGTCTGACCAGGGGTGGCGCTGGAGCAGGTTGTCCGGCGCACCTCGCTGCGGCGCGTACTGCGCGAGCGCATGCATGAAGGCCATGAATGGAACGGCGGACCCTGGTTCCCTGGACAAGGACGGTGGCTCTTGTGCCGCGAGGATGCGGCCCGGCATTGCTGGCCCCCTCCTGGCTGCCTGCCCACCGGACAGGGAGGACTGCGCCCGTTGTCGCTGGGAAGGAGATCACCACCTTGTCGGCCAGCGTCATCCCTTCACTGATTCCAAGGAGAAGCACGTCATGGCCAACGCCGCCGCCGAACTCGAAACGTTGAACTCCTTCCTGCGGGGGGAGATCTCCGCCGTGGAGACCTACCGGCTCGCCTCGAAGCACATCGAGACCGAGGTTGCCCGGACGGAGGTGGAGGCCTGCCTCCATGACCACGAGAAGCGCGTGGAGGCCCTCAAGGAGCGCATCGAGAAGCTGGGAGGCGAGCCCGCGAAGGGCTCGGGGCCCTGGGGCATCTTCGCCAAGGTCGTCCAGGCGGGCGCGGACCTGCTGGGCGAGAAGCGCGCCATCGACGCGCTGGAGGAGGGCGAGGACCACGGCCTGAAGGACTACAACCGGGACGTGGACAAGCTCCACGGCGAGGCGCGCACCTTCGTGCGTCAGCAGCTGCTGCCCTCGCAGAAGCAGACGCACGCGCGCCTCAGCGCACTGAAGAAGAACCCGACCCTGCACTGAGCGTATTGGTTGCGCAGTGCCGGACATCCCAGGGCGTCCATCCCGGCTTCAGGGACGGGCGCCCTGTGGTGCATCGCACGTCCCCGCATCCAGCTCTGGAGGCGACAGGGGGCGTGCGATATTCGGAAGGACGGAGCTTCCGCCGGCGAAGGAGGGTGAAGCGCGCATGGTGCGTGAGCACACGGTGCCGGGGCCGCATGGGCCCGGCACCGACAGCGAGGATGTGGAGACCCTGTCTCCGCGTGCGACCGGCGTGCGCGCCGAGGCCCCCGGCCTGCCTCCCATCCCCTCTCCGACGACCGCCGACACCAGCTACGCCGCGGGCGCGCTGGGCACCGGCCTGGAGGTCCTCTTCACCACCTCCGAGCGCGCCCTCCAGTGGGCCTGGCGCGTGCTCCAGCTGGCGCGCGGCGTCGTGGACCCCACGCCGAAGGGCGACGTGTTCGTCCGCGAGGCCCGCGCGTGCGTGGTGGACTTCCTGGACCACATCCCGCCGCACGTGCGCCGCGGCGTCGAGGAGGTGCTCGTCTTCTGCAACCTCTGGCAGGCGGTGGTCGTGCGCCTGCGCCGCCGGGGGGACTTCCCCATGGGCGATGACGTGGCGTGGCGCCAGCTCTGCGAGGACGTGGAGCTCTTGCAGCGCGCCGCCCAGGCCCGGCTGGGCACCGCCGCCGCGCTGGAGCAGGGGCTGCTCAAGGACCTGGGCCGCCTGCGCGCGCTGGCCCTGTCCTGCGGCGACTGCGCCAACGAGGTCACCGTGGGCATGGAGGTCTTCACCCGCTGCATCGCGGAGCTGATGGCCGTGGCCAGCGCCGTGCGCCGCGCGTGGGAGGCCGCCGCCGGGGAGCTGGCCGAGTCCTCCGCGTGGCTGCGCGCGGGCGACCCGGCCTTCAGCGCGTGGCTGGCGGAGCACCTGGTCGCCGCCGAGCCCGCGTGGGAGCGCACCCAGAAGATCGCCCGCTGGCTGCGCGACGTGGGTGCCTTCGCGGGCCAGCCCTGACGGCGTCCTTCGCGCAGGCCCGCGCTCAGGGCTCGACGAGGATGCGGTGCCGGTGCAGCTCCAGGAGGATGTCCGGATCCAGGTCCGCCTGCTTGTGGTCGCGCAGGTGCTGGCGGACGGCCTCCACGGGCTTCTGGCCGGTGAACTCCACCAGCAGCGCGTACGCCTCACCGGGCAGCGCCACCGCGTCGTATTCGCTGTACGAGCCCAGCGCGACGCTGCCGTCCGGCAGCCACTTCACCGTCGCGTCCGGGTTGAAGCGCAGCACGCGCGGCAGCGTGGGGGCGGTGGCCTGGGTGTGCAGCTTCTCCAGCACCTTCTGCTCGATGGTGCCGTCCAGGCCCAGCAGCCGCTCCAGCCCGTCGCGGTCCACGGCGCGCACGGCGTCGTAGCAGGCGCGGTAGAAGTCCTTCTCCATCCCGGCGTACCCCTTCCACAGCGCGGCGTACACCTTCGCCGGGGGGGCCGCGTCGTCCAGGTCCTCCACGGACAGGGGCGCGGTGGCCACCTCCGCCTTGTCGCGCCCGTCCAGGAGGAACTCCGGCATGAGCTGGAGCAGCGCGTGGCGCGACAGCTGGAACTCCGCCAGCGTCAGGTACGTCTTGAGCGACATCCAGAAGCGCTGGCCGTCCCGGCCCGCCACGTACTTGCAGAAGAACGTGGAGCAGACCGACTCGCGGTACGCCCAGATGGTGCAGCCGCCGGACTCCAGCGCGTAGTACGGGCAGCGCAGCGACGACGCCCGTCCGAAGAACTGGTGCGCGTTCTTGTACAGGTGGTTGAACTTCGCCGGCGGCTTCACCCACTGCGGGCTCACGCCGATGCGGCTGTCGATCTTCGCCTCGATGCGCCGGCGCCCCTCCGCCATCTGGGGCGAGTCATCCGACAGCAGCGCCCCGACGAGGTAGTTGGGCAGCCGGGGGTAGTACGTGCAGCACTTGGTGTCCGGCCGGAACAGGTGCTCCGCCCCGTCCACCGACTCCACCGTGGCCTGCGCGGAG
The DNA here is from genome assembly GCF_036245865.1 of Corallococcus caeni. Taxonomy (NCBI): domain Bacteria; kingdom Pseudomonadati; phylum Myxococcota; class Myxococcia; order Myxococcales; family Myxococcaceae; genus Corallococcus; species Corallococcus caeni. The sequence continues at coordinate 888,869 of NZ_BTTW01000001.1, read as the reverse complement.
GCGCGGCTCATGGCGCAGTTGGAGCAGGTGGCCTTCACTTCCGTGGGCGCCTCCTTGCGGAAGAAGGCCGGGAGGAGGTCCTGGTAGAGGGCGGGCAGCGTCGAGAGGATGGAGGACATGGGAGCCGGTGTCAGGAGGCGTGGTCGGCCCAGTCCAGGTGGTAGGTGGCGGACTCGGGCGAGTGGCGGGTGCGGTGCAGGGTGAACTTCTGCACCCCCACGCGCAACATCCCTTCTTCCAGCACGCCGTCCACGAAGCCCTCCAGCGCCTGCGGCTCGTTGAACCAGAGGTCCGCCTGGGCCGGGCCCAGCACGGTGAGGCGCGTCTCCGTGTAGTTGTTGCCGCTGCGGAAGTTGTGCTGCATCCGCTCCAGCGAGCGCATGGGCCCCACCACGCGGGCCAGCGTGAGGACGGCGCCGCCCACCAGCGTCTGCGCGTAGCCCTCCACCATGCGCCGGCCCAGCATGCGCCGGCCCTGCTCCACCGGCTGGTCCGGGTGGAGCGTGCGGGCCGTGTCCTCCAGGCACTCCACCCAGACGGCGAACGGATACGCGGCGAGCAGCGGAGCGTGGAGGTTGAGGCCGCGCGAGCGCAGCCGGTCCAGCAACTCGGGCGTCAGGGAGGGCGCCAGCACCTTGCGGTACAGGCTGTCCACGCTGCTGCTGAAGATGACGCGCTCGTCCCTCATGGCCCTCTGCCTTGCCGGAGGCCCGAAGCGGCCCCGGGCGCGCATTCTTCGCCCAGGGCCCCGAAGGAGGCCAGCCCCCAGGTGCCCACCCTCACCGCGCGTGCGCGCGGCGGAGGGCAGGCAGCCAGGTGTGTCAGTAGTGCACGGACAGGCTCACGCCGCTGTAGGCGCTGAAGCCCTGGAGCAGGATCCACTGGCGGCCGGCGGTGGCCTGCGCCGCCAGGTTGCACGTCTCGTTGTTGCCTCCCAGGTAGGGCCGGCAGTTGTAGGCCGTCGTGGTGGGCGCGGCGCCAAAGCGCGTGTAGAGGTCCACGTCCCCGGTGCCGCTGGAGATGGACACCGTGGACGCGGTGCTCGCGGGCACGTCGAAGCAGTAGTACTGCTGCGAACCGGCGGCGCCGGAGAGCAGGGACACCGTGGTGTTGTTGGGCAGCAGCGTGCAGGTGGGCGGCGGTGTCGCCACGCCCACGCCCACCGCGTCCCATGCCGCGCCCACCGCGTTCTGGATGGCGGTGCTGTAGCCCAGGTTCACCGCCGCCTGCCGCGTCGCCGTCTTCGCCGCGGCGAGGGTGGTGGTGGAGGTGAAGAGGTTGGCGTTGGCGTAATAGAAGATGCGGGCCGCGGCCTGCACGCCGATGGCCGGCACGTTCACGGTCGTCTTGCCGCGCGGGTGCACGCCGCCGGTGGACAGCAGCTTGAACGCCAGGTTGGGCACTCCGGAGCCGTAGTGGACGTCCGTGGCGCTGGTGACGTCCGGGGCGTAATCCAGCGACGCGCCATCCAGCGCGGGGTCGTTCATGTAGCGCAGGGCGTCCCCGGGCGTGCTCGGCGTCCAGGCCGTCTCACCCAGCTGCCAGACGGACGCGGCGGTGCTCCAGGTGCCGGTGGCCCAGCTGGTACAGGTGGCGGCGAAGATGTCCGACAGGGACTCGTTCAGCGCGCCGGACTGGCCGCTGTAGACGAGGTCGGACGTGCTGTCCGTGACGGCGTGCGTGTACTCGTGCACCACGATGTCCGGGTCCCCGCACGGCGGCCCGAACTGGGGCAGGCTGCCGTCGCCGCACACCAGCTTCGCGCCGTCGAAGTACGCGTTCGGGTAGTTGGTGCCGTAGTGCACCTGCGCCAGCAGCTGGCCTCCCGTGCCGTTGTACGAGTCGCGGGCGAAGTTCTGCTGGAAGCAGTCGTAGAAGAGACCCAGGTTGTCGTACGTCTTGTCGATGCCCGTGTCGCCCGTGGGCAGCTGACCCTCCAGCCGGCACCAGCCGTTGGACGCACCGCCCACCGAACAGACCTTGCGGTTGCGCGCGGTGTGGATTTCAGGCGTGCGCAGCACCTCATGGCCGTCTGCCGCGCTCACGTAGACGCGGTCGCGCAGCGGCAGGCCGTCCTCGTGCTGGCCGGACACCACCACCTCGAAGGCGCGGACCAGCGCTGCTTCCGGGGCGGGACGGACGAACACCTCCCGCACCGATTCCGCGAGGCCGCCGGAGGACGCCGCCAGCGCCGCCTCGCTCGCGGCCTCCGGGCTGATGAGCGCGGGGGCCGGCAAGGGCTCGCCGTCGCGCGCGGTGCTGTTCACCGCGTACACCTGGCCCTGCGCGTCCACGTGGACGATGAGCTCCTCGTTCACCACCGGCAGGCCTGCCTTGGTCTGCCCGTAGCGCAGGTGCGTGTGGCCCAGCTCGTCCCGCTGGATGCGCTGGGGCACCACGTCCTTCGCCGTCAGCCGGAAGGCGGGCAGCACGCGCAGCAGGGTGGACTCCAGAAGCGCGTGCGCCTGCCAGGCGCTGGCCCCCGGAATGGGACGGCCCGCCGTGCCCAGCTCACCCTGGATGAACTGGGGGACGCCGTCCTCGTGCACCCCCAGCACCTGGGCGCCGGGCAGCGCGCCCAGGGCTGCCCGCAGGTCGCCCGTCCGGGCCTCGGCCGGAGCCGAAGGCGCCTCTGCGTCGGGGCCCCCCGCGCCACAGGCGGACAGCGTGAACGTCAGGCCGGCGAGGAGCCAGCGTGTCTTGCGCGTCATGAAGATGCCCCCAGTGTGACAAAGCGAGAATTTGAAGCCTGGCGAGCAAAGCATGGAGCACTGACTGTCAGGTGAATTCTCAGAAGACTGGGAGTGTTGGGAGGGAGGCCCGGGACGGAGGAGGGCACACGTCGGCGGCGGTTCACCCACCTGGGTGCTGTGCGGGCGTCCGGGCGTGAACTCCGGGCGTTGTGACGCGGGGCGCGGTGATAAGGACGGCCCCGCTGTTACCTCCCGTCACCCGTTCGCAAGGACCTTCATGCTCACGCTGCGCGGGGCTCCGGCCCTCTCCGAATTCAGGCTCGCCAAGCTGCTCGTCCGTTGCCGGGAGCGGGTGCCGACGGTGGCCACCCTCTACGCGGAGTTCGTGCACTTCGCGGACACGTCGGCGCCGCTGACGCAGGACCAGGCGGAGCGGTTGGGGCGCCTGCTGGAGTACGGCCCCCACGCGGCGAAGCGCGAGCGCACCGGCACGCTGCTCCTGGTGGTGCCGCGTCCGGGCACGGTGTCGCCCTGGGCCTCCAAGGCGACGGACATCGCGCACCACTGCGGCCTCGAGCAGGTGCGCCGCATGGAGCGCGGCGTCGCGTTCTTCCTCACCGGCCCCGGCGGCCGGCCGCTGGACGCGAACGAGGCGGAAGGGGTGCAGGCGGTGCTGCACGACCGCATGACGCAGGCGGTGCTGCCCCGGCTGGAGGACGCGGAGGTCCTCTTCCGCACGGACGCGCCCCGGCCGCTCACGCGCGTGGACGTGCTGGGCGGGGGCCGCGCGGCCCTGGTGCGGGCCAACGGCGAGCTGGGCCTGGCGCTGGCGGAGGACGAAATCGACTACCTGGTGGAGCGCTTCACGGAGCTCAAGCGCAACCCCACCGACGTGGAGTTGATGATGTTCGCGCAGGCGAACAGCGAGCACTGCCGCCATAAAATCTTCAACGCGTCGTGGACGGTGGATGGCAAGCCGCGCGAGCGCTCGCTGTTCCAGGCCATCAAGAACACCTTCGCCCAGAGCCCGGGCGGCGTGCTGTCCGCGTACAAGGACAACGCCGCCGTCATCGAGGGCTTCGAGGTGGAGCGCTTCTTCCCGCAGGGCGAGGCGCGCGAGTGGGGCACCGTGCGCGAGCCGGCCCACATCATGATGAAGGTGGAGACGCACAACCATCCCACCGCCATCTCCCCGTACCCGGGCGCGGCCACGGGCGCGGGCGGTGAGATTCGCGACGAGGGCGCCACCGGGCGCGGCGCGAAGCCGAAGGCGGGGCTCACGGGCTTCTCCGTCAGCCACCTGCGCCTGCCGGACTTCGCGCGGCCGTGGGAGGTGCCCTACGGCAAGCCGGACCGCATCGTGTCCGCGCTGGACATCATGGTGGACGGCCCGCTGGGCGGCGCGGCGTTCAACAACGAGTTCGGCCGGCCCAACCTCACCGGCTACTTCCGTAGCTTCGAGCAGCAGGTGCCCACGCCCGAGGGCGTGGAGGTGCGCGGCTACCACAAGCCCATCATGCTGGCGGGCGGCCTGGGCAACATCCGCGCGGACCACGTGAAGAAGGCCCCGCTGCGCGCGGGCGACAAGCTCATCGTGCTGGGCGGCCCGGCGATGCTCATCGGCCTGGGCGGTGGCGCGGCGTCGTCCATGGCGCAGGGCGCGAGCGCGGCGGACCTCGACTTCGCCTCCGTGCAGCGTGACAACGCGGAGATGGAGCGACGCTGCCAGGAGGTCATCGACCAGTGCTGGATGCTGGGCGACAGCAACCCCGTGCGCTCCATCCACGACGTGGGCGCGGGCGGCCTGTCCAATGCGCTGCCGGAGCTGGCGCACGACAACGCGCTGGGCGGCCGGCTGGAGCTGCGCGAGGTGCCCAACGACGAGCCGGGCATGTCCCCCGTGGAGATCTGGTGCAACGAGGCGCAGGAGCGCTACGTGCTGGGCGTGGCGCCGGAGGACCTGGCCCGCTTCGCCGCGCTGTGCGAGCGCGAGCGCGCCCCCTTCGCCGTCCTGGGCGAGGCCACCGCGGAGCAGGTGCTCACGCTCACGGACCGGACGCTGGGGGACACGCCCATCGCGCTGCCCATGGACGTCCTCTTCGGCAAGGCGCCGCGCATGCACCGCGAGGGCGTGTCGCGCCCCCTGAAGCACGCGCCGCTGAGCGTCCCGTCCGACCTGAAGGCCGCGGCGCACGCGGTGCTGTCGCACCCGACGGTGGCGGACAAGTCGTTCCTCATCACCATTGGCGACCGCTCCGTGGGCGGCCACACCGCGCGCGACCAGCTGGTGGGTCCGTGGCAGGTGCCGGTGGCGGACTGCGCGGTGACGCTGTCCTCGCTGATGTCCGACACGGGCGAGGCCATGGCGCTGGGCGAGCGCACGCCGGTGGCGCTGGTGGACGCGGCGGCCTCCGCGCGCATGGCGGTGGGCGAGGCGCTCACCAACCTGGCGGCGGCGCGCATCGCGAAGCTGTCGGACGTGAAGCTGTCCGCGAACTGGATGGCGGCGGCGGGCAGCCCCGGCGAGGACGCGAACCTCTACGCGGCGGTGCACGCGGTGGGCATGGAGCTGTGCCCGGCGCTGGGCATCGCCATCCCGGTGGGCAAGGACTCCATGTCCATGCGCACGCAGTGGCAGGAGGACGGCCAGAAGAAGGCGGTGACGGCGCCCCTGTCGCTCATCATCACCGCGTTCGCGCCGGTGCTGGACGCGCGCGTCACGCTGACGCCGCAGCCGGTGGACGTGGCGGGGGACACGCGCCTCTTGCTGCTGGACGTGGCGAAGGGCCGGCAGCGGCTGGCGGCCTCCGTGCTGGCGCAGGTGCAGCAGCAGGTGGGCCCGGAGTGCCCGGACGTGGACGACCCCGCGGCGCTGAAGGGCTTCTTCAACGCGGTGCAGGAGCTCCACGCGGCGGGCGTGCTGCTCGCGTACCACGACCGCTCCGACGGCGGCCTCTGGGCCACGCTCGCGGAGATGGCCTTCGCGGGCCACTGCGGCCTGGACGTGGACCTGTCCCCGCTGGGCGGTGACGCCGTGGCGGCCCTCTTCAACGAAGAGCTGGGCGCGGTGGTGCAGGTGCGCGCGTCGGACGTGGCGCGAGTGCGTGAAGTCCTCAGCCGCCACGGCCTGGGCGCGCACGTGCATGAGCTGGGGCGCCCCACGGCTCGGCAGGTGGTGCGCGTGCGGCACGGCGCGCGGGAGTTGCTCGCGGAGGAGACGGTGGCGCTCAAGCGCACCTGGTCGCGCGTGAGCTACGAAATCCAGAAGCTGCGTGACAACCCCACCTGCGCGGAGGAGGAGTACGCCGCCAAGTGCGACGCGCAAGACCCGGGCCTGTCGCCGGTGCTCACGTTCGACCCCACGGTGGACGTGGCGGCGCCGTACATCGCGAAGGGGGCCCGGCCTCGCGTGGCGGTGCTGCGCGAGCAGGGCGTCAACAGCCAGCAGGAGATGGCGGCGGCGTTCACGCGCGCGGGCTTCACCGCGGTGGACGTGCACATGAGCGACCTGCTGTCGGGCCGCGTGTCGCTGAAGGACTTCCACGGCGTGATGGCGTGCGGCGGCTTCAGCTACGGCGACGTGCTGGGCGCGGGCGGCGGGTGGGCCAAGTCCATCCTCTTCAACCCGCGCACGCGGGATGCCTTCTCGGAGTTCTTCGCGCGGCCGGACAGCTTCGGCCTGGGCGCGTGCAACGGCTGCCAGATGTTCGCGCAGCTGCGCGAGCTCATCCCCGGCGCGGACGCGTGGCCGCGCTTCGTGCGCAACGCGTCCGAGCAGTTCGAGGCCCGCCTGGGCACGGTGGAGATTTCTCCGTCGCCGTCGCTCTTCTACAAGGGCATGGAGGGCAGCCGGATGCTCATCGTCGTGTCGCACGGCGAGGGACGGGCGGAGTTCGCCAACGCGGAGGCCGCCGCGCGCTTCAACACCTCCGGGCTGGTGACGACGCGCTGGGTGGACAACCGGGGGCAGGTGGCGGCGAAGTACCCGGCCAACCCCAACGGCTCGCCGCACGGCATCGCGGGGCTCACCACGAAGGACGGGCGCTTCACCATCACCATGCCGCACCCGGAGCGCGTGCACCGCACCGTGCAGCACTCCTGGCACCCGGCGGAGTGGGGCGAGGACGGCCCCTGGATGCGCATGTTCCGCAACGCCCGCGTCACCCTGGGCTGACGCGGTCCCGCGAAAGGCCCCGCCTTCCTCCTGGCCGCTACTGGAGGAAGGCCGCCTTCACCGCGTTCAGCAGCGGGTTGGCCCCCGTCGCCGGGTCGGTGCACCCCTGGTTGATGGTCCAGATGATGGTGCCGCCGTAGCCCTGCGCCTTCACGAAGGCCCCCTTGGCGGCGATGGCCTGGGGGCCGTCATAGGAGATCCACGTCACCGTCCCATCCTCGACCAGGTCGGGTGGCGCGAAGGTCAGGTAGTCGGCCTTGGCGGTGTCGTCCCAGTGGTAGGTGCCCTTGGGCGCGAAGCCGAGGATCTTCTTGTACGTGAAGGAGTTGTCCCCGCCCACGTAGTCGGACCAGTCCGTGAACGGCTGGTAGGGGCCGGTGATGTGGCGCCAGGCGAGGCCATAGAAGGGGATGCCCATGCCCAGCTTCGCCTTGGGGATGCCCGCTTGCACCCACAGGGCCAGGCTGGAGGACACCGACGAGGGGCGCAGGCCGCTCTCGCCCCGCAGCGCGGACGTGTACCAGGACTGCCAGCCGTCCCACGGACCGATCATCTCATAGGTCATGACGTTGACCTGATCCAGGTAGGGCGCGAGCTGCGCGTACCAGGGGTCCGCGTCCTCGCGGAAGTTGGTGTTGATCCAGTGGATGGGGAAGGTGAGGAGCATCTTGGGGCGCGCGGCGCGCAGCTCCTTCACCAGCGCCAGCAGCTGCGGCCGGTCCGCGGTCTCCACGGGCTCCCAGTCGATGTCGAGCCCGTCGTAGCCGAAGTCGTCCATCGCCTTGAGCAGCTGGGTGACGAACTTCGCCCGGTTCGCATTGGACGCGGCGCCCACCCACCCGTCGTGCTCGCCGGAGCCTCCCACCATGATGACCGCCTTGCGGCCCGCGGCGTGGGCCCGGGTCGCCAGGGTGCGCGCGATGGCAGGCCCGTTGTCGTTGTCGAACTGGGTGTTGAGCGTTCCGTCCGTCCGGGGCGTGGCGCGGCCCACGAAGATGTGCGTGAGCGCGCTGAAGTCCACCTTTTCCGGGGGATAGTCATCCGCGTTCCAGCCGGTGTAGTAGCCCGACACCCACTTGCCCTGGCCGGAGGGGTCGGGCGGGCTCACCATCACGACGGCGGCGCCCGTGCGGGTGGGGTCCGCCTTGCTGGTGGCGATAACGCGGTAGGTCCCCGAGCTGGCAGGGGCCGTGTAGAGGCCCTGGGCGTCGATGGTGCCTCCTGCCGGGCCTTGCTCCACGGACCAGGTCACCGCCGTGTTGGAACTGCCCGTCACGGTGGCCGTGAAGGCCTGGGTCGCGCCTGGCGCCAGGCCGACGTCCGCCGGCGACACGCTGACCTTCACGCCCTCCGGAGTGGTTGGTGCCTCCACGCCAAGGTCGTCGAAGTACAAGGGCGGCAGGGTTTTGCCACTGTCCTCCTGGAGCCAGATCCCCGTGAGGACGGTCGTCCCGGCGGGCATCAGCTTCGACAGGAGGATCCGGCAGGTGGCCCACTGGTTCGCCGGGATGGCCCCGCCCGTACAGGTCGGCCCGAGCGGGACACCCGGGGATTGTTGGCCGCCAGCGACGGCGCGCACCCGCACCGCGCTGTTGCCCCCCTTCGCGCCGCCGTTCACCTTCAACACGAGCGTGTCCCCAGCCGCCACGGTCAAGCCGGGGTGGCTGAAGTAGAGCGCCTCCCAGGGCCCCATCGTCACGGAGATGGAGCGCGTGCCGCTGGCCACGGGCTTGGTGTTGTTCAGGGAGTGGACCTTGGCCCACGTCCAGTCCTGCCAGGGGACGGCCAACCGGTCTTGATAGATCCACGCCGTCACGGTGGCCGCAGCGCCTGCATCCGCCGCGGACGGGGCCCCCGCGTGGCTGAGCGTGCCCGTGAACAACAACAGGGTGCTCAGCGCCGTGAAAAGCCTCTTGGGAACTCGCCTCATCGAACTCCGCTCCTGCGCACCGCCACATGAGTTGTGGTTGGAAGAAGGAGATTCGGAGTCGGTGCCGGATTTCACACCCGGATCTGGAGGGAGGCCTGGAGCGCGGTACGAGACGGCCATGCCCTGTCTGATGGATGCAGGTGGCGCAGGTAGGAGAAGATGGGCGCCACCTGAGCCAGGGTCTGGTCGTTGAGCGCGAACTTGTCCGATGGCGCGCTTGATGACGTTGCGCTGAAGTCGGGGCGCCGGCTCGAAGCGCGTGCGGCATCGCGCGTTGAAGTGCGCCGGGTCCGCCCGACGCGGGAGCATGGAGCGCACGTGGTCCTTTCGGACCCAGGTGCGCACGGTCTCGAAGCTGTAGCCCATGTCCGCCACCGGGATGTCAGGGCGCTGCCGCGCGCGACTTCGCGGGCTTGGATTCGGACGGCGTCCAACGCGGGGACAAGGCCCATCAAGTCGCTGGCCTGATCCGCTGTCAGCGCAACAGAGAAGACATGGCGGTGGCGCTCGCAGGTGAGATGCCTCTTGGTGAAGAAGCCCCCACGCGAACGCCCCAAGGCGTGGTCTGTGGGCTCGTCGGCTCCCCTTTGGCTGCCTCCGGCGGCGGTGCGGGAGGCGCGCATGGAGGACGCTCATGTCCGACCCATCCCGAGCCCGCGGCTGCGCCTGGAGCGTGTGCCTCAGGTGCTGCCAGATGCCGTCCTTTCGCCACCGCACGTAGCGGTCATGAACGGTCTGCCAGGGGCCGTAGCGCGAAGGCAGATCGCCAGCACGAGCCCCGTGAGCGCCCCCAGTGCCAGCACGACGAATCACCACTGCTTCAAAGGTCTTCCCACGGCACTGTCTCGGAAGGTGAGCGCTTGTGCTCACACGCCGCGCGGGTTGGCGGGTGCCATGAGCGTCGGGGTGGGGGATGCGCCGGGCACCCGGACCGGGGTGGCACCGGCGTCGCCCTGGGGGACGGGCTACGGAAGGAACGCCACCTTCACCGCGTCCAGCAGCGGGTTGGCGCCGGTCTCCGGGTCGATGCACCCCTGGTTGAGCGTCCAGACGATGGTGCCGCCGTAGCCCTCTGCCTTCACGAAGGCCCCCTTGGCGGCGATGGCCTGCGGGCTGTCGTAGGAGATCCACGTCACCGTCCCGTCCTCCACCAGCTTGTCCCTGGCGAACGTCACGTAGCTGGCCTGGGCCTTCTCATCCCACTGGTACGTCCCCTGCTTCGAATAGCGGAGGATCTTCTTGTAGGTGAAGGAGTTGTCCCCGCCCACGTAGTCGGACCAGTCGGTGAAGGGCTGGTAGGGGCCGGTGATGTGTCGCCAGGCGAGTCCGTAGAAGGGGATGCCGATGCCCAGCCTCGCCTTGGGGATGCCGGCCTTCACCCACAGCTCCAGGCTGGACGCGATGGACGTGGGGTGCAGTCCCTGTTCGCCCTTGAGCGCGGACGTGTGCCAGGACTTCCAGCCGTCCCACGCGCCAATCATTTCGTAGGACATCAGGTTCATCTGGTCGAAGTGCGTCGCCAGCTCCGCGAACCAAGGGTCCGCGTCGGTGGGGAAGTTGGTGTTGATCCAATGGAGCGGGAAGGTGAGGAGCATCCTCGGCCGCGCCTGTCGCAGGGCCTTCACCAGGGCCAGCAGTTGGGGCCGGTCCTCCTTCTTCACGGGCTCCCAGTCCAGGTCCAACCCGTCGTAGCCGAAGTCGTCCATCGCCTTGAGCAGCGAGCGGACAAACTTCGCGCGGTTCGCGTCGGACGCCGCGCCCACCCAGCCGTCATGCTCACCGGAGCCGCCTACCATGATGAGCGCCTTGCGGCCCGCGGCATGCGCGCGCTTGGACAGCGTGCGGGCGATCTCCGGCCCCCGGTCGTTGTCGAACTGCGTGCTCAGCGTGCCGTCCGCCTTCGGTGTGACGCGGCCCACGAGGATGTGCGTGAGCGCGCTGAAGTCCACCTTCTCCGGCGGATAGTCGTCCGCGTTCCATCCGGTGTAGTAGCCCGACACCCACTTGCCGCCCGGTCCCGGGTGTCCGCTCGCGACCGGGGATGCGCCCACCACCACGCTGGCCGCGGCCAGTTGGCTCGGGTCCGCCTTGCTCCGGGCCAGCACCCGGTACGTGCCCGGCTTGCGGGGCGCGGTGTAGACGCCGGCCGCGCTGACGGTTCCGCGCTCGTTGCCAGGCTCCACGCTCCAGGTCACCTCCGCGTCCGGGCTGTTCGTCACGGTGGCGCGGAAGGCGTGCGTGGCGCCCGGTGCCAGCAAGACAGAGGACGTCTCCAGCGTGAGGCTCACCGGCCGTGGGCCCTGCTCGACGCCAATGTCATCGAAGAAGAGGGGAGGCAGCGTCTTGCCGCTGTCCTCTTGGAGCCACAGCCCGGTGATGCGCGTGCGCCCTTCGGGCAACAGCTTCGCCATCGGAACACGGCACGTCGTCCACTTCCGGGCCGGGATGGCGCCGCCGTCGCAGGTGGGGCCGAGTGGAGCGCCCACGGGCTGTTCGGATCCGATGACAACGCGCGCGCGTATCGCAGCGTTCGCGCCATTCTTCCCGCCGTGCACTTTCAGCACCAGCGTGTCCTCGGGTGACACGTCGAAACCCGGGTGGCCGAAGTACAGCGCCTCCCACGGCCCCAGCGTCACGGAGATGGCGTGCGTGCCGGCAGCGCCCTGGACGGTGGCACTCATCGCGTGCACGCCGGCCCACGTCAGGTCCTCCCAGGGCGAGACCAGCCGGTCCTGGTAGAGCCACGTCACCTGGGGGGGAATGGGCGGTGTGGCCTGCGGAGGTGGCGCCCCCTGGGAAACGCCGCCCAACAAGAGCGCGGTGAGCAGAACCCGGAGTCCGGCCGGAGGTCGTCGCATGGTCCTCCATCCTCACAGAGGAGGGGGCGACGCGTCCTGCCCCAAGAGGCCAGACGGGGCGCCGGGAATCCATCAATCAGCCTCGCGACCCGAGATTCTCCGTGACACCGCGCGCCTTGGCGGAACGCCGCAACGAGGGCCACGTGATTCCGAAGCGGGCATACAGGTGGTCCACGGACAGGGGCCCTCTGCCGGGAGCGATGTCCGCGAACTGGTCCGACTGTCGGACCAGTTCGCGCCCCCTGCCACCGGAGGCCGCGCCATCCCGAAGAGTGCTGAGCCCGGTGGGCCCTCGCGTCCATGTCAGACCCCTGTGGTTGGATGGGCGAAGCATGGGCGAGAAGGGCGGCGGCGATGGTGCGGGTAGGGCTCGTGGCGTACGTGGAGGAGCAGATCGAGCAGGACATTTCGCTGGGGCGGCTGCCGAGCAACGGGCGCCTGGCCTCGGAGCGGATGATGGCTCGGCGCTATGGGGTGAGCCGGGGCACGGTGCGCGAGGCCTTGCGGCGGTTGGCGGCGCGGGGCCTGGTGGTGCAGCGTTCCGGACGCCAGGCACGCGCGGTAGCACTGGACGAGTCTTTGACGCTTGAGAACCTGGGCCTGGCGCTGCATGACGAGCGCCCCCAGGAATGTCGGCGACTTCTGGAGGGCTTCTTCAGCCTCAAGCGCCAAGTGCTGGTAGAGCTGTTGCTCGACTGCTGCCCGAAGGCTTTTCTCATCGAGTTGGGGGTGCTGACGGACCTCTGCTTCCAGCTCTGGGATGCGGCGCGCTGGCATCCGGGAGAGCGCTGCGCGCAGCTGGAGTTCGAGCTGTTGCGGCAGGCGGCCCAGGTGGCTGGACGTCCCGGGCATCTGCTCCTCATCCTGTCGCTGCAACGGGCCTTGAGGGGCAACGCGGCCCTGCTGATGACCTTCATGGGCGGCGAATCGCTGCGTGAGTGGGCCATCTGCGCGAGCCATGCCCTGGACGAACGCGACAGCCAGACGCTCCAGCATCAGCTGCCGGGGTTGTTGAAGGCGTGTGATGACCTGGTCCTCAACCAATTCGTTCCGGTTCCCCAGGAGCATGCCTCCAGTGAGGCGCACCCCGCTCAGGAGCACAGCCTCACCGCCCCCGTGTCAGCCTCCGCGCAGGGGGATGCGCTGGAGACGTTCCCCTGCGTCGAGGAGCGTGGCCCTGGCTGTCTCCTGTCGACCACCGCGCAGGGGGATGCGCTGCTGGAGGTACTCCCTGACGTTGAGACGCATGAAGCCCGCGCGCCCGCGTCAGCCACCGCGCAGGACGATGCTCCGCCCGAGGCACTTCCCTGCGGTGAGTCGCGTGGCTTCGGTGACCTCGTTTCCGCCACCGGGCAGGACGATGCGCCAACGGCACGCTCTTTTGCCGAGGAGCGTGGACCTGGCCCCATCGCGCCAGCCGCGAAGGAGAACGGGCCGCTCGGACTTCCAGCGGGTCTTCATGGGCGGGCTCTTCCCAGGGAGCCGGACAGCGAGGTGCCGGGAGGACCATCCACTTTAGAGGCCGTCTTCTGCGAGCCCGTTGGTGAGGGCTCTGGGAGAGACGTGACGGGCGCGACCTTGGGCCCCTTGTCCGACTGCCGGACGCGTGGGGACGCATCGTCATTGGACGGAGGTCTCCAGTTCGAGGGGGCACCCACCGGCTCCCGCGGACAAACCCGCGGGGCGGTGTGCGAGGAGGGCGGACTGCCTCACGGTGCTCGGAGCCCTCTGGGCCGGTGGGCCATGCGTCTCTGGTGCTTCATTGCCCGGTCCCTTGGGCTTCCAGATTCGTGAGCGCCGGTGACCTCACGCGCCGGGCTCCGGATGTGTCAACGAACTTTCGGTGACCGGCTCAGGCTCGGACCAGCTCGATGGGGCTGCCTTCGGGGACGTGCTTCATCGCCACGGAGTTCATGCAGTAGCGCAGCCCCGTAGGCGGCGGGCCGTCCGGGAACACGTGGCCCAGGTGGCCGTCGCAGCGCGCGCAGCGGACCTCGGTGCGGATCATCCCGTGCGACACGTCGCGGATCTCCGTCACGGAGTCCTCTGACAGCGTCTGCGTGAAGGACGGCCAGCCCGTGCCGGACTCGAACTTCGTCCCTGACTTGAACAGCGGGTTGTTGCAGCCCGCGCACACGTAGGTGCCCGGCGTCTTGGTGCCGAGGAAACAGCCAGAGCCCGGGTACTCGGTGCCGTGCTGACGCAGCACCTGGAACTCCTCGGGGGTGAGGCGCTTGCGCCACTCCTCGTTGGAAAGGTTGAGCTTGTCCGCCATGGGTCCTCCTCCACGTTTCGGGCCTGAAGCCCGGAGCACGGCCTTGGATGCACCGCCGGCCTTTGCGTCGCACCCTATACCAGGGAGGCAGTCAGGCGGTTGACACCCGGGCCCTGCCACATGCGGCACGGCAGGCCTTGCGGTGCAGGGCCTGATGGCCCGTGTGCCATTTGTACTCCTCCAGGACGCGGTGCGCGCCACGAGGAGGCAGGCCGATGCGGATTTCGGAGTTGATGCACACGGACGTGAAGACCATCGACGCGGATGAGTGCCTGCGCTCCGCCGCCGAGCGGCTGACCACCTCCAGCCTGGGCGCGCTGCCCGTCACGGAGCACGGCCAGGTGGTGGGCCTGCTCACCGACTCGGAGCTCTCCCTGTGCTCCACCGTCCACGGGCACGACCCTGACGTCACCACCGTGCGGGAGGCGATGACGGCGCCGCTCGTCACCTGCTCGGAGGATGAACCGCTGGAGGCCGGTGAGCGCCTGATGGAGCAGCATCACCTGAACCGGCTGGTGGTCGTGGACGCGGACCACCACGCGGTGGGCCTGCTGCGCCGGGACGACGTCGCCTCCGAGCCCCTCACGCTGCTGCGGCCCGGCGAGCCGCTGGAGCACCTGAGCCTGTATTCCTGAACTCCGGCCCGACGCTCCCTTCGTGGAGAAGGGAACGCCGGGCCGACGGGCTCTCGCTCAGCCCGCCACGGCCGGCTGGCACGCGGCGGACAGCCACGCCACGGCGTCATCCCAGGGCAGGTCGCGCTGGGAGCCGTCGCGCTGCCGCAGGCGGACGCCCTTCGACTCCACCTCGCGGCCACCCACCACCGCGAGGAACGGCACGCCGTCCTCGTGCGAGCCCAGGACCTTCTTCGACAGCGACTCGTCCCGCACGTCCGCCCGAGCACGGCAGCCGGCCAGCCGTAGCCGCGCCGCCAGCGCCTCCGCGTAGTCGGCGGCCCCCGCGCCCACGGAGGCCACCACCACCTGCTCCGGCGCGAGCCACGCGGGCAGCGCACCTCCGTGATGCTCCAGCAACATGCCGATGAACCGCTCCAGGCTGCCGAACAGCGCGCGGTGAAGCATCACCGGGCGCAGGCGCTCTCCGGACGCCCCGACGTAGTGCAGGTCGAAGCGCTCCGGCAGCACCAGGTCCAGCTGGATCGTCCCGCACTGCCACGCGCGGCCCAGCCGGTCCTTCAAAACGAACTCCAGCTTGGGCCCGTAGAAGGCGCCCTGGCCGGGCTGGTCCTCGTACACCAGCCCCGCCTGCTTCGCCGCGGACTGGAGCCACGCCTCCGCCTGGTCCCACAGCACGTCACTGCCGGCGCGCATCGCCGGACGGCTGGAGAAGGCCACCTGCACGTCGTCGAAGCCGAAGCCCGCGTAGAACGCCTTGAGCGAGCGCACGAAGCGGACCACCTCCGCCTCCACCTGCTCCGCCGCGCAGAAGATGTGGCCGTCGTCCTGCGTGAACTGGCGCAGGCGGAACAGCCCGTGCAGCGCGCCGCTGGGCTCGCTGCGGTGCACCAGCCCGAACTCCCCCAGACGCAGGGGCAGGTCGCGGTGGCTGGGCGCCATGCGCTGCACCAGCTGGATGTGGCCAGGGCAGCTCACCGGCTTGAGGGCCAGGTGCCGGTCGCCTTCAGGCAGGCAGAACATGTTCTCGCGGAAGTTCTCCCAGTGGCCGCTCTGCTCCCACAGCGGCTGGGAGCACAGCTGCGGCGTACGGACTTCGCGGTAGCCCTCCTCGCGCATGCGCAGGCGGACGTGGTCCTCCAACAGCCGGTACAGCATCAGTCCGCGAGGGTGCCAGAACACCATGCCCGGGGCCTCCTCCTGCAGGTGGAAGAGGTCCAGGCGCTGGCCCAGCGCGCGGTGGTCGTGTTCGTCGAGCATTGTCGTCTCCGTGTGTCGGTCGGGATGAAGCAGCCGGGGCCGGACACGGGGCGTGTGAGGTTGCACGGTCGCCCCGGCCGGAACTCGGCGGGGCGGGAAACCGTGCGCTCGTCAGGCTACCGACACGCGCACCGGACCCACGCCCGCCGAAGCGGTGGTGGTGGTCTGGGTCGCGGTGGTGTGGATGACGAGGCTCACGGGACAACAAGTGCTCCCGGCCGCACGGAAAGTCAAGCCGTGCGCCGGGGCAGGGTGCATCAGCCCAACAGGGCCAGCAGGCCGGCGAGGCCGACGAAGAGGTAGAAGAGCGACTCGCCCGCGATGAGGCCGCCGCCCACCAGGGACATGGTGCTCATGTCCTCCGGCAGCACCGCCTCGCCGGGCGCGGGCTCCCTCCGGAAACGCTTGGAGACGGTGTTGAAGACGGACGTGAGGATGCCGCCCATGCCGAACCAGATGGCCGCGGGCAGCGCGATGAAGCCGCCGAACGCGAGCGCGTAGGGACTGGCCAGCACCATCGAGTCCATCGTCCAGCCCACGCCGAACCCCGTGCGCGACCCCTGCACGAAGCGCAGGTAGGCCGGATGCCGGCGGACGACCTTGCGGATGACCTCCAGCGTGAAGCCGATGGACAGGCCCACGAGCAGCGCCGTCACCTTGTGCGCCGACAGCGCGCCCAGGTCGCGGATGGCGCCCACGAACTTGTACGTCATCGCGGAGCTCCACTGGGCCACCTTCACGTCCGGGTGATCCAACTGGTTGACGGACAGCACGGGGTAGGCGCCCATGAACACGCGCGCCAGCACCACGCACAGCACCGCGCCCATGAAGATGCCCAGCACCTGGTAGCGGAACTGCACCACGCGGTTGGTGCCCAGGCGCCAACCGGTGGAGCGGTCCTGCTGCATGTCGCAGCCCACCGACGTGGAGATGAGCAGGATGGAGGACGCCATCAGGCCCACCAGCGGATCCTTCAGGCCCAGCAGCGACATCAGCAACACCGACATCACGAACGCGCTGGAGATGGGGTTGTTGTCGCTGATGCCGTAGGCGATGCCGTTGATCAGCACGAACAGCAGCGACAGCGCGAGCCCGAAGAGGATGAAGCCCGCGGGCTGGTGCAGCACCTGCGTGGCCACCACCACCACGGCCGCGCCCCAGCCCACCACCCAGGCGATGAGGCGGGGCACGTTGACCTTCTTCCACGCGGGCTCGGTGTCCGCCGGTGCCTGCGCGCGGCCCCGGATGCGGTCCACCGCCTGCACCGCGAGCAGCGCCAGGTCCACCAGCGCCGCGCCGCAGATCATCGCCAGCGACACCAGGAAGCCGACCTTGCGGTAGGGATCATTCGGGCCCAGCCACCCGATGCGCTGCAGGTACGGGCTGATGGCGTAACCGATGAGCCCCATGAGCATGGCGGGCACGGTGATGCGGCTGCCCACCACCATGCCGGCGCCCACAGTGGAGCTGCTCACGCTCAGCGCGGCGATGGCGGCCACCTTCTCCGTGAGCCACGCGGCCAGTATGCCCAGGCCGGTGCCGCCGCCCAGCTTCGCGATGGAGGCCTTGAGCAGGCGCTTGTCCGTGAGCGCTCGCAGGATGTTGGCCACCGCGTAGCCGGACGGGTAGTCCAGCTGGAGCCGGTCCACGAGCAGCGGCGTGTAGAGCATGCCCACGCCCACGCCGAACATGCCCACGCACCCGACGAAGAGCATCAGCTGCCACGCGGGCGGCTGGGGCATGCCCAGCCACACCATGGACTGGATGAGCACGGACATGGCGCACAGCGAGGCCACCGACGCGGCCATCGTCTGCATGTAGTTGGCGCCGTGCTTGCCCTCCGCGCCGTAGCCGTAGGTGACGACGCTGCCGAGGATGCCGGAGAGCACCTGGCTGGCGACGAAGAAGCCCAGGCTGAAGTTCATGTACGACGCGGCCACGCCGCCCAGCGGGCCCAGGATGAAGATGGCCACCGAGGCGAGCAGCAGGTGGTACTTCCACGTGCCCACCGCGGGCAGGAAGCGGAAGCGCGGCGTGACGGCGTCAGGCACGGAGGACAACGGAGCGGAAGGCTCCGGCGGGAGCGGCTCGGCGGGGTGGGCCATGGGTGCGGGGAGGGTACTGGCCTCGCTGGGGGGCCCACAACCCGCCCCGGCCCGGGCGGCCCGGCGGCCGGTCGCAAGCGCAGGCCCTTGCGAAGGGCGGTGCGCCATGCGACGTCGCACGCATGCGATTCACCCTGCACCGCGGCGTCAGCCTGGCCGTCCTCGCCTCCGCCCGCACGGAGGCCGACCACCACGAGGACCTGGGGTGCAGCATCCAGGGGCCCACCGCGCGCCCGGTGCGCCGCGCGCAGGTGCCGCTGAAGCGCCACATCGCCGCGCTGGGCCGCGAGGGCGCGCTGCACGAGGCGGGCGCGCTCATCCGCTGGCTGGAGGACACGCCCCGCTACGCCGCGCTCTGCCAGGGCACGAAGCGGCGCATGGGCCGCCGCGTGCTGCGCGAGGACGTCCTCTTCCCGGATCCGCTGCGCCACCGCCCGCGCGTGCTGCACCTGCGCCAGGACTCGCTCGGGCTGGACGTGCCGGTGCGCGCGAAGGACTGGCCGGTGGTGGCGGACCTGTTCGCGTCGCTCGCCCGGGGCGCGACGCGCGAGGAGCTGCGCGCGCTGGCCACCGTGCCCGTCGTGGGCGAGCTGCTGGGCGACCTGTCGCAGGCCGGCTGGCTCGTGCGCCACGCGGGGCCGGTGGACGTGCCCGGACCGGGGGCCCTCTTCGTGGGGCACAACACGGTGCTCGTGTCAGGCAGGGAAGGGCGCGTGCTCGTGGACCCGTACTTCCGCCCCACGGGCGAAGTGGACCTGCCCGGCTACGGGGCGCTGCAGGCCGGGGACCTGGGACGGGTGGACGCGGTGGTCATCACGCATTCCCACGGGGACCACTTCCACCTGGGCTCGCTGCTGCCCCTGCCTCGCGACACGCGCATCTTCGTGCCCGCGGTGGCGCGCGAGAGCCTCTTCTCCACGGACTGCGCGCTGCGGCTGAAGCAGCTGGGCTTCACGCGCGTGGAGCCCCTGCGCTGGGGGGAGACGCGGCAGGTGGAGGACGTGACGGTGCACGCGCTGCCCTTCCACGGCGAGCAGCCCACGGATGGAGAGGGCCCGCACCCGGACCTCTACAACGAGGGCAACACGTGGCTCGTGCGCTCGAAGGACTTCTCCGCCGCCTTC
Organism: Corallococcus caeni; assembly: GCF_036245865.1. Classification (NCBI taxonomy): domain Bacteria; kingdom Pseudomonadati; phylum Myxococcota; class Myxococcia; order Myxococcales; family Myxococcaceae; genus Corallococcus; species Corallococcus caeni. The sequence goes on along the minus strand of NZ_BTTW01000001.1, from coordinate 869,815 downwards.
TTCGCGGACGCGGGCCATGACGTGCGCGGAGACATGGACGCGGTGTGCCGCCGCGTGCGCAAGCAGCAGGGGCCGGTGGACGTCCTCTTCTGCGGCGTGCGCGGCTTCCGGCTGCCGCCCATCTTCTTCGGCTTCACCACGCTGGATGCGTTCCTCGTCAACGTGCCGCGCGACGCGCTCACCACGCCGCAGCGCCTGATGGCGGGCCCGGAGGAGGCGCTGCGCTACGGAGAGCTCCTGGGCGCGCGCTACGTGGTGCCCTGCGCGGACGGCGGTGCCCCCTGGTACTGGCGCGAGGGCATGGGCCCACGCTACGCCGGCTATCCAGGCGAGCCCGTCGCGGGCGCGAGCAACATGGACGAGAACCCGGACGCGGACCCGTATCCGGAGCGGCTGGCCCAGGTGCGCAAGGCGCAGGGCGAGGGGCCACAGGCGCTCCTCCTGCGGCCGGGCGAGGCCCTGCGCTGGCGGGGGGCTCGGAAGCCGGAGGTGCTGAGCACGCCGGGCTTCGAGTGGCCGTTCGGGAGCTGGCGCGAGGCCGCGCCTCAGCCGCGCAGCGCGTCGCGGGCGGTCCAGAGGCCGCGCAGGTAGAGCGCGCCCAGGGCCATGAGACAGACGACGCCCACCGTGACGTTCCAGTGGATGACGCGGCTGACGTTCCAGCCGTAGACGTCCACGAGGGTGCTGGGGTCGCTCAGGCCCACGCCCTCGATGCGGCCGAAGGGGATGCGGTCCACGTCGGTGCGCGCCGCCCACCATTGCTCGAAGCCGTCCATGAACGCCGCCGCGCCCATGGCAACGAAGCCCCAGCGCAGCTGGTGCCGGTGGAGGTAGTGGCCGCGCGGCACGTAGAACGTGGCCAGCAGCAGCGCGCCCAGCACCATCAGGCCCGCGTCGCCGCCGAAGAAGGTGAGGGCCTTGGCCTGCGCATGCGTCAGCCCGAACGTGCACACGCCCTGCGCGACGAGCAGCCCCGCGCCCACGCCCAGCCACGTCCACCGGCGGCGCTTCCAGCCCTGCCACGCGAGCGCGCCGCAGAGCCCCGCCATCAGGAGGATCATGAACGTCGAGCGGTCCTCCGACACGTGGGTCACCCACAGCGTGGGCGTGGCGCTGAAGCCGCAGAACCACGCGGTGACGGCGTGCCCCACCTCGTGCACCGGCATCGTGAGGAAGACGCGCAGCAGCCCATGGAAGCCCGGTGAACCGACCGCGAGGAAGGCGATGCCGAGCGCGGCCGGCAACACCGCCAGCCGCAAGCGCGCCTCCAGGGCGCCCTCGCTCCCCGTCTCCTCACCGTGGAAGGTGATGCCCTCCGTGGCGGGCTCCGGCGCGGGGCGCGCCGCGACCAGGGGCGGCACGAACGTGGGGGCCGCGTGGGCCTCCAGGGCCTCTCGCAGGGCCTGCCGCTGGTCCTCGGCTTCGCGCCGGGCGGCCTCGCGGGCCTCGTGGTCGCGGGCCTCGGCCTGCCGGGTGGCGGCGCGCACCTCCGCGCGCAGGTAGATGACGCCGCACGCCGGGCACTCGGGCCCGTCCACGCGGGGGGCACCACAGCGGGGACAGGTGGCGGACGGAGGGCTCACGGGGCCGGAACTCTAGGCGCGCCGTGGGCGGGACGAAAACCGCACCGCCGGGACCCCAGGGGCTCCCGGCGGCGGGATGGGGCTCTAGAAGCCGTAGTAGTCGCTGTAGTCCACCCCGAACAGGTCGATGACCAGGGTGCCCCAGGGGCGCACCATGATGATGGTGACCGTCTTGAAGAAGCGCGTGAGGTTGTAGTCGCGGAGGGTCTGCTGCTGGAGGCCCACGTTCATCGGGGAGCCGTAGCGCGCCGCCTGCAGCGGCGCGGGGAAGGTCTCGACGCGCGTCGCCCGCTGCGCGACCGCCTTGCCATCCTTGTCGACGAGGGTGGCGATGGCCTTGTACTTGCCCACCTGGATGTCCTCCGGGTTGGCCCGGACGTTCACGCGGTAGTACCCCGCCGGGACGCCCGCGTCAGGCGAGTCGATGTAGACGAAGGCCACGTCCACGCCCTTGGCGTACTCCGTGTCGGGGACCTTCTCGAAGCCCGCGATGCTCGTCGCGACGATGTTGCCCGTGTCCGACGAGAGGGTGCCGATCTGATCCTCGCTGAGCGCGAGGCCCTGCGCCTTCGCCGCCTCCAGCAGCTGGGTCTTGCTGTCGGCGCAAGCGGTCGCGGTGGTCGTCGCGAACCGGGGCTCGGCCGCGAACGCGGAGCCGGAGAGGAGGAGGGCGGCCACGAGGGAGGAACGCATGAAGCTGGAAGTGATCATGGGGGGACGGGGAGCCAATCTCTTTGAGGGGACTTCGATCACTGACACCACGGGACTTCGACGCCAGGTCGCCCACGCGTTCCGGTAGCCGCGCGTGAGCGGACTCGCGGCCCGCAGTGCAGTGACGGTGCCAATCCCCGGCACGGCCGTGTTCCCTCTGGCGCCAGAGCGGGCGCCCCGGAGGACTCAGGGGTTGGTGGCCCTGGCTGTGACATTCCGGGTTACGGCCAGCGCCGGGCAATGACGTCTCGCGCTACAACGTCGGGCATGGCTGGTGAGCTGGATACCCCCACCCGGGGCAGGACCGCGCGCGGGCGTCTGCGCGCGCTGGACGCGTACCTGTGCCAGTTCGAGGCCGCGCTCCTCACGCGCACGGACGACGCGTGGGACCGCGCCGTCTTCGTGGACGTGGGCTTCGGAGAACACCCGTGGACCACGCTGGAGAGCGCCACCGCCTTCCGCGCGCTGAACCCGGCGCTGTCCGTGGTGGGCGTGGAGCTGGAGCCGGAGCGCGCCACCGCCGCCGCGCGCGCGCATGCGGACGCGCGCACGCACTTCCGCGAGGGCGGCTTCGCGCTCCCCCTGTCCCCGGACGAGCCCGCCCGCCTGGTGCGCGCCATGAACCTCCTGCGCCAGGGGCCGCCGGAGCGCATCCCGGAGGCCCACCTCGCGATGTCGCGCCACGTGCTGCCCGGCGGGCTGCTCGTGGAGGGCTCCTCCGATACGGACGGCGCGGTGCTGGTAGCCCACCTGCTGCGCCGGACCCCGGAGGCCGAAGCCCCCGCGCGTGAGGGGCTCCTGTTCCACACCGACTTCTCCCGAGGCTTCGCGCCGCTGCTCCTGCGCGACTGGTTGCCCCGCGACCTGCGCCGCCGCGTCCGCCCTGGCGAGCCCATGCATGCCTTCTTCCAGGCGTGGGAGGCGGCATGGAAGGCCGCGCGCGCGGAGGGCCACGCCGCGCCCCCGGACGCCTTCGCGGAGTCCGTCGTGCGCCTCGCGCGGATGACCCCGGGGGTCTGCGCCGACGCCTGGCTCCTTGCTCACGGCTTCCTGCGCTGGTGCCCACCCGGCGGCACGCCGACCTGAACGTGGGCCTGAACCCAGACAGCCCCTTGGAGATCCAATCGACAGGGGGGCGGGTCGCAAGCGGCGCTGGAAAAGGTATTCTGTCGGGAATTGGGTTTCCGGCGGCGCCCCGAACCGCCGGAGACAGACGGCTCGACATGAACAGGCACCTTCTGACGCTTCTCGCCGCGGGGCTGATGGCCAGCTCCGCCGTCGCCGGCCCGTCAACCCCGGACCTCGGGGGCGGCCGCCTCGCGCAGCGTCCCCACCGCCCATCCCGTCGTTCCTCCGCGCGTCCGCGCCGCGAGGCCGACCCCGCGAACCTGGAGCATGAGATGCAAGAGGCCGCCTTCTCCGATGAGGCCCCCGCGGCCGCCATCGCGGCCCGCCCCCCCGCGTTGCTGTTCTCCGCCAACTTCTACGGCACCCTGGCCGCCGCCCGCTGTCTGGGCCGCCACGGCGTGGACGTGACGGTGGCGGACACCGGCCGGTTGGGGCCGGCCAGCTACTCGCGCTTCGTCAGCCGCCGCGTGCAGTGCCCGCCGGAGTCGCGGCCGGAGGCCTTCCTCCAGTGGCTGGTGGACTTCGGCCTGCGCGAGCCCGTCAAGCACGTGCTCTACCCGACGAGCGACGAGCTGGCGTGGCTCATCGCCGCGCACCGCTCCAAGCTGGAGGACCTCTTCCACCTCTACGACCCGGGCGTGGACGCGGTGTACGGGCTGCTCAACAAGCGCCGCCTCTACGAGCTGGGCACGGAAGCCGGCCTGCACCTGCCGCGCACCTGGTTCCCCCAGTCGGAGGAGGACCTGGAGCAGGTGCGCCGCGAGGCGAACTTCCCGGTGCTGCTCAAGCCCACCACGCAGATCCTCCACGCCACGCACCGCAAGGGGCAGCCGGTGTCGTCCCCGGACGACCTGGCGCGCGAGTACCGCGAGTTCGCGCGCGACACGTACGCGCCCATGCTCGTGAAGTTCGACCCGGCCGTGGTGAACCCCATGGTGCAGGAGTTCCACCCGGAGGCCGCGGAGGGCATCTACAGCCTCTCCGGCTTCGTGGACGAGTCCGGCGAGCTCTTCGAGGCCCGCGCCGCGATGAAGGTCCTCCAGCGTCCGCGCCGCCTGGGCGTGGGCGTCTGCTTCGAGTCCGCGCCGCTGCGCCCGGACCTCGTCGCGGGGCTCACCCGGCTGTGCAAGAAGCTGGGCTACCACGGCGTCTTCGAGGTGGAGTTCATCCAGACGAAGGACTCGTACCTCCTCATCGACTTCAACCCGCGCTTCTACGGGCAGATGGGCTTCGACATCGCGCGCGGGCTGCCCCTGCCGCTGCTCGCGTACCACGCGGCCACGGGGGACCGGGACGCGCTCACGCGCGCGGTGGAGGACGCGCGCGACGCCGCCGCGGCGCACGAGGACGCGGTGTTCTGCAACCGCATCGCGCTGGAGATGCTGCTCAACCTCCAGCGGCTGTCCGGCGCGCTGCCGGCCGACGAGGCCCGGCAGTGGCGGCAGTGGTTCAACACCCACAAGGAGACGGCGGTGGATCCGCTCATCGACCGGGACGACATGATGCCCGCGGCGGTGGAGCTGGCCACCATCTCCTACGGGGCCGCGCGCCACCCGCGCGCCTTCCTCCGGATGATGGTCCTCAACCGCTGAAGGCCGTCAGCCCGCGGCGCGAGGGGCCGCGGGGACCGGGTCGTCGAACGTCACCAGGTCCTCGTGCGTCTCCGCCCGGCGCAAGAGCCGCACCTTCCCGCCCTCCACGCCCACGATGGCCGGCTGCGGGAAGGAGAAGGACGTGCCGAAGGGCACGAAGTACGCGCCCGCGTCCATGATGGCCAGCGTGTCGCCCACCTTCAGCTCCGGCAGCCGCACCGCGTGGTACAGCGTGTCGCCCGGCGTGCAGATGGGACCCACCACCGTGTACGCGCGGTGCGCGGACGCGGCCGGGCGCTCGACGTGGAAGAGCTGGTGGTACTCGTTGCGCACGCATTCGGCGTGGTTGATGCCCATGTCGAGCACCGCCCACGTCCGCTCGCCGCCCTCCTTGAGCGCGTGCACCCGGCCCAGCAGCAGCTGCGTGTTGCCCGTCATCGCGCGGCCCGGCTCCAGGAAGATGCGCGGACGCTTGCGGCCCTGCTTCGCGTAGTGCGCCTCCACCTGCGACACCACCTTCGCCACGTACCGCTCGATGGAGAGCGCCGCCGCGAAGTCCGGCGCGGGCAGGTCGCGCTGGAAGGTGAGGTTGAGCCGCCAGTCCCGCTGCTCGATGTGCTCCACCGTCGGCGTGCAGAGGCTTCCGCCCAGGTCCAGCACCTCCAGGTCCAGCCCCAGCTCACGGTGCAGCTCATCCGCGAAGTCCAGCACCGAGCCGACGAAGCCCTCCAGCTCGCCCTCCGTGCGGATCAGCTCGCCCCGGTGCGCGTGCAGGCCCACCACGTCCAGCGTGCCCGCGGAGAGCGCCTGCCGGTACGCCGCCAGCGCCTGGCCTCCCGCGATGGGCGTGCCGAACTGCGACGTCCAGCCCGTGGCCGTCGTCACCCGCACGGCCACGCGCGGGCGCTTGCCCAGCTCCGCCGCGTGGCGTGAGAAGACGTCCAGCTCCTCGCGGTGGTTCGCGGCCAGCAGGCCGATGCCCCGGGTGATGGACTCGCGGATGGACGCGTCCGACTTCACCGGGCCGTTGTAGACGATGCGCTCCGGCGCCACGCCCAGCTTGAGCGCGAGCCACAGCTCGTAGGCGGAGATGACCTCCGCGCCCACGCCGCGCGCGTGCAGCGCGGACAGCACGCCCGGCACGGGGTTGGTCTTGTACGAGTAGTACACCTCGCAGCCGCCCGCCGCGCCCGGGGGCACGGCCTGGAACGCGTCCGCGTTGCGGTGCAGCGCCGCCATGTGCACCACGTGCAGCGGCGAGCCGTACTCGCTCGCGAGCCGCGACAGCGACACGCCCTCCAGGAAGAGGCCCTGGCCGGCGCGCGACTCCAGGCTCCAGGTCTCCGGGGGGAGGAAGGCACGCGCGGGGGCCATCGCGCGCTGCACGACGGGCCCCAGGGTCTGCTTCAACTGCCGCTTGGCGGTTCCAACGAGACGACGACGCAGGCTCACGGTGAGGGGCCCTTTCAGGAGACGCCAGGCAGCTTGAGGGGGAGATAGCGCGTGAGGCCGAAGCGGCCCTTCAGCGCGCGCGTGGCCACCTGCAGGAGCCGGTACTCCAGCTCCCCGTGCTCGCGCCGGTACTTGTTGTGGATGATGGCGTTGGACTCCGCCACGGACTTCTCCACCTTCGCGCCCGTCTTGCCCAGGTCGTTCATCAGCGACGGCTTGCCCACGCGGTAGTTGAGGATGGGCCGGTTCACGTAGACGTGGCCGTAGCGGCGGATGCCGCGCATGTAGAAGTCCACGTCCTCGTAGACGGGGATGTTGGGGTCGAACCCGCCCAGCGGCTGGAAGTACTCGCGGCGCACCATGCACGCGGAGTTCACGTACAGCGTGCCCAGGAACAGGATGTGCGCCACCGTCCACGCGCTGTTGGGCGTGGTGGCCCCCACCTTCGCGACCCGCTCGAAGTAGCTGCTCTTGTCCTCCAGCCACTCCGGGTCCTCGCTGAAGGGCACCACCCAGCCCACCGCCACGCCCGCGTCCGGGCGCGCGTCCAGCGCCGTCACCATCGCCTTGAGCGCGCCTTCGGCGAGCGTGTCGTCGTCGTCCAGGAAGTGCAGGTAGCGGCCCTTCGCCAGCGTGGCGCCGTGGTTGCGCACCAGCGCGGGGCGCCCCTTCGACGGCACCTCCTGCTGGATGTAGCGCACGCGCGAGTCGCCAAGGCCCTGCACCGCGTCGCGCGCCGTGCCCTCCGCCGAGTCGTCCAGGACGAGCACCTCCACCTGGACGCCTTCTTGACGCAGCGCGGAGTGGATGGCCTCCACCACCTCCTTCTCGCGCTTGTAGGTGGGCATCACGACCGAGACGTCGATTGAGGACATAGGCCGGCGTTTATACCGGGGGCGCCCCACGACTGAGAAGCCAGCCGGGCCTCCCCGCCCGCGAGGCATTCCACCACCCCGGGGGGCATCTCATCCGCCCCTGTGTCCGGGGCTACCCGCCTGCTGTCCGGGCAAGCGAACGCGGCGGGCCCTCTCGCGATTTCTCGGAAGTTTCTACGGCCCCTTCAGGGGCGCGGACCGGCAATATCTGCAGGCGGACCGGCAAGACTTGCAGTCGGATCGCGACAGATTTGCCGCACCGTGGCCGCCTGCCCACGGCCTTTCAGAAGCTGGCGATGGCGAAGTCGAACGCGTCCAGGTCGTCCACGACGTCGGCCTCGGCGGCCTGGAGCGAGGCGTCATCCTCCTCGACGAACGCGTCGCTCCAGAGGGGACCGTCGGCCTCCTCCGGTTCCAGCGGCAGCCATCCAGGATGCAGTTCCTCGCGGGCCATGTGCGTCCATCCTCTTCCGCAAGCGGTTCGGCTACACCCCGAGGCTTGCAGCCGTTGTGCCACCTGTTGGTACGAAACGGCCCACGCAGCCGGGTCGTTTCCGACGGAGGGTGGGTCGCCAGCCGGGCAGGCATGGCTTGACGCGCGAGCCCGGGGCCGACAGGAAGGGAACACCGATGGCCGTCCTGCTGGCACATGAAGTCGAACCCCCGCGCCCGTGCAGCTACCTGCCGGACCGGGAGGCGTCCCTGGAGACGTTGCTGATGCGCAACGTCACGGCGCAGGAGTACGAGCACCTGCTCGTGCGCGGCTGGCGCCGGTTCGGACCGCAGTACTTCCGGCCCGCGTGCGCGGCGTGCAACGAGTGCGTGTCCCTGCGCGTGCCGGTGGCGGGCTTCACGCCCAACCGCAGCCAGCGCCGGGCCCGCGCCGCGTGCGCGCACCTGCGCGTGGAGGTGGGCCCGCCGCGCGTGGACGAGGAGCGTCTGGCCCTGTACCGCGCGTGGCACGCGGAGCGGGAGGCGTCGCGCGAGTGGGAGGCGTCCGAGCTGGGCGCGCGGGAGTACTCGCTCCAGTTCGCCTTCCCGCACCCGTCCGCGCGCGAGGTGGCCTGGTACGACGACAGCGACCCGGCGGGCCCGAAGCTGGTGGGGCTGGGCCTGTGCGACGAGACGCCGCACGCGTGGAGCGCGGTGTACTTCTTCTACGACCCCGCCTACGCGCGGCTGTCGCTGGGCAAGGCGAGCGTGCTGTTCCAGGTGGAGCTGGCGCGCGAGCGGGGCATCCCCTACGTGTACCTGGGCTACCGCGTGCTCGCGTGCGACTCGCTGCGCTACAAGGCCGGCTTCCGTCCGCACGAGCTGCTGGAGGGCCGCCCCGCGCTGGACGCGCCGCCGGAGTGGCGCGCCGCGCCCGACGCGCCAGCGCCTGACGCGCCAGCGCCCGTGGGGCCGGAGGCGGTCAGGAGCCGCTGAGCAGCGCCGCGTCGAAGAAGGCGCGCAGGCGGTGCGCGTACTCCTCCGGGGCCTTCTTCGCGTACTCGCCGTGGTGCGCGCCGGGCACCACCCAGTAGGACTTGGGTTCGCACGCGGCCTGGAACAGCGCGTCCTGGAGGAACGCGGGTGCGTACGCGTCGACGTCGCCGTTGATCAGCAGCAGCGGCCGGCCCTTCAAGTCACACAGGCGCTTCATGGGGTCCACCGCGTCCACGTCCACGCCGGACAGGCGCATCGTCCAGAGCACCGGCTGGGAGCTCAGCGGCCCCCACTTGCCGTAGCTGTAGCGCGTGTCCGCCTCCAGCGACGGGTACGCGCCCGCGGCGGCCACCGCCTTGAGGCGGTCATCCTCCAGCGCCTCCAGCATCGCGGTGGTGCCGCCCATGGAGAAGCCCAGCACGCCCAGGCGTGAGGGGTCCACGTCGTCGCGGTGTGAGACGAAGTCCACCGCCGCGCGCAGGTCCTCGCGCTCGCGGTCGCCCCACGTCACCAGGTCGCCCTCGCTCTCGCCGTGGCCGCGCGAGTCGAAGAGCAGCACGCCGTAGCCCGCGCGGGAGAGCACCTCCGCCTCGAAGAGCATCTGCGTGCGGTTCTCAGCGAAGCCGTGCATCACCACCACCGCCGCGTGGTTGCGCGAGGGCAGGTACCAGCCGCGCAGCGTCAGCCCGTCACGCGTGCGCAGCGCCACGTTCGTGCGCTCCGCGAGCGCGCCTTCCGCCACGGGCTTCAGCGGCTGGCGCGCGGGGTGCAAGACGGCGCGGGCGGTGCGGACGTTGCGGTACGCGATGACGGCCACCACCGCGAGCACGCCCACGAGGGCGAGCGCGATGAGGCGGGCGGGGCGGGGATGGTTGGGTTTCTTCACGAGGATGGATTGTGAGCCTATACCCGGAGTCCAGTGCACGGCAGGAGGCCCCGGGCTCGTTGAGCCCCCAAGCAGTGGGGCCCGAGCCCTGCCTCGCCAGGCGCACATGGGGGTGCCCTGGCTGGAGGTGCCGAGATGACGCCTGAGGTCTCCGTGGTGGTGCCCACCTTCCGCCGTCCGGCGCTCGTGGTGGAGGCCGTGAAGAGCGCGCTGTCCCAGGCGGACGAGGGCGTGCGCGTGGAGGTGCTGGTGCTGGACGACAGTCCGGAGGGCTCCGCGCGGGAGCCCGTCCTGGCGCTCGGGGACGCGCGCGTGCGCTACGTGAAGCGCGACGTGCCCACCGGCGGCAACCCCGCCACGGTGCGCAACGAGGGCTGGCCGCTCACCACCGGCCGCTACCTGCACTTCCTGGACGACGACGACCGCGCGGCGCCGGGGGCCTACCGGGCGCTGATGCAGGCGCTCGACGCGCATCCGGACCGGGGGGTGGCCTTTGGCCGCGTGGCGCCCTTTGGAGAGGACGCCGGGGTGCTGGCCCGTCAGACGGCCTACTTCGAGGACGCGGCGCGCCGGGCGCGCGTGGCGCAGCGCCTGGGGTCGCGGCGCTGGATGGTGGCGAACATGCTGTTCCGCCCCACGGTGCTGGTGAACTCCGCGTGCCTCATCCGCCGGGAGCTGCTGCCGCGCGTCGGCGGCTACGACACGCGGCTGCCGCTGGTGGAGGACGTGGACTTCTACCTGCGCGCCATCCGCCGCGCGGGCGCGGTGTTCCTGGACCGCGTGGTGCTGGAGTACCGCACCGGCGCGCCGTCGCTGATGCACAACGAGCGCGACGCCAGCAAGGCGGCGAGCGCGTACCGGCTCATCCACGAACGCTACCGGCGGGAGTGGGGCGCGGCGGAGCACACCGCGCTGAAGCTCGCCACCCGCACCGTCCTGCGGTGGCTCTGATGCGCCTCACCGTCGAACAGGTGGACACGGTGGAGGGGCTCCACGCGCTGGGCCCGGAGTGGCGGGCGCTGGCGGCGCGGGTGGGGCAGGGGCTGCCCTTCGCCACCTGGGAGTGGAACGTCACCTGGTGGCGCCACTTCCAGGAGCGGCGCCGCAGCGTGCGCGACCACCTCCGCGTGCTCGCGCTGCGGAGCGCGGATGGAGCCTTGCGCGCCGTGGCGCCGCTCATTCTCACGGAGCGCCCGGGCTCCGGGCCCGTGCGCTTCCGCGTGCTCCAGCTCCTGGGCGCGGACCCCAACGTCACGGAGCTGCGCGGGCTCATCTGCGCGCCGGAGCTGGAGGCCCCCGCCTTCGCGGCCGTCACGCGCCACCTGCGCGCGCACGCGTCGGAGTGGGATTGGATCCTCTGGAGCGGGCTGGACCTGCAGGGTCCCGCGGCGGGGGAGCTGTCCCGGATGTCGCCGCTCACGCCGCTGCACGAGGTGCCCGCGTACGTGCTGCAGCTCGCGCCCACGTGGGAGGCGTTCAAGGCGGGCCGCTCGCGCAACATCAAGGAGTCGCTGCGCAAGTGCTACAACTCGCTCAAGCGCGACGGGCTCTCCTTCACCTTCCAGGTCGCGCGCACGCCGGAGGAGGTCGCCCCGGCGCTCACCAGGTTCTTCCAGCTTCACCAGGCCCGCGCGCAGGCGCAGGACGCGGGCGTGCGTCACCGCGACGTGTTCAGCTCGGCGCAGGCCCGGGACTTCCTGACGGCCCTGTGCCAGGAGCTCGCCCGGCAGGACGCCGTGCGGGTGTTTCAACTGTGTATCGGCGGGGCGGTGGTCGCCACCCGCGTGGGCTTCGTGCTGGGCGACACGCTGTATCTCTACTACTCCGGCTATCTGCCCCGCTGGAGCGACTACAGCGTGATGACCACCACCGTGGCGGAGGCCCTCCAGTACGCCATCGCCCAGGGGCTCAAGTTCGCCCACCTGTCGTCCGGGAGGGATGTTTCAAAGCTGCGCTGGGGCCCCCGGGAGATCCACCGGCACGACGCCGTTCAACTGTCTCCTGAGTGGCGGGGCCGCGTGGCCTTCGCTACCTATCGCAAGGTGCGTGAGCTATTGAGCAACGAGCAACTCCAAGGGTGGGCCCGTCGGACGCTCGCGCGCCGGGCGGGAGGTTGAAAATCGTCTCTTACCGGGAATCCCAGACATTGGAACTGCAGGCGCGAGACATGGCGGTCCCGGCACCCGGGCGGAAGCGTGTGTTGTTCACGCTCGTGTTCATGGGGACGGGGGGCATCGAGCGCTCGGTGTGCAACGTGCTGGCGGGCCTGGACCGGGAGCGGTTCGATCCCTCGCTGTTCTTCCACCACGGGCCGCCGCCGCCGGACACGCGCGGGCGCATCCCGGCGGACGTGCCCATCTCCTGGGGCGTGGGCGTGGAGGCCTACCGGCGCTGGGAGCTGCCGCGGATGCTGTGGCGGCTGTTCCACGAGGCGCGCAAGGCGGACATCATCGTCTCCGGGCAGGAGGGAAGGGCGGCCCTGCTGGCGCGGATGGCGGGGGCCCTCCTGGGCAAGCCCGTGTTGGGGATGGTGCACTTCGACTGGGGGGCGTTCCACCGGGAACAGCCGCGCCGTCAGCTCTGGGGCCTGAAGGTGCTCTACCCGGGCATGGACCGCATCGTGGCGTGCGGCTACGACTCCGCGAAGGCGTTCGCGGAGCTGGTGAACGTGGACCGCGAGCGGCTGGAGGTCATCCCCAACTTCGTGGACGCCGAGCGGATCCGCGCCGCGGCGGACGCCCCCCTGCCCGCGTGGGCGGAGCCGGTGTTCCAGAAGCCCGTGATCATCGCGGTGGGCCGGCTGGAGCCGCAGAAGTCCTTCGACATGCTCATCCGCGCGCACGCCCGGATGCGGGCCGCCGGGACGGACACCCACCTGCTCGTCCTGGGGGTGGGGTCGCTGGAGGCGGAGCTGAAGGCGCTGGTGGCGGAACTGGGGGTGGAGGCTTCCGTGTTCATGCCAGGCTACGCGGACAACCCGCACGCGCTGATGCGGCGGGCCACGGCGTTCGCCCTGTCCTCGCGCTTCGAGGGCCTGCCCATGGTGCTGCTGGAGGCGCTCGCGCTGGGCTGCCCCATCGTCAGCACGGACTGTCCCTCTGGCCCCGCCGAGGCCCTGGACGGGGGGCGGGCGGGGGTGCTGGTCCCCATGGGGGACGACGCGGCCATGGCCCAGGCCCTGTCCCGCGTGGTGGAGGACGCCGGGTGGCGCGACGGGCTGCGCCAGCGGGCCCTGGACCGGGCGGACGAGTTGTCCGCCGAGCGGGCGCTCAAGGCCTGGGAGTCGCTGCTGGCGGAGGTCTGAACCCGGGGCCGGGTCAGGAAAACCTTGCTCCCCTGGTCCCGCTTCAAGAGGATTCGCACCCATCATGACGACGACGAACGAGACGCAGGGCCTCAACTTCCTCCAGGAAGTCGTTGAGGAAGACCGGCGGGCGGGAAAGCACGGCGGACGCGTGCACACCCGCTTCCCGCCCGAGCCCAACGGCTACCTCCACATCGGCCACGCCAAGTCCATCGTGCTGAACTTCGGGCTGGCGCAGCAGTATGGCGGCAAGTGCAACCTGCGGCTCGACGACACCAACCCGCTCACCGAGGACACGGACTACGTGGAGTCCATCCAGCGCGACGTGCGCTGGCTCGGGTTCGACTGGGACGACCGGCGCTTCTTCGCGTCCGACTACTTCGACCGGCTCTACGCCTTCGCGGAGCAGCTGATTTCGCAGGGCCAGGCCTACGTGTGCAGCCTGTCGCCGGAGGAGATCTCCCAGTACCGCGGCAACTTCACCACGCCGGGCAAGGACAGCCCGTACCGCACGCGCACGGTGGAGGAGAACCTGGACCTGTTCCGCCGGATGAAGGCGGGCGAGTTCCCGGACGGCAAGCACACGCTGCGCGCGAAGATCGACATGACGTCGTCGAACCCCGTGCTGCGCGACCCGCCCATCTACCGCATCCGGCACGCGCACCACCACCGCACGGGCGACACGTGGTGCATCTACCCGCTCTACGACTTCGCGCACTGCCTGTCGGACGCCATCGAGGGCATCACGCACTCCGTCTGTACGCTGGAGTTCGAGAACCGGCGCGTGCTGTACGACTGGATCGTCGACGCGCTGATCAAGGGTGACCGGCCCTACCAGTACGAGTTCGCGCGGCTGAACCTCACCTACGCGGTGATGAGCAAGCGCAAGCTGCTCCAGCTGGTGCAGGAGAAGCGCGTCTCCGGCTGGGATGATCCGCGCATGCTGACCATCAGCGGCCTGCGCCGCCGGGGCTACACGCCGGCATCGCTGCGCGACTTCGCCAAGCGCATCGGCGTGAGCAAGTCCGACAGCCTCATCGACATGGGCGTGCTGGAGCTGTCCATCCGGGACGACCTCAACGAGACGGCGCCGCGCGCCATGGCCGTCCTGCGTCCGCTCAAGGTGGTGCTGGAGAACTACCCCGAGGGCCAGACGGAGGAGCTGGAGACGGCGAACCACCCGAAGCGCGAGGACATGGGCACGCGCAAGGTGCCGTTCATGCGCGAGCTCTACATCGAGGCGGACGACTTCCAGGAGGTGCCGGAGAAGGGCTTCTTCCGCCTGGCGCCGGGCAAGGAGGTGCGCCTGCGCTCCGCGTACTTCATCAAGTGCGAGAAGGTCATCAAGGACGCCGCGGGCAACATCACGGAGCTGCGCTGCACCTACGACCCAGCGACGCGCGGTGGCGACTCGCCGGATGGCCGCAAGGTGAAGGGCACGCTGCACTGGGTGCCGGGCAACGCGCCCGTGGCGCAGGTGCGGCTGTTCGACCGGCTCTTCTCCGTGGAGCAGCCGGACAAGGACGAGGCGAAGGACTTCAAGGAGTTCCTCAACCCGAACAGCCTGGAGACCCTCACCGGCGCGCGCGTGGAGCCGGGCCTGGCGGAGGCGAAGCCGGGCGACCGCTTCCAGTTCGAGCGCCTGGGGTACTTCTGCGCGGACGCGGTGGACTCCAAGCCGGGCGCGCCCGTCTTCAACCGCACGGTGACGCTGAAGGACTCGTGGGTGAAGGAGCAGAAGAAGTAGGGCGCGTCCTTCGCTCAGGAACGGGGCGGCGTCTCACGGGTCATCTCCACCATGGTGGGACGCCAGCCCAGCCGTTCGAACAGGCGCCGCGCGGCTTCGTTCTTCGCGGCGGTGCTGAGGACGACGCGCGGCGCGCCCATCTCCGTGAGCCGCTGCACCATGGCCTCCGCGAGCAGCCGGCCGGTGCCGGTGCCGCGCGCCGTCGCCTCCACCCAGATGTCGTGCAGGGCGCCGTGCTTGTCGAGGAGCATGTTCCAGTCCACGCCCTCCAACCGGCCGTAGCAGTAGCCCACGACCTCGCCGTCCAGCTCCGCCACCAGCACCACGGCCTCCTGCGGACGGCGCGCCTCCTTGCCCAGCCACCAGCGGTAGCCGGACTCCACGTCGTCCGGGACCATGAAGCGCTGGGCGTCGAAGCCATGGTGCTGACGCGCGAGCGCCGCGCCCATGCGGCCCAGCGCGGGCGCGTCCGAGTCCTTCGCGGGGCGGATGGTGACGGGCATGCGTTCTCCAGGAAGCGGGTGTCCGCCCCAGGATGGGCACCCCAGGCCGCGCCTGTCGAAGTCTTCCCGCTGGAAGTGCTCAGCCCGTCACTTGAAGGGGCGGCCCGGCGTTGCCTACCGGGCCTTCGCGCGCATCGGCGGGGCGGCGCGCTTGCTGTCGCGCAGGCTGGTGCGGGCCAGCTCCACCAGGCCCCAGGCGGCCACCAGCGCGAACACCGCGCCGCCCAGCGTCACCAGGTAGTTCACGACGCCCGTGTCGCCGCACTGGAGGCACGCCACGGAGGGGTCCTCCGGCTCGTAGTGCAGCGTCACCGGCGAGCCCGCCGCGTAGTGGCGCGACACGGCCTGCGCGTCCGCGAGCCCGCCGGAGCCGTGGCCGTCGAAGGCCACCGTGTCGGAGGTGTACGGGACGCCGTTCACCTCGTAGCGGTAGCTCACCTCCGGGCGGAAGCTCACCGCGCGCTTGCTGCGCAGCGTCTCCACGCGGGAGGTCAGCACGGTGCCCTGAGCGGTGGGCCAGTCCTTGCTCGCCTTGGAGCGGTACACCATCCGCCCGCCCGCGAACGCCAGCGCCACGCCAATGCCCAGCAGGGCCAGTCCCATCAGCCACTTCATCATCGTTCGAGTCCTTGCTTGCACCCCGCCGTGCTGCCCGGGGGAGGAAGACGAATCCCCCCGGGATTGCAGCCACCGGGCCAGGGCTTCCGCCCTGGACGGTGGGGCGTTCGCGGCGGGGCAGATTTCCCCACGAGGGGCAATTCGCCCCAGTAGACTCGGGGGCCTCCATGTCCGCACTCGCCCAAGAGCTCGAAGTGGCCCGGCGCATCGCGCGCCAGGCTGGTGACATCCTCCTGCAGGTCTACGCCACGGACTTCTCCGTCACGGACAAGGCGGGCGGCGCCGGGCCCGTCACGGTGGCGGACGAGCGCGCCAACGCCTTCATCGTGGGCGAGCTGCGCAAGGCCTTCCCGGCCGACGGCGTGGTGGCGGAGGAGAAGGAGGACGTCTCCGACGCGAAGCGCTTCAGCCGCTGCTGGTTCGTGGATCCGCTCGACGGCACGCAGGAGTTCGTCAACCGCAACGGCGAGTTCGCCATCCACATCGGCCTCGCGGTGGAGGGCCGGGCGGCGCTGGGCGTCGTCTACCGCGCGGTGGGCGACGTCCTGTACTCCGGCGTCGTGGGCGAGCAGGGCTACGTGGAGGACCCCCAGGGCCGCCGCGCGCTGCGCGTGTCGGACGTGGCGGACCCCGCGCAGCTGCGGCTGGTGGTGTCGCGCTCGCACCGCTCCAAGACGACGGACGCGGTGGTGCAGCGGCTGGGCATCACGAAGGAGACGGAGTCCGGTTCGGTGGGGCTCAAGTGCGGCCTGCTGGCGGAGGCCCGCTGCGACCTCTACGTGCACGTGAGCGACAAGAGCTACCGCTGGGACAACTGCGCGCCGGAGGCCGTCATCCGCTCCGCGGGCGGCGTGCTCACGGACCTCGCGGGCAACGCGTACCTGTACGACGGCTCCGAGCTCCAGAACCGCCGGGGCCTGCTCGCGTGCAACGCCGCCGCCTTCGACAAGGTGCTGCCCGTCGCCTCGCAGGTGGCCCGCGAGTCCGGCCTGCTGAAGTAGTCAGCGGGCCTCCACCGCGCGGCGCAGCTCGCCGTACAGCCGCGCGAGGTCCGGCAGCTGGTAGCTGGCGTTGAGCCCGCTGGGATTGGGCAGCACCCACAGCCGGGTGTCGCCCAGCGTCTCCTCCTGGAGGCCGAACCTCGCCTTCGGCCGCGCGAAGGCGGTGCGGTACGCGCCCAGGCCCAGCACCGCGAGGTACCTCGGGCGGTAGCGCTTCACCTTGCGGGCGAGCGACTTCGCCCCTTCCGCGTACTCCTCCGCGTCCAGCATGTCCGCGCTCGCCGTGGCCCGGTCCACCACGTTGGTGATGCCCAGGCCCAGGCCCAGCAGCTCCTCCTGCTCGGAGGGTTGCAGGCGGCGCGGCGTGAAGCCCGACGCGTGCAGCGACGGCCAGAAGCGATTGCCCGGCCGCGCGAAGTGCACCCCCACCACCGCGGAGTAGAGGCTGGGGTTGATGCCGCAGAAGAGCACCCGCAGGCCCGGGGCCAGCAGGTCCTTCATGGTGCGGCCGGTGGCGGCGAACAGCTCGTCCTTCGTGGGGCGGTGGAGCTTCATGGAGTGGGAGACCTGGCCCGGAACCTAGCGGGTGGGATGCCGCGTCGCACGGCGATGCGCCCGGCCGGGGGCCGGACAGGGGAGGGGCCGGATGCCTTTCCCCGGCGACAGCACCCGGCCCACACGGGCAGAGTGCCGCCCCGTGTCCGCTCCGAATCCGTCCGCGTCCTCCCGGCTCGCGCCCAGGCACTGGGTCGCGCTCGCCGTGAGCGTGTTGCCGCTGGTGCTCTACGCCGCGCTCTCCCTCCGCGAGGGCGACCTGCCGCTGTACTTCCGGACGGCCCGCGCGTTCCTGGACGGCGCGACCCCCAACCGCGACTTCCGCTTCGAGTACCCGCCCTACGCGCTCCTGTGGTTCGTGCCCGCGACGTGGGCGGGTGGCGACCTGCGCGGGTTCATCCTCGCGTTCGGCCTCCAGCTCACGCTCTTCGACGCGTTCATCAAGTGGCTCCTGCTGTCCGAAGGGGTGCGCCGGTGGGGCACGTCCTGGCGTGCGTGGGCGCCGCTCGCGGCGTACTTCGTCGTCAGCTGGATCCAGAGCGTGCACTACCTCAAGCGCTACGACGTCATCCCCGCCGCGCTCGCGCTGGCCGCGCTGGTGGCCCTGATGCGCCGCCGTGAAGGCTGGGCCGGCGCGGCGTTGGCGGTGGGCACCGTCACCAAGCTCTACCCGGCGGTCCTCGTGCCGCTGGCCCTGGCGGTGTGCTGGCGTCGGGGCGCGAAGCCGACACGGGCCCTGCTCACGGGCCTGGTCGCGGGCGTGCTGCCGCTGGTGCCGCTGAGCTTCGTGTGGCCGTGGTGGCAGTTCGCGTCCTTCCACGTCGAGCGGGGCCTCCAGGTGGAGGCCTTCTCCGCGGGCCTGCTCTGGGCCGCGCACCAGCTGGGCCTCGCCCAGGCCCAGTGGGTCCACGCCCCCGCCTCCTACGAGCTGCACGGCGCGGACGCGGAAGGGGTCCGCGCCGTCACCCGCCAGCTCTGGGTCGCGGGCTCGCTGCTGGCCGCGGCGGTGTCCGTGCGCGCCGCCTGGCGCAGGCCTCCGGTGCACATCGAGGACCTGGCCCGGCTGGCGCTGGTGCCGCTCACGGCCTTCGTCATCCTCAACCCGGTGCTCAGCCCGCAGTACCTCATCTGGCTCACCGGGGCCGCCGCGCTCGCGCTGCTCTCCGGCAGGGTGGGGCCGTCCGTCGTGCTGCTGGTGGCCGCGGCGATGACTCGCGGCCTCTTCGCGGGCAGCACCTACAGCAAGGGCTTCCAGCCGCCGTACACGCTGCTGCTCCTCGTGCGCAACGCGATGGTGCTGGGCGCGGGAGTCGCCTGGGCCCGCGAGACGTGGCGCGCCGGGACCCCCACGCCATCCAGCGAGCCGGCCCGGGGCGGCGTGTCCCAGGCCGACGCCTGACGCCGCGGGGCGAGGCTCACTGCTCCTTGAACTCGCGGCCCAGCACGCGCTGCTTGCGCATGCGGCTGAGCGCGCTCAGCGTGATGGACGGGATGAGCATGGGCCCAATGCGCGCCAGCATGGACCAGGTCCACCACCAGTAGTTGGTGGCGATGGCGTCCTCCACGGTGAGTACGCGGTGCCACCAGCCATACGGCAGGTAGAGGATTTCCCCGGCCTCCAGCACGAAGTCGTAGTCCGGGACGTGGCCGCCGGGCAGTTGATCCGCGCGGCCGCCGTCCGGTGCCAGGTCGTACGCGCTCATCACCGACCAGACGTGGCCCAGCTTCGAGGGCCGCAGCTCCTTGTCCCGCTTGGGCGAGTAGAGCTGCCACTGCTTGCGGCCCACCATCACCGCGTGCAGGTTGTGCGCGCGGTCCAGGTGCAGCTGGGTGAAGCAGCCCTTGGGCCCCATGAAGAAGAGCTGCTCGGTGAGCCGGTGCGGGACGTCGTAGTCCTGGAAGCGCACGTCGCCGCGCAGCTGGGGGAGGATGCGGAACAGGTCGTTGCCAATGAGGTAGCCCGCGTCCCGCGCGTCCGGGCCCTTCACCGTCTGGACGTAGTCGCGCAGCTTCGCCTCGCGCACCCGGCCCACGCGCTCCACGCCACCGCCGTCCTTGCGGCTGTAGCGCAGCCACTCCACCGGGACGCGCGTCTCCCCTAGTTCCCTGGCGAACCAGTCGAAGGTCCACTGCTTCGCGGCGGGCCAGTCCTTCATGGCCTCCGTGAGGATGACGGGCTTGTCGTCGGCTTCGAGCCCGTCGAAGAAGCCCCGCCGGTCGCTGGCCGGCAGCGGCCTTCTCTCCGGCGCCCGCGCGGTGGAGCCGGCGAGGGGCGTCGCGGCGCTCATGACGCCTCCGGAGCGGGCGTGCCCTGGGCGCCGGTGCGCTGCAGCCGTTCGAAGTTGTCGTCGATGCCGTGGCGCACGTCCGCCAGCATGTGGATCTCGAACTCCTGGTAGGCGAACGACGGCCAGGCACGCAGCAGCGACAGCAGCGCTTCGTGGGAGTCCGCGTTGATGATGCAGAGCCCCATCTTGGGCAGGACGTAATAGGCGCAGTCCATGGTGCGGTCCATGAGGCGGGCCTCCACCCACGCGCGCACCGAACGGTTGAGCGCGACGGGATCCGGCGGCTGGACGCCGGAGGGACGGTCCTTGACGTAGACGAGGTACTTCATCGGTGTGTCTCCTGGGAAGACGGGAGGGAAGAAGCAGGGCGTTTCACGAGGCTCCTGCGCAGGTTCTGGATGAGCCCGCGCGGGGTGTTTCGCAGGAAGAAGTGGTCGCCCAGGAACGTCTGGGTGGAAAAGGGGCCGGTGCTGAGCTCGCGCCAGGCCAGCGTGGCGTCCTCTGGGACGTAGTCGTCGAAGCCCCGGAAGGCGGACAGCGGACACGTCAGCGGCGGGCCTGGCGTGAAGCGGTAGGACTCGCACAGGGCGGTGTCCGCCAGCAGCGTGCCGCGCATCAGCGACAGCATCTCCTCCGCCATCTCCCCGGACAGGGACAGCGCCGAGCCCAGGCGCCGCGCCTCGGCCACGTCGATGTCGTGGGTGGACGGGGTGGCCGGTGCGGACTGGAGCGTCTGGGGGGCGCGGTAGCTGGCGACGAAGAGGTGCAGCGGCTGGGGCAGCCCCCGCGCGCGCAGGGTGCGCGAGAGCTCGAAGGCGAGCAGCGCGCCCATGCTGTGCCCGAAGAGCGCGAAGGGCTTGTCCGGGTGCCCGGCGATGACGTCCACCAGCAGGTCCATCATCCGGGGCAGCTCGCGCAGGGGTGGCTCGCGCAGCCGGTTCTCCCGGCCGGGCAGTTGCACCGGGCAGACCTCGATGTCCGCCCCCATCCCCTTCTGCCAGCCGCGGAAGAGGGACGCGCTGCCCCCCGCGTGCGGCAGGCAGAACAGGCGCACCCCCGCGGACGGAGGAGGCTCGTGGAAGGCCAGGCCTCCGGAAGGCGTCGCCGCGCTCATGGCCGCACCTCCTGCCGGGCGCCAGGGGCCGGGGGACGGGCGGGCGCGCGGAGCACCTGGTGGTACACGGCGAGGTTCGCGGCCACCATGCGCGGCAGGTTGAACACATCCACCACGCGGCGCTGTCCCGTCTCTCCCATGCGGCGGGCGCGGGCGGGGTCCGCGAGCAATTCCAGCAGCGCGGCGGCGAACGCGTCCACGTCCACCTCGCGGGGGCCGCCCGAGGCGCCCGGGTTCACGGGGACGATGAGTCCCGTCTCTCCGGGGATGACAATCTCCGCGGGGCCTCCGGAGTCGGTGACCACGAGGGGCAGGCCGGACGCCATGGCCTCGATGACGGTGTAGCCGAAGGGCTCGTACAGCGAGGGCACCACCGCGATGTCCGCGATGCGGTGGAGCAGCCCCAGCTGGGGACGGGGCAGCTTGCCCAGCAGCTTGATGCGGGGCAGCAGCGGCGCGTAGCGCTGGGACAGCTCCTGCACCATCTGCGTGGATTCGCGTGAGTCGGTTCCGCCCGCGAGCAGGAATCGAACCTCCGGCCGTTTCGCCAGCACCCGCTCCGCCGCGGCGAAGATGGCGCTGATGCCCTTCATCTGATGCAGGCGGCCCGTGTAGAGGACGATGGGGTCCGCTGGCGTGGCCACCGTCGCGCGCAGCCGCGCGTAGTCCTCTGGCGCGTGGGACGGCTTGCGGAAGGGCTCGGCGTCCATGGCGCAGTGGATGGTGTGCAGCAGCGACGCGGGCAGGCCGTACGTCTCCTGGATGAGCCCGCTCATGGACGCGCTCACGGAGATGATGGGCGTGGAGCCGTCGTAGAGGCTGCGCTCCTCCTCCAGGATTTCGGGGTCCGGTGTCTGGCCCCACCAGCGCTCGGCGGGCTCGGAGATGTAGTGGCTGGTGCCCAGAACGGGCACGCCCGCCTCGCGGCCCAGCGCCCGCGCGGCGCGGTGGGTGTGCCACTGGTGGAAGTGGATGAGGTCCGGCTTCGCCTCCCGCAGGCGCTCGCGCGCGGCGCGCAGCAGGTCCTCGTTGAAGAGGCGGATGCCGCCCACGAGCGACAGCTGCGCCGCCTGGGACAGGCTCTCGCGGCTGGGCGGCACCAGGTGCACCGTGAGGCGCGGCTCGCGCAGCACCGCGGGCTCGCCCGGCGTGTACGCGACGACCTCGACCTCGCAGCCCTGCTGGACCAGGCCGCGCGCCAGTTCGTACACGTACGTGCCCACGCCGCCCGCGATGTTGGGCGTGTACTCCATGGCCAGGATGAGCGCCCGGACGGGCGGGGAGTTGGGGGGAACCATGGTGTGCTCTCTCTACGGCGCGCGGCGCGCCGCTTCCTTCCGGGACGTCAGCTCATCCAGCACCCGCAGCAGCGCCGCGACCTCCGGGTCGCCAGGACCGGGGTGGACGCGCTGCTGTTGGACGCGGGCCGCGAGCTTGTGGATGGTGGGGGCCTCGAACAGCGCCTGCAGCGGCAGGGCCGCGCCGAAGGTGTCCCGCAGGCGGCCCACCAGCGTGGTGGCCAGGAGAGAGTGGCCCCCGAGCGCGAAGAAGTCGTCGTGCGCACCCACCGGCCGCACGCCCAGTACCTCCTCCCAAACGCGCGCCAGGGCCCGCTCGTCGTCGGTGGAGGGCGCCACGAACTCCGTGCGGAGCGCCGGGCGCGTGTGGCCCGGGGCCGCGGGCGCTTCCGGGGCCGCGGCCGTCCGCGACTCCATGGGGGCCGGCGCGGACGCGTGCGCGCGCGGGCCATCCGGGGACACCCAGTAGCGCTTGCGCTCGAACGGGTAGGGGGGCAGGGACACGCGCTGACGGGGCACACCCGCGTGCACGGCCGCCCAGTCCACGTCCACGCCCGCCATCCACAGCCGTCCCAGCGCGGTGCGCGCGGCGACCGTGTCCGGCGTCCGCTCCTCCGGGTGCGGCAGGGACGTCACGGCGGTGGCGGGGACGCGCGGTCCGGTCTGCCGCGACGCGAAGGTGGACAGCGTCCGGCCGGGGCCCACCTCCAGCAGGACGTGGCTGGGGCCCAGCGTCTGGAGCGCCGCGGCGAAGCGCACCGGTCGGCGCAGGTGGTTCGCCCATGCGGCGGGGCTCGTCGCCTCCTCGGCTGTCACCCAGGTGCCGGTGACGTTGGACAGGTACGGGATGCGGGGCGGGGACAGCTTCACGCGGCGCACCCGTTCGGTGAAGGGCGCGAGCAGCGGATCCATCATCTCCGAGTGGAACGCGTGCGACGTGTGCAGCGCCCGGTGAACGACGCCGCGCGACTGGAGCCGCGCCTTCAGCCCCTCCACCGCGTCCACCGGCCCCGCGACCACCGTCAGGCCGGGCGCGTTCACCGCCGCCACGGACAGCCGCGCATCCAGCAGCGGGGCCAGCTCCTCCTCGGACAGCGCGACGGAGAGCATGGCGCCCGGGGGCAACTCCTGCATCAGTTGTCCGCGAGCGGCCACCAGGGCCAGCGCGTCCGGCAGGCTGAAGACGCCCGCCAGGCACGCCGCCACGTACTCGCCGATGCTGTGGCCCACCATCGCCTCGGGCCGCACACCCCAGGACATCCACAGCTTCGCCAGCGCGTACTCGAGCGTGAAGAGCGCGGGCTGGGCCAGGCGCGTCTGGCGCAGCTGGGCGGCGGCGGTCTCCTCGTCCTTCGCGGGCGGGTAGAGGACCGTCCGCAGGTCCAGGCCCAGGTGCGGCTGGAGCTTCGCCGCGCACGCGTCCACCTCCGCGCGGAAGGCCCGCTCGCCGTCATACAGGCCCCGCGCCATGCCCACGTGCTGCGAGCCCTGGCCGGGGAACATGAAGACGGTGCCGCGTCGCGAGCGCTCCTCGAACTCCGTGAGCCACCGCGACGGATCCGCGAGGGCGGCCAGCGCGTCCTCGCGGCCCTGGCACACCACGGTCCGGCGGTGCGCATGGCGCCGACGGCCCACCTGGAGGGTGTTCGCCACGTCCCCCAGTGCGAGCCCGGGGTGCGCGCGCAGGTGCTCCGCCAGCCGCTCCGTCTGCGCCGTCAGCGCAGTGGCCGTGCGCGCCGACAGCACCAGCAGCTCCGGCGCATGCGGGGCTGGGGCCGAGGCATGGACGCGCGCCGGGGGCTCCTCCAGGATGACGTGGGCGTTGGTGCCGCCCATGCCGAAGCTGCTCACGCCCGCGCGGCGGGGGCCGTGGCCCGGGGCCTTCCACTCGCGCAGCGCCGTGTTGACGTAGAAGGGGCTCTTCTCCCAGGGGATGTTGGGGTTGGGCGTGTCGCAGTTCAGGCTGGGCGGCAGCTTGCGGTGCTTGAGCGCGAGCGCCGCCTTGATGAGCCCCGCGACGCCCGCGGCCGCGTCCAGGTGGCCCACGTTCGCCTTGAGCGAGCCCAGCGCGCAGGTGCGCGGCCCCGCCTCGTCGCCGAAGGCACGTGAGAGGGCCTGGACCTCGATGGGGTCGCCCAGCGGCGTGCCCGTGCCGTGGGCCTCCACGTAGCCGATGCTGCCGGCGGACACGCCCGCGTTGCCCAGGGCCTCGGAGATGACGGAGGCCTGGCCCTCCACGCCCGGGGCGGTGTAGCCCACGCGCGCGCCGCCGTCGTTGTTCACCGCGGAGCCGCGGATGATGGCGTGGATGGGGCTGCCGCTCGCCAGCGCGTCCTCCAGCCGCTGCAGCGCCACGACCCCCGCGCCGCTGCCGAAGACGATGCCGCGCGCGTGCGCGTCGAAGGGCCGGCAGTGGCCGTCCGGGGAGAGGATGCCGCCCTCCACGTAGCGGTAGCCGCCCTGGATGCCCAGGTTGATGGACACGCCGCCCGCGAGCGCCACGTCACATTCGTGGTTGAGCAGGCTCTGACACGCGACGTGCACCGCGACGAGCGACGTGGAACAGGCGCTCTCCACGTTGAAGCTGGGACCGCGCAGGTCCAGCTTGTAGGAGGCGCGCGTGGTGAGGAAGCTGCCCGCGTTGCCCAGGTTGAGCTGGAGCGGATCCGCCGTGCGCATCAGCTCCGAGTTGCCCAGCAGGTTCAGCACCAGGTAGGTGCTCAGGGCCTGGCCGCCGAAGACGCCCACCAGCGTGTCCTCCGGCGGGGCCGCGTGGCCACAGTCCTCCAGGGCCTCCAGCGCGCACTCCAGGAAGAGGCGGTGCTGCGGGTCCATCAGCTCCGCCTCGCGCGGCGTGTAGCCGAAGAACGCCGCGTCGAAGCCGGCGACGTCCTCCAGCCGCGAGGCCACCGGGATGAAGTGCGGGTCCGCCAGGGCCGCCGGGGACGCGCCCGCCTTGAGCGCGTCCTCGGCCGTCAGCGGCTCGATGGACTCCACGCCGTCGCACACGTTGCGCCAGAACTCCTCCAGGGAGCGGGCCCCCGGGAAGCGTCCGGCCATGCCGACGATTGCGATCTCCGTACCTGTCAGGGTCTGGGACACGGGCGGTGTTCCTTGGAAGGGCTTCAGCGGCTGGTGGGACGGCGCTGCTGCATCTGTTCGCGGCGGCGTGCACCGCGCCCGCGCCGGTCATGGGTTGCGGGCGCGGCCGACGCCTGGGGCGTGAGCAGCCGGGCCATGGCACCCAGGGTGGGGTTCTCGAAGAGGGCCACGACGGGCAGGTCCCGGTCGAAGCGACGCTTCACTTCGTGGATGACCTTCAGGCCGATGAGCGAGTTGCCCCCCAGCTCGAAGAAGTTCTCGTGCAGGCCCACCTGCTCCAGGCCCAGCAGGCGCTGCCAGATTTCCATCAGCGCCTGCTCGGCGTCGTCCAGGCGGACGGGGGCCTCGCCCGGGGCCGCGTCGCTGGCCGCCCCGCCCATCAGCGTGTCCAGCAGCGCCGCGCTGCTGGCGATGGCCGCGCCCAGGTCCCGCGTGGAGACGACGACGCTGGGGCTGGGGTGGGTGAGGACGCGCTCGAAGACGTCCACGCCCTCCGCGGACGTCAGCGCGTGCGCGAGCGTTGCGTCGCGAAGGCCCCGCGCCGCGTCCGGCAGCGCGGTGGAGACGGCCTGGCCCACCTCGCGCCAGGTGTCCCAGCCCAGCGACAGCACCTTCGCGTCCCCCTGCAGGGCGGCGTGGTGGGCGAAGGCGTCCTGGAAGCTGCACGCGGCGCAGTGGTCGATCTGCCCGGGCTCGGCCGTGTACGCGGTGCGGGACGAGCAGAGCAGCAAGAAGTCGAGCGGCACGCCCCGCAGCAGCTCATGCAGCACCCACGTCCCCAGCACCTTGGGGCGCAGCACGCCCTCCACGGCGTCACGGGTGCGCAGCTGGGCCAGGCCTCCGGCGGGCACGCCCGCGGCGTGGATGACGCCATGCGGAGGGCCGAACGCCTCGCGCGTTCGGTGGAGCACCCGCGCCATCTGCTCGGAGGACCCCACGTCCGCCTGAAGCACCAGCACCTCCGCGCCCAGGGCCTCCAGGGCCTGCACCTGACGGATGCGCTTCGCCGTCGCGTCGTCGCTGGCGGAGGACGCGAGCCAGCCGTCCCACGACGCCCGCTCCGGCAGGGCGTTGCGGCCCACCAGCACCAGCCGCGCCTGCACCTGCCGCGCGAGGTGCTCCGCGAGCACCAGGCCGATGCCGCCCAGGCCGCCGGTGATGAGGTACGTGCCCCGGGCGCGCAGGCGGGACGGCGCGCCCGTGGCGGGGGCCTCCAGCCGGGCCGGCTCGAAGGTCTGCTCCCACCGGTAGGCGCCGCGCAGCGCCGTGACGCCGTTGGCGGGCGTCGCGGACACCTCCACGACCAGGCGCGCGGCCAGGGCCTGGTGCGCGTCCGGGCTGACGGCGGGCTCCACGTCGATGGCCTGACACGTGAGGCCCCTCACCTCGTGGGGCAGCACGCGACAGGCCCCCAGCACGGTGGCCTTGGCGGGGGTGAGCAGCTCGTGGCCGGTGACCGCCTGCACGCCCGTGGTCACCACCGTGAGGTGCACCGGCCCGCGCGAGCCGCGGCCCTCCAGGGCCTGCGCCAGGAACAGCAGGCTGTGCAGGCCCATGCGCTGGGCGTGCTCCACGCCCGCCGTGTCCGGGCTGGCCGCGTCCGCGCCCCACAGGTGGATGACGCGCGCCAGGGGCTCGCCGTCCTCGTCCAGCGCGGCCACCAGCGCCGCGTAGGTCTCCGCGCGGTCGGGGTCCACCTCGAAGGTGCCGTCCTCGTGACGGAGGAAGCCGGTGCCCGGCCGCACGCGGACGACGTGGCCGCCGTCCTGCGTGAGCCGCGCCGCCAGCGCGTCACCCAGCCCGCCCGCGTCGGTGAAGACGAGCCAGGCCGGGGCGTTCGCGGCGGCGGCCGGGGGCGGGGCCACCGTCCGCTTCCACGACGGCAGGTAGAACCACTGCGCCCGGTCCTCGCGGCGCTCGAGCGGCGCGGGCGCGCTGACGGCCACGCCCTCCGCGCGCGGCTCCAGCCAGTGCCGCTTGCGCTCGAAGGGATAGGTGGGCAGCACCACGCGCCGCCGCTCCTCGTGCTGGGAGAGCCGACGCCAGTCCACGGCCACGCCCGCGACCCACAGGCGGCCCAGCGTCGTCAGGGCGAAGCGCAGGTCGGAGCCCGGCTCACGCGGGGCGCGCATGGACGTGAGGACCACCGTGGGCTGGCCGCGCTCCACCTGGAGCCGCGCGAGCGACCCCAGCGTGCGGCCGGGGCCCACCTCCAGCAGGACGCGCGCCGGATCCTCCAGCAGGGTGCGCACGCCCTGCCCGAAGCGCACGGTCTGCCGCAGGTGCCGCACCCAGTACGCGGGGCTCTGGGCCTCCTCGGCCGTCAGCCAGGTGCCCGTCACGCCGGACACGACGGGCAGCTTCGGGGGATTCAATTCCAGCCGGCCCACGCACGACGCGAACGCCGGGAGGATGGTGTCGATGAGGTGCGAGTGCGCGGCAACGTCGATGTGCACGCGCCGGTGCTCGACGCCCCGGGCGGCGAGGTCCGCCACCAGCGCGTCCACCGACGCGTTGTCGCCGGCCACCACGCACTGCGATGGCGCGTTGACCGCGGCCAGCGACAGGTTCGCGCCCAGCAGCGGGCGGACCTCCTGCTCCGGCAGGGCCACGCTCACCATGCCGCCGGGGGGCAGCTGTTCGAACAGTCGGCCGCGCTCCGTGACGAGCGCCAGGGCGTCCTCCAGCGAGAACACGCCCGCGAGGCACGCGGCCACGTACTCGCCCATGCTGTGGCCAATGAGGGACTCGGGCTGGATGCCCCAGGACTCCCACAGCCGTCCCAGCGCGTACTCCACGCTGAAGAGCGCGGGCAGCCCCACGGACGGCCGCGGCAGCGGGGCCCCGCCGTCCGCGTCGCCCGCGGGGTAGAGGACGGCGCGCAGCGACGGACCTCCCAGGCGGGTGAGGATGGCGGCGCACGCGTCGAAGGCCTCGCGGAACGCGTCCTCCGTTTCGTACAGCTCCTGTCCCATGCGCAGGTGCTGGGCGCCGCCGCCCGGGAAGAGGAACGTGACGGCGCGCCCGCCGTCCCGGGCCTCGCCGGTGTGCACGTGCTCCGGATCCACGTCCGCGAGCAGCTGGACCGCGTCCTCCCGGTCCGCGCAGACCAGCACCCGCCGCCTCGCGAAGGCCTTGCGGCCCACCTGGAGCGTGTACGCCACGTCCGCCAGGTCCTGGCCGGGGGCCGCCTCCAGGTGCGCGCCCAGGTTGTGCGTCAGCGCGTCCAGCGCGCCCGGCGTCCGGGCGGACAGGGGCAGCAGCTTCCACGCCCGGGACGGCCCGGACGCAGGACGCGCGGGGGCCTGCTCCAGCAGGGCGTGCGCGTTGGTGCCCCCGATGCCGAACGAGCTGACGCCCGCGCGGCGCGGGGCCCCCGCGGTGTCCCACGTCTTCAGCTCCGCGTTGACATAGAAGGGGTTGTCCTCCCAGGAGATGTTGGGGTTGGGCGTGCGGAAGTGCAGCGTGGGCGGGATGCGCCCGTGCTCGACCACCAGCGCCGTCTTGATGAGGCCCGCCACGCCCGCCGCCGCGTCCAGGTGGCCGATGTTGGACTTCACCGACCCCAGCGCGCAGAAGCCATGGGCCTGCGTCCCCGCGCGAAAGGCGGTGGTGAGGGCGGAGACCTCCACCGGGTCGCCCAGCAGGGTGCCGGTGCCGTGCGTCTCCACGTAGCCCACCGTGTCCGGCGTCACGTCCGCCAGCGCGTGCGTCCGGGCGATGACCTCCGCCTGGCCCTCGGCGCTGGGCGCGGTGAAGCCCAGCTTCGCCGCGCCGTCGTTGTTGATGGCGGTGGCGCGGATGACGGCGTGGATGGGGCTGCCGTCCGCGAGCGCGTCCGACAGCCGCTTGAGCACCACCACGCCCACGCCGCTGCCGAAGAGGGTGCCCTGTGCCTGCGCGTCGAAAGGGCGGCAGTGGCCGTCCGGTGACGCGATGCCGCCCGCCTGGTGCACGTAGCCGGTGCGCTGCGGGACGTCCACGGACACGCCGCCCGCGATGGCCACGTCGCACTGGAAGCCGAGCAGCGCCTGACACGCCAGGTGGGTGGCGACGAGCGACGTGGAACAGCCCGTCTGCACGTCCAGCGCCGGGCCCTTCAGGTCCAGGTGGTACGCCAGCCGCGTGGCGAGGAAGTCCTTGTCGTTGCCAATCATCACCTGGAAGGCCTCCTCCGAGGTGAGCAACTCCGGGTGCGTGCGCAGGTTGAAGAGCAGGTACGTGCTGAGGCTGGTGCCCGCGAAGACGCCCACCGAGCGCGAGTCGCCCTCCAGCCCGTGCGCGGACCGCTCCAGCGCCTCCCACGCGCACTCCAGGAAGAGGCGGTGCTGCGGATCCATCAACAGGGCCTCGCGCGGCGAGTAGCCGAAGAAGGACGCGTCGAACTGGTCCACGCCGTCCAGCACCGCGCCCGCGCGCACGAAGCCCGGCTCCTTCAGCCGCTCCGGCGGCACGCCCCGGGCCTTCAGTTCCTCGTCGGTGAAGTGACGGATGCCCTCCACGCCCGCGCAGAGGTTGCGCCAGAAGGCGTCCACGTCCGGGGAGCCCGGAAAGCGTCCGGCCATTCCGACAATGGCGATGAGCAGGTCGTTGCCCTCATCCAGGGTGGTTTCGTTCATGGCGTGGGTGGGCGCCTCCACGGGAGGAGGGCGCGGGGAGCGGGAGGTGGAACCAAGACGGGGATCTAGGGGGCCGCGCGCGACATGAAAGCGCGGTCCCCTGTGGCGAAAGGGGCCGGGCTAGCGCCGGTCCCGCTGACGCTGGCGGCGGAGGCTCTCCATCTGCCGCCGCGCGCGGTCCTGCGCGGCCTCCACCGGCTGGTTCTTCGGGGTGGAGGGCTGGCGCAGATAGCGCGCCAGGGCGCTGATGGTCGGGTGCTCCAGCAGCTTCAGCAGGGGCAGGTCCTGGCCCAGCGCCGTCTTGAGCCGCGTGTGCACCTGCACCATGAGCAGCGAGTGGCCGCCCAGGTCGAAGAAGTTGTCGTGCACGCCCACCTGGTCCACGCGGAGGACTTCGCGCCACACCGCCGCGACCTG
Source organism: Corallococcus caeni (assembly GCF_036245865.1). Classification (NCBI taxonomy): domain Bacteria; kingdom Pseudomonadati; phylum Myxococcota; class Myxococcia; order Myxococcales; family Myxococcaceae; genus Corallococcus; species Corallococcus caeni. The sequence goes on along the minus strand of NZ_BTTW01000001.1, from coordinate 839,594 downwards.
CTCCTCCACCTGTCCCTGCGGAGCCACGTACGCGGCCTTCACGGCGCGCGCCTGCGTGGGGGCCGGCAGGGCCTGGCGGTCCGCCTTGCCGTTGGGCGTCAGCGGCAGCACGTACAGGGGCACCACCAGCGACGGCACCATGTGCTCCGGCAGCCGGCGCGCCACGAAGTCCCGCAGCGTGGCGGGGTCCGCCTCCTGCCCTGGGTTCGCGACGACGTAGGCGACGAGGCGCACGTCACCGGGGACGTCCTCGCGCGCCACCACCACGGACTCGCGCACGGACGGGTGCGCGGTCAGGGCCGCCTCCACCTCGCCGGCCTCGATGCGGAAGCCGCGCACCTTGAGCTGGAAGTCCACGCGGCCCAGGAACTCCACCGTGCCGTCCGCGCGCCAGCGCACCCGGTCCCCGGTGCGGTACATGCGCGCGCCGGGCTCCTCCCCGAAGGGGTCGGGCACGAAGCGCTCCGCGGTGAGGGCCGGCCGGTGCAGGTAGCCGCGCACCACGCCCGCGCCGCTGATGTAGAGCTCCCCGGGCACGCCCACCGGCACCGGCGCCTTGCGCGCGTCGAGCACGTAGAAGCGCGTGCGCGTGAAGGGCGAGCCGATGGACGCCACCGCGCCGGCCTCCGCGTCCGACACGCGGTGGGTGGAGGACCAGACGGTGGTCTCCGTGGGGCCGTACATGTTGAGCAGCGCCGCGTCCGGCGACAGCGCCTGCTTGAGCGACGTGGCCAGCGCGGTGGGCAGGGCCTCTCCGCCCACCATCATCCGGCGCACGCTGCCCAGGGCCTCCTGGGGGGCCGCGTCCGCCAGCAGGGTCCGCGCCAGGGACGGGGTGCACTGCAGGTGGGTGATGGCGTGCTCGCGCAGCCGCTCCGCCAGGGGCTTCCCGGTGCCGGTCCGCCGGCCGTCGCGGTCGCTCCGGGCCTTCACCTCGTGCAGCCGGGGCAGGCTCGCGAGCACCGTGTCGGTAGGGATGCCGAAGTCGATGAGGCAGCCCACCTCGTCCACGCCGCCCGCGCGCAGCTGCTCCACGCGCTCGCGCACGCCGCGCGGCGTTCCGAAGAGGCCGCTCGTCTCGAAGTAGCGCTCGAAGGCGTGGCCCGCCAGCCGCTCCAGGTCCGCTTCCGTGGCCGCGTCCATGTCCACGCCCAGCGTGCGGCCCAGGCCGCGCATCAGGTCCGCGGAACTCTTGAGGTAGTTTCGGAACGGGCGCTCCGCCGCCGCGCGCACCGCGCCCGCGTCCTCCCCGATGAAGCTATGCAGCATGAGGGTGACGTGGCCGTCGCCCGGGTGGCCCGCGCCGCGCCACGCGTCGCGGTAGAGCGACAGCTTCTGCTCCAGGTCATCCCACGACTGGCCCAGCAGGTGGGTGAGGACGCGGCAGCCCAGCCGGCCCGCGGTGACGAAGGTGTCCGGGTTGCCGGCCGCGGTGAGCCACACCGGCAGCTCCGCCTGCACGGGCCTGGGCCGCAGCGTGACGTCCACCTGCGCGCCCCCGCCGCCGGGCATGCGCAGCGTCTCGCCGCGCCACAGCCGGCGCACGGTGTCCAGCCCCTCCATCATCTGCTCGCGCCGCCGCGCGTACGCATCCGGCGCGAAGACGAAGTCATTGGCGTGCCAGCCCGACGCCACGGAGATGCCCGCGCGGCCCCGCGAGAGGTTGTCCACCAGGGACCAGTCCTCCGCCACGCGCACCGGGTGGTGGAGCGGGAGCACCACGCTGCCCGCGCGGATGCCCACCCGCTCGGTGACGGCGGCGATGGCGGCGCCGGCGACGGCGGGGTTGGGGTACAGGCCGCCGAAGGCGTGGAAGTGCCGCTCCGGCGTCCACACCGCCGTGAAGCCCTGGCGGTCCGCGAACCTGGCGCCCTCCAGCAGCAGCCGGTAGCGGTCCGCGCCGGAGCCGCCGTCCGCGTCGTCCGCGAAGTAGAAGAGGCTGAACTCCAGCGGCTTGCGGCGCGTGGCGGACGCGCGCGAGGGGGCCTTCAGCACCGCGTCCTCGCCCTGCACCACGACCTTGAAGCCGCGCGTGAGCGTCCACAGCAGCTCCAGCACGGAGATGTCGAAGGAGATGCTGGTGACGGCCAGCCACGAGCCGGCGGGGGAGGGGCCCACGCGCGCGTCCATGGCGGTGAAGAAGTTGTCCACCGCGCCGTGGGGCACCATCACGCCCTTGGGCCTGCCGGTGGAGCCGGAGGTGTAGATGACGTAGGCCAGGTCGCCCGGGCCCACGCGCACGGAGGGGCCGCCCCGCGCGTGCGCCGGGGCCGGAGCCTCCGGGCCGTCCAGGCACACCACGGGCAGCCCGGCGGTGGGCAGCAGCTCCGCCAGGTGCGCCTGGGTGAGGAGCAGCGCGGCGCGCGAGTCCTCCAGCACGTACGTCAGGCGCTCGCGCGGGTAGTCGGGGTCCAGCGGCACGTAGGCCGCCCCGGCCTTGAGCACGCCCAGCATGGCCACCACCATGCTCGCGGAGCGCTCCACGCACAGGCCCACGCGCGACTCCGGGCCCACGCCGCGCTCCCGCAGGCGCCAGGCCCACGCGTCGCTGCGCGCGTCCAGCTGCGCGTAGGTGAGCGCCTCGTCGTCGCCCACCACGGCCACCGCGTCCGGCGTGCGCGCGGCCTGCGCCCGGAACTGGCCGGGGATGCTCACGTCCGTGGCGGCGTCCGGGGGCGGGGTGAAGTCGTTCCAGTCGCGCAGCACGGTGCGCGCCTCGTCCGGCGTGAGCAGCGGCAGGTCCGCCACGCTCGCGCCGGGAGCGCCCACGGCCGCGCGAAGCAGCCGCTCCAGGTGGCTGGACAGCCGCGCCACGGTGGCGGGCTCGAAGAGGTCGGTGCGGTACTCCAGCGCGCCCTCCAGGCCCGCGGGCGTCTCCGCCAGGGACAGCTGGAGGTCGAACTTCGCCGTGCCCTCCACCGCGCCGTCAGGCACCGGCAGCACGGGCCGCCACGTCATGCCGGGCACGTCCAGGTCCGTGGGGGGCAGGGCCTCCAGCAGGAGGTTCGTCTGGAAGAGCGGGTTGTCGGCGCCGCGCACCGCGCGCGAGGCGCCCACCACCTCCTCGAAGGGCAGCTCCGCGTTCGCCAGCGCCTCGTGGAAGGTGCGCCGCGTGCGCGCGAGCAGCTCGCGGAACGAAGGCGCCCCGGACACGTCACAGCGCAGCACCAGGGTGTGGGCCAGGAAGCCCACCACGTCGCGGAGGCCCGGGCGCTCGCGCTGGGACACGACGGTGCCCAGCCCGAAGTCCTCCTGGCCGCTGTAGCGCGACATGAGCGCCGCCCACGCCGCCGCCAGCGTGACGAAGAGCGTGCACCCCTCCTCGCGGCCCACCGCCTTCACGCGCTCCACCAGGTCGCGGGGCAGGGTGAGCCGGTGCAGCGCCCCCTGGAAGCCGGGCGTCCGGGGCCGCGCGTGGTCCGCGGGCAGCTCCAGCCGGGGCATGCCCTGGAGCCGGCGCGCCCAGTACTCGCGCTGCGCGTCCAGCAGCGGCCCCCACGCGTGCTGCCACCGGGCGACATCCGGGTATTGCAGCGCGACGGGCTTGAGCGCGTCGGACGTGCCGGACACCCGGGCGCGGTAGAGCGAGGCCAGCTCGCGGGCCAGCACGCCGGTGGACCAGCCGTCCGTGATGATGTGGTGCTGGGTCATCAGGAGGACGTGCTCCTGGTCCTCCAGCGTCACCAGCGCGGTGCGCAGCAGCGGGCCGGCGTCCAGCGCGAACGGCTCCTGCGCCTGGGCCAGCGCCAGCTCGCGCAGCCTCGCGTCCTGCTCCGCGGCGGGCCGCCCGCGCAGGTCGGTGCGCGGCAGCGCCACGGCCCCCACGGGCTGGACCTCCGCGTGCGGCTGTCCGCCGGCTTCCAGGAAGCGCGTGCGCAGCACCGCGTGCCGCGCGACCAGCGACTCCAGCGCGTGGCGCAGCGCCGGCTCGTCCAGCGGGCCCGACAGCCGCAGCTGGAAGTGGACGTGGTACAGCGGCGTGCCCGGCACCAGCCGGTCCAGGAACCACAGGCGCTGCTGGCCGGGGGACAGCGGCAGGGGGCCCTCCAGCGCTCCGGCCTGGAGGGGCGGCAGGTGGCGCGCGCGGTCGCCCGCGTCCAGCAGCTGCTCCGCGCAGTCCTTCAGCGTGGGGTGCTGCCACAGGAAGGCGACCGGCAGCGGCGCGCCCAACGCCGCCTCCAGCTCGCCGTGCAGCTCCAGCGCCATCAGGGAGTCCAGTCCCAGGCTGGCCAGCGCCGCGTCGGAGCGCACCTGTCCCGGTGACATCCCCAGCTGGCGCGCCACCGCGCCGCGCAGCGCCTCCTCGACGCGCGCGCGGCGCTCGGGCCCGGACGTCGACAGGGCCTCGCTCAGCGACACGGCGGGGACCCCGGGCACGTCCGCGCCTGTCACGATGGACGAACCCACCACCTCCAGCTCCCCCGCGAGGTAGCCGTCGCGGCAGGCCCGGCGCTGGATCTTCCCGCTGGACGTCTTCGGGATGCTGCGCGCCTGGAGCAGCACCAGTCCGTGGGCGTGCACCGCGTGCTCCTCGGCCAGCGCCCGGCGGACGGCGTCCACCACGGCCGCCGCGTCGAAGTCATCGCGCGCGTCGACCTCGGCGGTCACCACCAGCCGCTCCTCGCCCGCCTCCTCCACGCTGAAGGCGGCCACGCAGCCCGGACGCACCGCGCGGTGCGCGCGCTCCACGGACTGCTCCAGGTCCTGGGGATAGAGGTTGCGGCCCCGGATGATGATGAGGTCCTTGAGCCGGCCGGTGACGAACAGCTCTCCGTCCGCGCCCAGGAAGCCCAGGTCCCCCGTGCGCAGCCACGACTCCGCGCTCCCCACCAGCCGCGCGCCGAAGGCCCGCTCCGTCTCCTCCGGCCGGTTCCAGTAGCCCCGGGCCACGCTGGGGCCCGTGGTCCAGATCTCCCCCACCGTCCCGGCGGGACACGTGTCCAGCGTCTCCGGATGCACCACGCGCACCTGGTGCCCTGGCGCGGCGCGCCCGGAGGACACCAGCGACAGCGCGCGGCCGTCCGCCCCCGCGGCCACCGGCCTGCCGCGCGCGACGGAGTCCAGGTCGAAGGCACCGTGCGCGTACGGCTCGCCCTTCGTTCCACCGCTGACGATGAGCGTCGCTTCGGCGAGGCCGTAACATGGATAGAACGCCGTCTTGCGGAACCCACAGCGGGCGAAGGTGTCCGCGAAGCGCTCCAGCGACTCGCGCCGCACCGGCTCCGCGCCGTTGAACGCCAGGTCCCAGCTGGACAGGTCCAGCCGCTCGCGGTCCGCGTCGGTGGCCTTCCGCACGCACAGGTCATACGCGAAGTTGGGCCCGCCGCTGCAGGTGGCGCGGAAGTGCGAGATGGCCTCCAGCCAGCGCAGCGGCCGCTGCAGGAACGCGATGGGCGACATCAGCGTGCACGGGAAGCCCAGGTACAGCGGCTGGAGGACCTTCCCGATGAGGCCCATGTCGTGGAACATGGGCAGCCACCCCATGCCCGACGAGCGCGACGCGTCCAGCCCGAAGCCCCGGGTGATGAGCGCCTCGTTGCTGAGGATGTTGTGGTGGCTCACCTGCACGCCCTTGGGCGTCCCGGTGGAGCCGGACGTGTACTGGAGGAACGCGAGCGAGTCCGCGTCCACGTCGGGCCGCCTCCACTCCGCCGCGCGCGCTTCGGGCACCGCGTCGGTGGCCACCCAGCGCAGCTCCCCGAGCTCCGGGGCCTGCGGGGTGAAGAACTCCGCCATGTCCTGGATGGCCTGCGTGGTGAGCACGTAGCGCGCGCCGCAGTCCCGGGCGATGGCGCGCAGCCGCGGCAGCGTCCGGTCCAGCCGCGTGGGGTCCGGCGGGTAACAGGGCACGGCCACCACGCCGCCGAAGAGACAGCCCATGAAGCCGGCGACGAACTCCAGGCCCGGCGGGTAGAGCAGCAGCGCCCGCTCACCCCGGGCCCCGTCCGCCGCGAGCAGCGCGCCCACCGCGCGCGCCCGCGCATCCAGCCGGGCGTAGCTCCACTCCTCCACGGGCCCGTCCACGTCGCCCGTCTCCAGGAAGCGGTAGAGCAGCTCCTCCCCCTGGGTGCCCGCGCGCGCGCGCAGCAGATCCACGAGCGTGGGGAAGGAGGGCAAAGCGGTGGGACTCCCGGTCATGGAGTGCATGGAACGCTCGGAAGATGGACACGGACGCCAGGGGACGGGGGGACCCGGCGTCAGGTGGGACGGGAACGGCGGAAGGGGAGCGGAGCCCGGGGCTCACGCCTCCCATGGAACCTGGGGCCGCCGGGGATGACACCCCGGGGGCGCGGCGCTTCAGGCGCGGGGCCGGGCCTCGGGACGGACGGCCTCGGGCGGCGCCTCCGCCCGGCTCAGCCCAAAGGCCTCCGCCAGCAGCTCGTACGAGCGCATGCGGGCGCGGTGGTCGTGGCAGATGGTGGTGAGAATCAGCTCTTCCGTCTGGAAGTCCTCCGCCATGGCCAGCAGCCGCGCCTTCACCTGGGACGGGTCTCCGCAGACGACGCGCTGGCGGTCGAACTCGAGCACCGCCAGGTCCTCGGGCGTGTACGGATACGCCTCCGCCTCCTCGATGGAGGGGATGGGCTCCTCGTTGCGCCCCTTGCGGGTGTTCACCGTCAGCAGGTCGCTGCTGCGCGCGATTCGCCGCGCCTCCGCTTCCGTGCGTCCACAGATGACGTACACGCTGACCGCCGAGCGGGGCGCGGACTGCACGTGCGAGCCCTGGAACTTCTCGCGGTAGCCGCGCGTCACCGGCGCGCCGTTCACCGGGTTGAAGAAGTGCGCGAAGCAGAAGGAGATGCCCAGCCGCGCCGCCAGCAGCGAGCTCTGCTCACCCGACCCCAGCGCCCACAGCTGCGGCATGCCCGGCGCCATGGTCTTGAGCCCCAGCCCCTTCAGCCCCTCCGTCGCGGGCGTCGTGCCGGACAGGAACGCGATGAGGTCCTCCAGCTTCTGGGGGAAGGCCTCCGGGTTCACCGGCCCGCCATACGCCAGCGCCTTCGCCACCAGATCCGAGCTGCCCGACGCGCGCCCGATGCCCAGGTCGATGCGGCCCGGATGCAGCGTCTCCAGCAGCCGGAAGACCTCCGCCACCTTGAAGGGGCTGTAGTTCGTCAGCAGCACGCCGCCCGTGCCCACCCGGATGCGCGAGGTCGCCGACGCGACGTGCGACACCATCACCTCCGGCGCCACCCCCGCGAAGTGCCCTGAGCCGTGATGCTCCGCGACCCAGTACCGGTGATACCCCCACTGCTCGGCCGCACGGGCCAGCTCCAGGGTGTTCTGGAACGCTTCACGCGGACTGCCGCCGCGAACGACGATGGAGTGGTCGAGCACGCTGAGCTTCACGGTGGATTTTCCTCTTGGGGTCGGGTCCCCAGAGCCTGCGTGGCGGATGACAAACGCGCAGGACAGCAATTCTTCACGTCAATTCGAAACTAGCTGAAGCCTGATAAACATGGCAATTCCAGTATAAATGGAACTGACGACAACATGCGTCATGAATGATGTGACGCGTCTCAATGCTTCGCGGTGTGATGTGTTTCTTCCGCGATGACGAGCGCGCACATGGTGGCGCCCTGGCGTGTGTTCACGATGCCGGTGCCCCGGCCCGCCGGGTTCATGCGGACCATGGTTCCACCGTAGAGGTCGCCAAAGACGAAGGGACCCCAGATGAGGTTGTGGGGCCCCACGCCGCCGTCCGCGCGCAGGTAGTGGTAGGGCTGGGACTCCACCCGCTCCTGGAGCACCCAACCGCCGGAGTCGAGCGCCGAGCGGATGGCCTCGTCCCACTCGGCGGCGGGCGTGGCCCAGCCCATGCGCACGGACTTGCCCGCGTAGTCGCGGCCCGCCTTGAGGACCAGCTCCTCCCGCCGGCTGGAGGCCAGGTCCGGCAGCCACACCTTCTCGCCGCCGCGCGTCGTGTGCGCGCGCTCCAGCTTGCGCGACCACGGGATGTGCAGGCGGATCAGCTCGCGCTCCGCGTCGCTCAGCAGCGGGGACTCCGCGTGCTCCGACAGCAGGGTGATGTTGCGCTTGTCGTCCAGGATCTCCTGGGCGGGGCCGTTGTAGAGGCACAGCGTGCGGGCGGCCAGCGCGGCCCGGGCGCGGGCGTCGAACTCCGGACCCGCGAGCTTGAGCCGGTCGCGCGCGTCATGCTCCAGCACGCCGTGCAGCCGCTTGCCGCGCAGGGTGAAGCGCTGCCCGTCCGCGTCCTGCACCTCGCTGTAGGTGCCGATGAGCACCTCGCCCTTCACGCCCGCGGGCTCCAGCACCTGCTGCAGGTGGTGGTTGAGCAGGATGGTGGCCATCTCGATGCCCACCGCGTCCGGCGTGTCGTTGTCGGGAAAGAGCACGCCCAGGTTGCACTCGTTCTCCCAGGGCACCACGCCGCGGCGCATGTCCTCCAGCAGGTGCTGGAAGAGGACGTGCAGGGTGTCCTGCGCATGCACCACCAGGCCGCGCTCCTTCGCGAAGCGCTGCAGCGCGGGCTGCTGCATCACCAGCTCCGCCTGGAGCGCCGTCTCCCAGCCGCCCAGGCCCGCGGTGAGGTTGAACTCCAGGCACTTCATGCCCGTGGCGGAATCAATGAAGTCCCCCCGGCTGATGGCGCCCCGCGCGTCGTCCGTGAGCGCCAGCGCCTCCAGCGCCACCCGGGCCCGCTCCAGCGGAAGGCCGTAGTACGCCGCCACGCGCGCTGCGTCCCCGCCGAACAGCCTCCGGGGCGCCCGCTTGATGAGCCGGCAGACGCCCAGCGACATCTCCTCCAGGAGCTTGCTGCGGCGCAGGTCGATGAGGGTGGGCCACCGATGCAGGTCGTAGTGCATCAGCGGGGACTCCTCGAACTTGTTGAACTTGTGCAGTGCGTAGAGCTCCGGCTCCCGCTCCGCGAAGTCCAGGAACGCCGCGAACGTGGGGGACAGCCCCGCATGCAGCGTCTTCAGTTCGGGGGAGAAGGTCGGAAGGGTGTTGGACTCGGGCCGCTGCTGCATGGATGCAATCCCCCTTTAGCGTCACGAGCGTGTAATGCAGTTCTCTCAGTATTTCAATTGTGTTACGTTCCGCGCCCCCGTTTGAGCTGTTGTGATTCACAACAGCCGTCTTCCAATTCCTGAGAGTGATTCGCGACCGATGAGCGCCGAGACACGACTGCCACGTCTGACGTACTTCCACGCCCGCGGTCTGGCGGAGAAGATCCACCTGCTGCTGGCGGAAGCGGGGGTCGCGTACGAGTACCGCGACCTGGGCGTCTATGACGCGAAGGCGAAGGTGAAGACGCCGGAGTTCGAAGCCCTCAAGGCCACGGGCATTCTTGCCTTTGACAAGGTTCCGCTGTGGGAGGAGCAGGATGGGTTCTGCGTGGTGCAGAGCCGCGCCATCCTGCGTCATGTGGCGCGCACGCGGGGCCTGTATGGCGTCAACGACCGGGAGGCGGCGGCGTGCGACATGATCATCGAGAGCGTCGAGGAGGTGTCCGCGCGCGCGCTGAGCCTCAGCTCCATGTCTCCGGACGAGCTGGGGGAGATGCTGCCGGTGGTGCTGGGCGAGGAGCTGCCGGTGTGGCTGCGCCTGTTCGAGCGGTTCCTCGCGCGCAACCACGGCGGCGAGGGCTTCTTCGTCGGGGAGAAGGTGAGCGTGGCGGACACGTGTGTCTTCGGCATGCTGGAGATGCTGGTGGACAATGGGCTGATGGAGGTCATCGAGGGCTATCCGCGGCTGCGCGCCTTCTTCACGCGCATGCAGCAGCGGCCCGGCATCGCGCGGTGGCTCGCGGATGCGAAGCGCTTCCCGCCCGTGCAGCTGCTCAACGGCTGACGGCCCTGACAGAGGGAGCACCGCCATGAACGTACGCCAGGCCATCCAACGCGCCCGGGACTGGGTCGCCGAGGAGTCCACCCGCATCCCCGGCTTCCACGGCGCCTTCCTGGCCGGAAGCCTCACGCACCTGCCGCCCGAAACGCCGCTGGAGTCCTGGCGGGACGTGGACGTGGTGGTGCTGACGACGGACCCCACCGCCGTGAAGGACGACCGGCTGGAGCTGGTCCACGAGGGCGTCATCCTGGAGTGCGGCGTGCTGGGGGATGAGCCGTTCCGCTCGGCGGAGGCCATCCTGAGCGCGCCGGAGCACGCGGACAACGTGGCCGCGGGCGTCATCCTCGCGGACCCCACGGGCGCGCTGGGCCGGCTGCACGGGACGGTGGCGGCGGAGTACGCGCGCCGCCGCTGGGTGCAGGCCCGGTGTGACAGCCGCAAGCAGCTGGTGGGCAAGCGCCTGGCGGCGGCGCGCAAGGCGCTGGCCGCCGGGGACCTGCCCGCGGTGCTGATGCACTTCTATGTCGGCACGGCGCTGATGATGGGGCTCACGTCGCTGTCCAACGCGCGGCCGCTCACCCTGCGGCGCTGCTTCATGCGCTCCGGGGAGCTGCTGGAGGCCCAGGGCCGCGCGGACCTGCACGAGGAGGCGCTGGCGCTCATCGGCACCGCGACGCTGACGCGCGAGGACACGGAGCGCTTCCTGTCCTACTTCGACCAGGCCTTCGAGCTGGCCACCCGCATCAAGCGCCAGCCGGTGCACTACGACTTCAAGTTCCGGGGCCACCTGCGGCCCTACTACGTGGACGGCACGCGGGAGATGATCGACGCGGGCCGGCACCGCGAGGCGACGTTCTGGATCATCGGCTACGCGTATCAGGCGTGGCTGGTGCTGCTGAGCGACGCGACGGAGGAAGAGCAGCAGCCGCACCTGGAGCGGCTGGTGGAACTCTTCCAGGCGTTGGACCTGCTGCCCACGAGCGACTGGGCACGGCGCCTGGACCGCTACGAGGCGCTGCTCCAGAAGTTCTCCGAGGCCGCGGACGCGCGCGTGCGCACCCACCCCGGCCTGCGTGACTGAGTTCCCGGCGCCGGCCCGGGTCGCACCGGCCGTCCGCCAGCCCCCTGACGCGAGGCCGGCCCCTGCCCGTGGAGCGGCCTCTTTGGACGACGACGGATGACGGTCTTCACGCTGCTGCTGCGCACCTCCCGCGGGCTCTTCGCGCTCGCGGTCCTGCTGGGCCTCATGTCCGGTGCGGCCAACGCCCGGCTCATCGCGCTCATCAACGACGCCATCGGCGGCAACGGCCCCGGGGGCACGTCCAGCGCGTGGCTGTTCGCGGGCGTGGTGGCGGTGGCGCTGGGCGCGCGCGTGGGCTCGCAGATGGTGCTGAGCCGGTTGAACTTCGGGATGCTGCACCGCCTGCGGGTGGACTTGAGCCGGCAGGCGCTGGGCTCACCGCTGCGGGGGCTGGAGCAGCTGGGCGAGCACCGGCTGATGGGCGTGCTGAAGGAGGACGCGTTCACCATCTCCCAGGCGCTGGTGCAGGTGCCCACCATGTTCATCAACATGGCGCTCATCTGCGGCTGCCTCGTGTACCTGGCGTGGCTGTCCGGGCGGACGTTCCTGGCGTTCTGCCTGGTGCTGGGTCTGGGGCTCGCGGGGCTGATGGTGCTCCAGTCCCGTTCGCGCGACAGCCTCCAGCAGGCGCGCAGCCGCATCGACGAGTTGTTCCGGCACTACCGGTCGCTGTGGGCAGGCATGAAGGAGCTGCGGCTGCACCGGCGGCGGGGCCAGGCCTTCCTGGAGGAGCAGCTGGGCCCCACGTCCGCCTTCATCCGCGACCAGCTCTTGCGCACCGCGGACGTCAACGCGGTGAGCGCGGCGCTGGCGTCGCTGCTCGTCTTCGCGCTCATCGGCCTGTTGCTGTACGCCTTCCCCGCGTTCGGCGCGCTCGAGCGCACCACCGTGGTGGGCTACGTGCTGGTGGTGCTGTACCTGCAGCCGCCGCTCGACTCCGTCATCAGCCTGCTGCAGTCCGTGATGCGCGCGGACGTGGCGGTGCGCAACGTGGAGCGCACGGGGATGGCGCTCGCGCAGGGCGTGGAGCCCGCCGGCACGGAGCGTCCGGAGCCACGCGCCTTCCAGCGGCTGACGCTCGACGGCGTCACGCACTCCTATCACCGCGAGGACGAGGACACGCGCTTCACGCTGGGGCCCCTGCACCTGGAGCTGGTGCAGGGCGAGGTGCTCTTCATCGTCGGGGGCAACGGCAGCGGCAAGACGACGCTGGCCAAGTTGCTCACCGGCCTGTACGTGCCGGAGGGCGGACGGGTGCTGCTGGACGGCGTGCCCGTCACCGACGCGGACCGCGCGCACTACCGTCAGCTCTTCTCCACGGTCTTCGCGGAGTTCCACCTCTTCGACAGCATGCTGGGCCTGTCGTCCCCGGCGCTGGCGGAGCGGGCGCGTGCGCTGCTCGTGCGGCTGAGGTTGGAGCGCAAGGTGACGTTGACGGACGGGCGGCTGTCCACGACGCAGCTGTCCACCGGGCAGCGCAAGCGGCTGGCGCTGCTCACCGCGTACCTGGAGGACCGGCCCGTCTACGTCTTCGATGAGTGGGCTGCGGACCAGGATCCGGTGTTCAAGGACGTCTTCTACCGGGAGCTGTTGCCGGAGCTGAAGGAGGCCGGCAAGGCCGTGGTGGTCATCTCCCACGACGACCGGTACTTCCACGGCGCGGACCGGCTGGTGCGGCTGGAGGACGGCCGCATCGTGACGCCGGCGTCCGAAGCCGCCCAACCGACGAGGAGCCTGTCATGACGTCCGCTTCGCCCGCAGGGACGACGCTCCAGGCCGTGGATGCGTCCCGCATTGATCCGGACGCGCTGGCCACCCTCCAGAAGCTGCACGCGCACGGCCACGTGGCGTACCTGGCGGGCGGGTGCGTGAGGGACCTGCTCGTGGGGCGCAGGCCCAAGGACTTTGACCTGGTGTCGAGCGCGTCCGCGCTCCAGGTCCGCGAGCTCTTTCCCCAGAGCGTCGCGTTCGGAGGCCGCCGGTTCCTGGTGGTCCAGCTGCGCCTGGGAGGCGGCAGGGTGCTGGAGGTCGCCACCTTCCGCGCGCATCCCGCGCACGATCATCCGGGGCCGGACGCGGTGATCATCCAGGACGAGGTGCTGGCGGACTACCTCCCGGAGCAGGGGACGCCCGAGCAGGACGCCCGCGCTCGAGACTTCACCGTCAACGGGCTCTTCTACGATGTGGTCCAGGGCCGCGTCCTGGATGCGACCGGCGGACAGCGCGACCTCCAGGCGAACCTGCTGCGCATCAACGGGACACCGGAGGAAGCGCCGGCGCGGCTGCGCAACGACCCTGGCATCATGCTCCGGGGCGCCCGGTTCGCCACGCGGCTGGGGATGGAGCTGGAGCCCTCCACCGCGGAGGCGATGGCAAGCTGTGGGGACGCGCTGGCCCGATGTTCGCGCTACCGCCTGTTGAGCGAGACCCTGCGGGGCGTAGGCGCCGGAACTGGCGCCCCGTTCCTGCGGCTGGTGCGGAAAATGGGCTGGCTGCCGCTGCTGCTGCCGCCCGTGGCCCGGTGGCTGGAGCAGGGGAGCGGGGCTCGGGAGCGGCGCCTCCTGGCCCACGTGGATGCCGTGGACCGTCAGGTGCGCGCCACGGGGCAGCCCTTCAACCAGCTGGCACTGGCCACCGCGCTGTTGCTGCCGGTCGCCACGCCGGACGCGGGAGGACCCCCGGATCCAGCTGTCCTCGGGGCGGTGCTGGGCGAACTGGTGGAGGGGGAGCCGGAGCTAGCGCCCCTTCCGGCGCACGCGCGGGCCCTGACGGCCCTGGTGGGCCAGGTGGTGGCGTCCCCGGAGTCCGGGCCGCAGGGCCACCCGCTGTTGCCCGATGCCCGGCGGTTGGCCGCGCTCGTCGTTGAGGCGGGTACCGCCCAGGCCTGATTCCCGTCATGCCTGCCCGCCAGCCTGCCCCGCGCCCGGGGCGGCGCGTGCGCTGCGAAGCCGCTCGCCCGGCGTTAAGGGGAGGCCATGCCCCAACCGGTGAACGTCAACGCCCTGCTGCCCGTGGAGGTGGACTTCCAACGCGAGCGCGCCTCCGGGTTGCGCCGCTCCGGCGACAAGCTGGAAGACGCCCTCGTGCTGGTGGCCCAGGCGGAGAAGGAGCTGCGCGCCCTGAGCGGCCTGGCGCGCGTGGAGCGCTACGCGGCGTACCGCGCGCTCTGGAAGGAGGCGGAGCGGCTGCGCTGGAACCTCACCGTGCAGCGCGAGGCCTGCGGGCTGCGCAACCACCGCGACCTGGACCTCATCTACCCGCTGCCGCCCCTGCTCAAGGAGTGACGCGCGCTGTCCACCGCTTCACGGCGTGGCGCGCCACGCGGCCATGGCGAAGAGCACCCAGCCGGCGAGGAAGCCCAGGCCGCCCAGCGGCGTGATGGCGCCCAGCACGCGCACGCCGGACAGGGCCAGCGCGTACAGGCTGCCGGAGAACAGGACGATGCCCGCGAGCATCGCCCACCCCGCGGACGACAGCAGCGCGGAGGGGCGCACCGCGCCCAGCAGTCCCACCGCCACCAGCGCGAGCGCGTGGTACATGTGGTAGCGCGCCCCGGTTTCGAAGATGACCAGCAGGTCCTGGGGAAGCCGGGCCTTCAACGCATGGGCCCCGAAGGCCCCCGCCGCCACGGACAGGAAAGCGTTCACCGCGCCAACCACGAGCCACCAACGCATCATCGAGTGCCTTTCTTCGCGCGCTTGACTGCGGCACGCTACACCGCGCTTCACGGCAGCGTCCTGGTTGAACACGCACCCGCCCCAGCCGCGCCCCCTATCCGCGATGACGACTTCCCCTTCCTTCCAGCCGACCCCGTCGATCCCCTTCGAGCTGCGCCAGTCCCCCATCCAGGGCCAGGGCGCGTTCGCCACCCGCCGCATCCGCAAGGGCGCGCGCATCATCGAGTACATCGGTGAGCGCATCACCCAGGCGGAGGCGGACACCCGCTACGACGACGAGTCGATGGAGCGCCACCACACGTTCCTCTTCAACCTGGACGACGACACGGTGCTGGACGCGGGCACGATCCACAACGAGTCGCGCTACATCAACCACTCCTGCGAGCCCAACTGTCAGTCGCTCATCGACAAGGGCCACATCCACATCTACGCGCTGCGCGCCATCGAACCGGGGGAGGAGCTGACGTACGACTACGCGTACGAGCGCACCCCGGAGATGGACGCCGACGCCGAGTCGCTCTACGTCTGCCGCTGCGGCACGCCCTCCTGCCGGGGCACCATCCTCGCCCCGGAGAAGAAGGCCCCCGCGCGGCGCAAGAAGCCCGCGTCGAAGGCCAAGTCGACCTCCAAGGCGAAGTCCGCCTCGAAGTCCAAGTCGACGTCCAAGGCGAAGTCCGTCAGGAAGGCGAAGTCCGCGCCGCCGGCCCCCGCGAAGAAGAAGCGGAGCGCCCCGCGCACGAAGTCCCCCGGCCGCGGCCGCCGCGCCGCCAGCTGAAGGCCCAAACGGAGCGCGCAGGCTCCGGAGCCGGGCATTAGACTGGAGGCGTGAAAGACGTCCTGCGCTTCCTGCTCACCGAGGCCCCTGACTTTCCCGCGCTCGACTCCGTGGAGGCCTGGTGGCGCCGGCACCTCGCGGTGCTGCCTCGCTTCCCGGTGGCGGCGGACCTGGCGCTCGCCAGCGGCTTCCGGATGGACCGGGTGGGGTTCGCGTTCTCCTCCGGCTACCAGGCCGCGCTGCGCTCGCTCTTCCCCCAGCTCCCGGCGGACCGGCGCGCCGCGCTCTGCGCCACGGAGACCGGCGGCGGGCACCCGAGCGCCATCGAGACGAAGCTCACGCCGCACGGGTCCGGCTGGAAGCTCGACGGCGTGAAGACCTACGTCACGCTGGGCACGCACGCGGAGGTGCTGCTGGTGGTCGCCTCCGAGGGCCGCGACGCCCAGGAGCGCAACCGCCTGCGCATGGTGCGGCTGGACGCGAGGACGCCCGGCGTGACGGTGGAGCCGCTGCCGCCGCTGGGCTTCGTGCCGGAGGTGCCGCACGCGGCGCTGCGGCTGGACGGCGTGGAGCTGGCGGCGGAGGACGTGCTGCCCGGGGATGGCTACACCCGCTACCTCAAGCCGTTCCGCACGGTGGAGGACTGCCACGTCAACCTGGCGGTGCTGGGCTGGCTGGTGAAGGTGGCCCGCCGGTGCGGCTGGCCGGTGGCGCTGCGCGAGGAGCTGGTCGCCATCGCCGTCATGCTCCACGCGCTGGCGCTGGAGGACCCCAGCGACGCGGCCGTGCACGTGGCGCTGGGCGGCGCGCTCACGCAGCTGCACCGCGCGCTGGAGCGCTGCGAGGTGGCCTGGGAGGGCGTGGACGTGGAGATGCGCGAGCGGTGGCAGCGCGACCGGCGACTGCTCGACCTGGCCTCCAAGGTGCGCGCGAAGCGGCTGGAGGTCGCGCGGCAGCGGCTGGCCGGCGGCGCGGGCGACGACTGACGACGCGCTCCGCACTGACGGGCGCGGGCACACCTGCCTTCGCGGCCGCTTGCGTCCCAAAGCGAAGCCCGCGAGGGGAGGGGCTCGAAGCCTCCTCCACCGCGCGGGCTTGGGGGGGGCTACGGGGGCTTCAGTACCGGCCGCCGCCCAGCGCGGAGACGAGCGCGGACAGGACGCGGTTCTCCACGCCCCAGACGGCCTTGTTCATGCCCTTCACGCCCGCGCCGCGCATGTAGTCCGTGAAGTCGTGCAGGGCGGTGGAGCGCTGCATGCGCTCGGTGCTGGCGGCGTAGAGCAGCGGCGTGTTGGGCGCGCCGGTGAGGCCCAGGTCGGGACAGGCCTCCGACAGCGCCGCGCGGTCGATGCCCGTCACCGCGGACAGCATCGCCACCGTGAAGTGGTGCACCGGCAGCTCGCGCGCGTTGGGCACGCGCTCCAGCACCTTCGCGCGCGTCTCCGGGTCGGTGGCCAGCTTGTCCAGCGTCACCCGGGACATCTCCATAATCTGCTCGTTGGTGACGTGCTTGTTGTCCAGGATGGCCCGGTCGAACAGGCTCTGCGGCGTGTCACCCTTGATGGTGATGTTCACGTCGGACAGGCGCTGACGCATGGTCTGGATGGCGCGCCCCACCTCCGTGTTCGCGCCCCCGCGCCACGAGCCCGGCGTCGCCTGCACCGGCGCCGCCGTCGCGCGGGCGCGCGCCAGCTCCGCGCGGTTGAGCACGTCCGCGCGCGACGCCTGCGTGACCTGGTTGGCCCGGGCGGGCTGCGCGGCCGGCGCCTGCGTGCGGGACGGAGCGACGGAGGGGGCGGCGGGACGGTTGCGGATGGGCTGCGTCATGGAGGCACCTTCTACCCTGGATTTCGGAGTACCGGATTATCGCCGGGAGGGCAGGGGAGTTGCCTCTCTCGCGCCCTTGCGGCGCGTGCGTTCCGCCCCTGTCCCGGTATGGTGCGCGCCATGTCCCCGCGCCTCCCCACCCAGTTCGCTGACCTGCTCACCCCGAAGGGCCGCCGCATTCTCGAAGGCCGAGACTCCGAGACGTGTGGGGCACTCCTGGACCCCACGCGGCCCTTCATCGCGCTGCAGGGTGTCATCGACGTGAAGAAGGCGGCCGAGGCCCGGGACGTCCTGGACGCGGCGCTGCGTGACACGCTCGTCACGATGGAGGACCCCATCCCGGAGGACTCCATCTCCGGCATGGTGGAGAACTACACGGAGGCGCTGCCCAAGACGGTGCGCGTGCGCACGGCGCTCCTGGAGAGCCGGCGCTCGCGCTCGTGGCGCGCGGCGGAGGGCGTGGGGCTGGTGGCGCTGCTGCGCTCGGACACGTTCGCGGCCTTCTCGGCGGCGGTGAGCGGCCGGCCGCTCAAGCGGGGCTGGGGCATCCAGGTGCTCTGCTACGGGCCGGGCGACTACACGGGCCCGCACAACGACCACCACCCGGAGGAGGCGGACGCGCGCGACGGCTACGTGGACATGCACGTGAGCCTCACGATGCCCGCCGTGGACCACCAGTACCTCGTGTACGCGAAGGACGGGCACTTCTCCGAGCTGACGAAGGTCAGCACCGTGGGCGGCGTCACCGTGTACCGGCTGCCCTTCTGGCACTACACGACGCCGCTCGCCGCGAAGCCGTCCCAGGAGGACGCGGCGCGCCGCTGGGTGCTGCTGGGCACCTTCCTGGACGCGGCGCCCGGGACGCGCCCCTCCTCCACCATCCTGCCGGCGGGCGCCCCTCCGCCTGTCCGGACGGTGACAGTCGGACGTGGCACCGGGGCCGGACGGCGTTAGCGTGCCGGGCCCATGAGCCCGACCGACATCGACACGCAGGCCAACGACCTCCTCCAGTACATCGACGCGTCGCCCACGCCGTACCACGCCGTGCGCGAGACGGCCCGCCGCCTCACCGCCGCGGGCTTCCGCGAGCTGGACGAGCGCGAGTCCTGGTCGCTGAAGCCCGGCGACAAGGTCTTCGTCATCCGCGGCGACACGAGCATCGCCGCCTTCCAGCTGGGCACGAAGCCCGTGGACACCACCGGCTTCCGGCTGGTGGGCTCGCACACGGACTCGCCCAACCTGCGCCTCAAGCCAAACGCGCCCGTCAACCGCCACGGCTACCAGCAGCTCGGCGTGGAAATCTATGGCGGGGTGCTGCTGCACACGTGGACGGACCGCGACCTGTCGCTCGCGGGCCGCGTGGTGGCGCTGCACAACGGCCGCCCCCAGCACCACCTGGTGGACTTCCGCCGGCCGCTGCTGCGCGTGCCCAACCTGGCCATCCACCTGAACCGCGGCGTCAACACGGACGGCCTGAAGCTCAACCCGCAGGAGCACATGGTGCCGGTGCTGGGCCTGGAGAGCGCGGGCCCCGCGGAGCTGCGCGCGCTGCTGGTGGAGGAGCTGGGCCGCGCGGGCGTGAAGGCCGCCGCGGACGACCTCTTGGGCTACGACCTGTGCCTCTATGATTTGCAGCCGTCCACGCGCTCCGGCCTGCACGGGGAGTTCCTGCACGCGCCCCGCCTGGACAACCTGGCCAGCTGCCACACCGGGCTCACGGCGCTCCTGTCCGGTACGGACAAGCGCGAGGCCACGGTGGGCGTGGTGCTCTACGACCACGAGGAGTGCGGCAGCCGCAGCGCGCAGGGCGCCGCTTCGCCGTTCCTGAAGGACCTGCTGGAGCGCATCGTCCAGGGGCACTCGGACGGGCGCGCGGACGCGTTCCACCGCTCCATCCGCCGCTCGTTCCTGGTGAGCGCGGACATGGCGCACGCGGTGCACCCCAACTACTCCTCCATGCACGAGCCCAAGCACCAGCCGCAGCTGGGCGGCGGCCCGGTCATCAAGACCAACGTCAACCAGTCCTACGCGACGGACGGCGAGTCGTGGGCGCACTTCGCCGCGCTGTGCAAGGAGGCGGGCGTCACGCCCCAGCACTTCGTCACCCGCACGGACCTGGGCTGCGGCAGCACCATTGGCCCCATCACCGCCGGGCAGCTGGGCATCCGCACGGTGGACGTGGGCAACCCCATGCTGTCCATGCACTCCATCCGCGAGCTGGCCGCCGCGTCCGACGTGGCCCGCATGGTGGCGGTGCTGACGCGCTTCTTCGCCTGAGCCTCCGGGCCTGACGGCACAAAGGAAGAGGCGGGCCCGGTGGTGACACCGGACCCGCCTCGGGTTGTTTCAGGAAGCTTTCAGCGCTGGGACTAGTTCACGCCCACCGCGGTCCAGGCGTCCTTCACCTTCTGGACCTGGGTGGAGTCCGCGCCGTACAGGTCGGTGGCCGACTTGATGGTGGCCTCACGCGCCTGGGCGAACGTCGTCTTCGGCGTCATGTACGTGGTGAGGGCGCGGCCGAAGATCTTCAGGCCGTCCTCCATGCCCACGCCGCCCTTCACTTCCAGGCCGGAGGTGCGGTTCTTGCCACCCTCCACGAGCAGGTAGAAGGCGTTGTTGGCGATACCGCTGGAGCCGTGCACCTCCGTCTGCTTCGGGTAGTTCTTGTAGTTGTCGACCGAGTAGCCGTCCTTGGTCGGGTCGTTCATGTAGCGCAGGCCGTCCTCGTTGCTGCCGTTGTTCGGCGTCCACGCGGCCTCGCCCACGGTCCAGTTCCACTTGGCCTCGGGGTTCTTCTGCGCGGCGAACCACTCCACGCCCGTGCCCATGATGTCGGAGAAGGCCTCGTTCAGGCCGCCGGACTCGCCGCTGTAGATGAGGCCCGCGGTGCGCTCGGTGAGGCCGTGGGTGATTTCGTGGCCCGCGATGTCCAGCGTGGTGAGCGGGCCGGACTGCTTCCCGTCGCCGTCGCCGTAGCTCATCTTCTCGCCGTCCCAGAACGCGTTCACGTAGTTGTTCTTCACGTGCACGTAGCTGGTGAGCTTCTCACCCGCGCCGTCGATGGAGTCGCGGCCCAGGATCTCCTTGTAGAAGTCGTAGGTCGTCGCCGCGCCGTAGTGCGCGTCCACGGCGGCCTTGGCGCGCGCCGGGTCGGTGGCCTCGCCCCACTTGTCGTTGTTGTCGGTGATCTTCGTCTGGCCGGACGCGGTGGGCTTGTTGTTCGCGTCGTAGGTCACCACGCCCTTGCCGCGCGTCGAGTCCTCCAGCGAGTACGTGCCGTCCGCTTCCTTCTTGGTCTTCAGGTCCACGTGGCCGCTGTACATGGACAGGTCGTCCGCGGTGCCCGTGGGCGGGTTCTGCGGATCCGTCGGCGGAGGCGTGGTCTCCTTCGCGGTGATGTTCAGGCTCCAGTTGTTCAGGGTGCCCGTGTCACGCGCGGCCTTGTCCTCGACCGTGATGGTCCACTCGCCCTTGGCGCTCTCGCCCTTGAAGGCCTCGGACAGGTCGAACGAGCCCGCGATGTCGTCCTTGGAGCCGCCCTTGCGGTCCTGCAGCACGGCGGACTTGCCAGAGGGGCTGGTGACCGTGACCTTCAGGTCGCCGCTCCAGGTGTGCTTGATGTTCAGGTCGACGGACAGCTTGTCCACCGTCACGCCGTCCGGGATGTTGATCTTCGACTGGACCTGGCCCTTGTCCGGGATGGCGACGTTCGGGCTGGAGGTGCCGTTGACCTGGAGCTGCGCGGGCGCGGACTTGGTCCAGCCGCCGATCTTGTTGAAGCTCTCCAGCACCTTCCCCGTGTTGGCGTCGATGATGTAGTTCTGCTTCTTGGGCTTCTCCTGCCCGGCGATCTGCGTCACTTCCACCTGGTAGGCGGAGTGGTACTTGCCTTCCTTGTCCTGGTAGATGACGCGCTCGGAAGAGGGCTGCTTGTCGGCCTTGCCGCCCAGCTCCTTCTTCGCGATGTCGATGGCCTGCTGCGGCGCCAGCTTGGGCTTCTGCGAACCCAGGCCCGCGGGGATGGGGTTCTGCTCACCGGTGACGCTGGACACCTTGCCGTCCGCGCCCAGGTGGCTGATGAGCTGCTCGCCGAAGACCTTCACGCCCTCGTGCATGCGGTCCAGGCGCACGTGGGTCATGCCCAGCTCGTCGCGCTCCACGCTCCGGGGCGCCAGCGTCGGGCCGCTCTTGTTCGCCGCCAGCAGCGACGAGGCCGTCATCGGCGGGGTGAGGTGCTTCAGGGACGCCTGGATGGCCTGCTGCGCCTCCTTGCTGTCCAGCGCGAGGCGGCCGGGCTGCGAGGCCGTGGCCCCTGTGGAGGACTGCGTCGTCGCGGCGGCGGCCGTGGGCTGCGCGCCAGCGGCGGCGCCCGTGCGGGAGACGGACTCGAAGCCGTCCTTCACGCGCAGGACGTTCTTGGCCTTCGCCGGGGTCGCGGTGTCAGTGGTGGGGCGGAGAGAAACGGGCGTCGAACCGTCGGTGCGGCGAATGGTCATTGAACACTCACGCTGCAAGGGGGATGAACAATTCTCGCACGACGAACTCCGAGAGTTTCCGATGGGTTGAAGAAGTTAACGCGGCAGCCCGGAATTCAGGGGATAGCGCTGGTGGACTTCCTGTGAATTCAACGGTTGACACGGAAATTTTGCTTTCAGTAGGGGTCCATTGTGACCCGAATTCCTGAAATCCCCGACGCGAGCCGTCATGGAGCCGCCGCCGCGGGGGGCCGAAAATGCGGCGAAAATTCATGGAAAAATACATCCGAGCGGCAACCAGGCAGGCAGGACGGATGCGTGGAGGCTGATACACTGCGACACGGTTTCCCGGCCGGGTTGGTGCGGGGGCTGGACCCTGGGGGGGTTGAGACATGGAGCCGTGGATTCATCCGGAGACGCGGGAGGCGCCTGCCTTCGCGCCGCTGCCGGTGCGGGTGCCGCGCCGGAACTTCGAGGGCTTGTTTCAGCACGCCCTGAGGCCGTCTGGCCTGTTCGCGCAGGCGCTGCGGGACGTGGGCTACGACCCGGACGCCGTGGAGGAGGTCTTCCCGCTGGAGGTGTGGCGCGCGTCGCTGGCGGTGGCGCGGCGGCATGCGTGCCCGGGCCTGGCGAGCGAGGACGCCAACCGCGTGCTGGGCACGCACTACGTGGAGGGTTTCGCGCAGACGCTGGTGGGGCGCATCTTCGCCGCGGCGGCGCCGTTGCTGGGCGCGGAGCGGTGCCTGGCGCGGCTGCCCACGTACCTGCGCGCGGGACGCGACGACATGAAGCTGATGCTGGAGCCGGTGCGCGCCAGGGAGTGGCGGGCGCGCGTGGTGGACGCGGATCCGCTGCCGGACTTCGTGGCGGGCGTGATGGAGCAGGTGCTGCGCCGCACGCGGGTGCTGCCGCGCGTGGACGTCCTGGAGCGCGCCGAGCACTACTATTCGCTGCGCATCCGCTGGGACGAGGCCTGACGGCCGGCGCGTCCCCCCGCCCTAGTTGAGGTACGTCTTCGGCGGGGGGCGCTTGCTGACGGCAGCGGGCGGCGCCGGATGTGACTGACGCCACCGGCCGATGACGTCCATCAGCCCGTCGAACGTGTCGCGCAGGGCCCAGGCGCGGTCCTCCGCGTCCTTCAGGCCCTCGCAGCGCAGCAGGCCGTCGCGCAGCGCGCGCTGGACGCCGGGGCAGTCGTCGCGCTCGTCGATGAGCTGTTCGGCCGTCTGCGCGTAGAGCCGGTAGCACCCCTCCACGTCGCCCCGGTTGTAGGTGGGGGCGCCCACGTTGATGGCCTGGCCCAGCAGCGCGGCCACGGACTCCACGGCCGGCGGGGCGCAGCCCTCCAGCAGTCCCACGGGGTGCTGGGGCACCTGGCGCACGCGGGCGGCGCGCTGCCGGGGCGCGTCCAGCGCGGACAGCGGGCGCAGCGGACCGGGCGCCTTGAGCAGCGGCGTGATGTAGCGCACCGGGATGACGAGTCCCAGCGCGCGGCCGTTGGCGAGCGCCGCGGTGGCCAGCCCCACCACCTCTCCCTTCGCGTCCAGCACCGGCGAGCCGGAGGCGTCCTCGGGGAGGGTGCGGGACAGCTCCAGCAGGGTGAGCCATTCGCCCAGCACCTGCACCGCGCGGACCTCCAGGAGGCGCTGTTCGGGAGGGCGGTCCGCGTGGGCCTGGAGCACGTGCAGCGCTTCGCCCTCCCGGGGCAGCGTGGCGGGGCCCAGCGGGAGGGCGGGCACCAGGTCCGGGACGGACAGGCACAGGACGGCCAGGTCGCGGCGCTCGTCCACGGCGGCCACCTGCACCACCGGGGAGCGCAGGCCGTCCGGGAGCACGGCGGTGATGGCGCGCGCGCTGGCCACCGCGTGGAGGCTGGTGACGACGTGGCCCTCGGAGGAGATGACGAAGCCCGTGGCGGTGTGGCCCCCCAGGTCCAGCAACACCAGGGAGGCACTCGTGCGCCGCAAGGCCTCTTCGGCCCGCGCACGGCGTGCCTGGTCGTCGTCGGACATGGCCACCCCCACTTGTGATGCTTCGGCCGGCATTCCCATCGAGTTACATCCGACGCGCCCGGCCGCATCGCGTTGTATCAGCCCGCCCGCTCTCCACCCAACCCACCCGGGTGGGGTGATGTTGGCCGTCATGTTGTGATTGGCGCGCGAGTGTCTGGTCGTTAAACCTCCGGCCGGCATGCACAAGACCCACCTCGTCGGCGCCCGCACCCACAACCTCAAGGATCTGTCCGTCGACCTCTCCGAAGGAGAGTTCGTCTGCGTCACCGGCGTGTCCGGAGGCGGCAAATCGAGCCTCGCGCTGGACACGCTCTACGCGGAGGGCCAGCGGCGCTTCGTGGAGAGCTTCAGCCCGTATGCCCGGCAGTTCCTCGAGCGGCTGGAGCGGCCGCCCATGGACGCGCTGGAGCCGGTGGCCGCGGGCGTCGCGGTGGACCGGCGCGCGCCGGTGAAGAGCTCGCGCTCCACGGTGGCGACGCTTGCGGACGTGGAGCCGTACCTGTCCGCGCTCTTCACCCGGGAGGCCATGCCGGTGTGTCCGGACTGTGGCCTGGAGGCGGTGCGCACCGACGCGCGCGTGGCCGCGCAGGCCGCGCTGCGTGAGCACCCGGACGCGCCCGCCGTCTTCACGTACCCCGTGCGCATCCCGGACACGTCCGCGTTCCTCGACGCGAGGGCCCGCCTGCTGAAGGACGGCTACCACCGGCTGATGGTGCAGGGCGAGGTGAAGGAGCTGGAGACGCTCAAGCCGGGCGAGGCCACCGACCCCGCGGGCGTGGCGCAGGTGGTGGTGGACCGGGTGAAGCTGACGGACGCGAACCTGTCCCGCGTCACCCAGGCGCTGGAGGACGCGTGGGCGCGCGCGGACGGCGAGGCGCTGCTCTTTCTTCCGGAGGCCGCGCCGAAGCGGCTGCGCCGGGGCCTGGTGTGCCCGAAGTGCGCGCGGGAGTTCGAGCCCGCGAGGCCGGGCCTCTTCAGCTACCAGAGCCCGGTGGGCGCGTGCGCGCCGTGCCGCGGCTTCGGGCGCACCATCGGCATCGACTGGGGGAAGGTGATCCCCAACCCGGGCTTGAGCCTGGCGCAGGGGGCCATCCGTCCCTGGTCCGGCCAGTCCACCAGCTGGGAGCGCGAGATGCTCCAGCGCTACTGCAAGCAGAAGGGCATCCCCTTCGACAAGCCGTGGGAGAAGCTCACCGCCGCGCAGCGCGAGTCGGTGCTCCAGGGCGAGGGGGAGTACGACGGCGGCCGCGTCTACCCGGGCGTGCGCGCGTGGTTCCGGTGGATGGAGGGGCGCACGTACAAGATGCACGTGCGCGTGCTGCTGGCGCGCTATCGCGCGTACACGCTCTGCGAGAGCTGTCACGGCGCGCGGCTCAACGAGCAGGCCCGCGCGTGGCGCGTGGGCAACCTGGACCTGCCGGGCTGGCACGGGCTGGAGCTGACGGACGCGCTGACGCGGCTGGATGCGCTGAAGACGCTGACGGGGCAGGGCGACCTGGCGCGGCGCGAGCTGTCCGCGCGCCTGCGCTACCTGCAGCGCGTGGGCCTGGGCTACCTCACGCTGGACCGGCCCGCGCGCACGCTGTCCGGCGGCGAGGCGCAGCGCGTGTCGCTGACGGCGGCGCTGGGCACGTCGCTGACGGGCGCGCTCTTCGTGCTGGACGAGCCCACCGTGGGCCTGCACCCGGGGGACGTGCCGCCGCTCACGGAGGCCATCGCGGAGCTGGCGGACCGGGGCAACATCGCGCTGGTCATCGAGCATGATCCGCTGGTCATCCGCTCCGCGCACCGCGTGCTGGAGCTGGGCCCGGGCGCGGGACGCGACGGCGGCAAGCTGTGCTTCGACGGCACCCCGGAGGCGCTGGCGAAGCGGCAGGACCTGCCCACCGGCCGCATGCTGTCCGGCGGCTCGGAGGCGCCGCGCACGCCGCGCACGCGCACGGGGGAGCTGGTCATCCGCGAGGCGCGCGAGCACAACCTCAAGGACGTGTCCGTGCGCGTGCCGCTGGGCGTGCTGTGCGCCATCACCGGCCCCAGTGGCTCCGGCAAGAGCACGCTGATGGACGAGGTGCTCTACCGGCACCTGGCGCGCGGGCTGGGCGTGAAGGACGTGGAGGCCCCCGGTGACGTGGCGGCGGTGGAGGGTGGGGCGCAGGTGGAGGCCATCACCTTCGTGGACCAGTCCCCGCTGGGGCGCACGTCGCGCGGCAACGCGGCCACGTACACCAAGGCGTGGGACCGGCTGCGCGAGCGCTTCGCGTCCGAGCCCGACGCGGAGGTGCGGGGACTGACGTCCGCGCACTTCTCCTTCAACGTGGACAAGGGCCGCTGCGAGGCCTGCGCGGGTGAGGGCTACGAGACGGTGGAGATGCAGTTCCTCGCGGACGTGGCCCTGTTGTGCGCGGTGTGCCGGGGCCGGCGCTTCAAGGAGGAGGTGCTCGCCGTCCGCCACCAGGGCTTCAGCGTGGCGCAGGTGCTGGAGATGACGGTGGACGAGGTGCTCCAGCACTTCGGCGACGATTCCGCGTTGAAGCGCACGCTGGGGCCGGCGCAGCGGCTGGGCCTGGGCTACCTGCCCCTGGGCCAGCCCCTGTCCACGCTGTCCGGCGGCGAGGCGCAGCGGCTCAAGCTGGCGCGCGCGCTGGCCAGCGACGCGAAGGGCACGCTGTTCCTCATCGACGAGCCGAGCGCCGGCCTCCACGCGGAGGACGTGCGCCACGTGATGGCGTCGCTGCACGCGCTGGTGGACCGGGGCGCCAGCGTGCTGGTGGTGGACCACGACGTGTCGGTGATGAAGGGCTCGGACTGGATCATCGACCTGGGGCCCAAGGGCGGCCGGGACGGTGGCCGGCTGGTGGCGGAGGGCACGCCCGCGGACGTGGCGAAGGTGCAGGGCAGCGCCACCGCCGCCGCGCTCCGGGGCGAGGGCAAGCCGCTGGCGAAGGCGGTGAAGCTGCGCCGCCCGGGGAAGGACGCGCCGCCCGCCATCGAGGTGGAGCATGCGCGCGAGCACAACCTCAAGGACGTGTCCTGCCGGATTCCCCTGGGGAAGATGACGGTGGTGACGGGGCCCAGCGGCTCCGGCAAGAGCTCGCTGGTGTTCGACGTCGTCTTCGCGGAAGGGCAGCGCCGCTTCCTGGAGACGCTGACGCCGTACGCCCGGCAGTTCCTGCCCACGCTGCCGCGCCCGGACGTGGAGCGCATCAGCAGCATCCCGCCCACCGTGGCGCTGGAGCAGCGCACGTCACGCGCGGGGGCCACCAGCACCGTGGCCACCGTCACCGAGGTCGCCCACTACCTGCGCCTCATGTACGCGAAGATTGGCGAGCCGCACTGCCCTCACGACGACACGCCCATCGGCGCCACGACACCGGCCGCGCTCTACGCGCAGGTGCTGGCGACGAAGGGCGAGGGGCAGGTGCTGGCGCCCGCGGTGCGCGCTCGCAAGGGCACGTACCTGGACGTCTTCACCGCGGCGGCGCGCGCGGGCATCACCCAGGCCATCGCGGACGGGGCGCTGGTGTCCACGGACAACCCGCCGCGCCTGACGAAGACGAAGGAACACGACATCGACCTCGTGATGTACGAGGGCAAGCTCGCGAAGCTGCCGCGCGAGGTGTTCGAGTCTTCGCTCAACTGGGGCAAGGGCGCCGTGAAGCTGCGCACGGGCAAGGCGGAGACGCTGCTGTCCAGCGAGCGCACGTGCCCCAGGTGCGGGACCGCCGTGCCGGAGCTGGACCCGCGCTGGTTCTCCTTCAACACGAAGCAGGGCCGCTGCGAGTCGTGCGAGGGCACCGGCGTGCAGGGCGGTCCTTCCGCGATGGCCGAGGGCGAGACGGCCCCGTGCCGCACGTGCGGTGGCACCCGCCTGTCCCCGGTGCCGCGCGCGGTGCGGCTGGAGGGCGCGCGCTACCACGAGGTGGTGCAGGCGTCGGTGACGGCCACGCTCGCGCGCGTGCGCACCTGGAAGCTCAAGGGCGACCGGGCGCTGCTGGGGGAGACAGCGCGGCAGGAGATGCTGCGGCGCCTGGAGTTCCTGGAACGCGTGGGCCTGGGCTACCTGTCCCTGGACCGCAACGCCGCCACGCTGTCCGGCGGTGAGATGCAGCGGCTGCGGCTGTCCGCGCAGCTGGGGGCGGGCCTCACCGGCGCGATGTACGTGCTGGACGAGCCCACCATCGGCCTGCACCCGCGCGACACGCACCGGCTGCTCGACAACCTGCGCGCGCTGGTGGAGACGGGCTCCACGGTGCTCGTGGTGGAGCATGACTCCGACACCATCCGCGCCGCGGATCACCTGCTGGACCTGGGACCCACGGGCGGCCGGGGCGGTGGCCACATCCTGGCGGAGGGCACGCCGGACGTGGTGCTGGAGTCGGACTCTCCCACCGCGCTGGCGCTGCGGGCCGCGCAGGTGCGGCCTCCTTCAGGGAGAGGCGAGCCGAAGGCCTGGGTGGAGCTGAACGGCGCACGCGCGAACAACCTCCAGCGCGTGGACCTCAAGCTGCCGGTGGGCCGGCTCAACGTCGTCTCCGGCGTGTCCGGCTCCGGCAAGAGCACGCTCATCCGGCAGGTGCTGTACCCGGCGCTGCGCGACAAGCTGGGGCTCGTCACATCGAAGCCCGGCGCGTTCGACTCGCTCAAGGGCACGGAGTCCATCAAGCGGGTGCTGTCGGTGGATCAGTCGCCCATCGGCCGCACGCCGCGCTCGGTGCCGGCGACCTTCCTGGGCATCTGGGACGAGCTGCGCCGCGTGTTCGCGGCCACGCCCGAGGCGAAGATCCGCGGCTTCGGGCCCGCGCGCTTCTCCTTCAACACGGCGGCGGGTGGCCGCTGCAAGGTGTGCGAGGGGCAGGGCGCCATCTCCCATGAGATGTCCTTCCTGCCGGACGTCGTCACGCCGTGCGAGGCCTGCAACGGGGCGCGCTTCGACGCCGCCACGCTGGAGGTGCGCTACCACGGGCTCACCGTGGGCGACGTGCTGCGCCTGTCCGCGGACGAGGCGAAGGACGTGTTCCGTTCGCTGCCCAAGGTCGCCGCTCCGCTGGAGTGCCTGGCGGACCTGGGCGTGGGCTACCTGCAATTGGGGCAGGGCTCCAACACGCTGTCCGGCGGCGAGGCGCAGCGGCTCAAGCTGGCCGCGGAGCTGACGGCCACCTCCCGCCACGAGCCCACGCTGTACGTGCTGGATGAACCCACCACGGGCCTGCACCTGGGCGACGTGGAGAAGCTGATCACGTTCCTGGGCCGGCTGGTGGACCGGGGGGACACGCTGGTCGTCATCGAGCACCACCCCTCGGTCATCGCCGCGGGGGACCACGTGGTGGAGCTGGGGCCGGAGGGCGGCGAGGGCGGAGGCCGCATCGTGGGCGCGGGCACGCCTCGCGAGGTGGCGAAGCTCAAGACGCCCACGGGGCGCGTGCTCAAGACGGTTTTTTCCACTGAAGAACCCAGGACGCGCGTCGCCGCGCGGGGACGGTGAAACGATGAACGCCTTGCGGCATCCTGCTCGCGCCATGCGAACCCCACTGCTGTTCACCGTCGCGACGGTGCTCTCCCTCTCCACGGCGGCCTCCGCCGCGGACAAGACCGAGAAGAAAGCCATGTCCTTCCACCAGCTGTCCGCCAATCGGCTCGACGGCAAGCCCGAGAAGCTGTCGGACTTCCAGGGCAAGGTCGCCCTTGTCGTGAACACCGCGTCCGAGTGCGGCTACACGCCGCAGTACAAGGGCCTCCAGGCGCTCTACGACAGCTACAAGGACAAGGGCGTCGTCGTCCTGGGCTTCCCGTCCAACGACTTCGGCGGGCAGGAGCCGGGCACCTCCGAGCAGATCGCGAAGTTCTGCGAGCTGCGCTTCAAGGTCTCCTTCCCCATGTTCGAGAAGGTGAAGACGAAGGGCGAGGGCCAGTCCCCCGTCTACGCGTTCCTCGCCAAGGACCACGGCGAGCCCAAGTGGAACTTCCACAAGTACGTGGTGGGCAAGGACGGCCAGGTGAAGGCCGCGTTCCCCAGCAGCGTCACGCCCGACAGCCCGGAGCTGAAGGCCGCCATCGACAAGGCGCTCGCGGAGAAGTGACGGGCGTTGCCCGGCGGCGGATCCGGTCCTTGTGACGTGGATCCGCGCCGGGCGTTGGACGTCCGACGGTGGCTCCGCGCCGGGGGGCCGCTCGGCGATGGGGCAGGGCGTGCGCAGCTTGGGTCCCGGCCCATGGCTCCGGTTCCTCCCCCTGTCCGCGTCGTGACCGTGGTGCTGTTCGCGGCGCTGTGCGGTGGATGCGCGTCGCTGGAGCCCCAGCGCTCGGAGCTGTCCACGCGCGTGGGACGCTCCGACCTGTCCGTGGCGGTGATGCGCACGCGGGTGCGGGACCTGGCCCGGCGCTTCTCCGGATTGATTGAGGCCCTGGCGGACGACCTGGCCTCGCGTTCCGGTTCACCCACCGTGGCCGCGGCCATGCTGCGGTTCAAGGCCAACGCGGTGCCCGCCGTGCAGAGCTCGCTCTTCAAGCCGGATCCGGTGGCGGCCCTCATCGACACCTGGGCGCTGCTGGCCCAGCTGGAGGAGGCCCTGCCGCGCTCCGCCGCGGGTGCCTCGCCGGAGCTGGTGGCGCGCGCCCATGACTCGCTGGTGGCGCTGGAATCCCAGCTGGAGGCCGAGTGGCGCGAGGTCACCGGCCGCGAGGACGTGACCGGAGCCCGTGACACGGTGCACGCCTGGGCCGCGGCGCACCCGCTGACCGGACCGCTCGTCACACGCGAATCCACCACGGCCCTGCTGTCCTCCCTCACGGATGTGACAGGGGGAGGCCTGAGGTCCACGGCGGCCGGTCTCGTCGAGGACACGCGCGACCTCACCGCGCGCGTGGACCTCTATGCGACGAGCCTCCCCCGGCAGGCGCGCTGGCAGGCGGAGCTGGTCGCCACCGACGCGATGCGTGCCCCCACCGTCCAGGCCGCGCTGGCGGAGCTGGGGCGCACGGTGGACCTGCTGGACCGTGTGGGCGCGATGGCCGCGAACACGCCCGCGCTCATCGAACGCGAACGCCGCGCGGTGCTGGACGCCGTGCACGGCGAGCGCCTGGGCCTCCAGACGTTCGTCACCGGCGAGCGGCAGGCGGTGCTCGCGGACGTGGGGCGTGAGCGGCAGGCGGTGGTGGACGCGCTGCACGCCGAGCGCGTGGCCACGCTCCAGCAGCTGGACGGACTGGCGCGCGGCTGGGTGGACCACGCGTTCGACCGGCTGGGCCCGCTGGTGGACCGCGTGTTCCTCTGGCTCGCGCTGCTGTCGTTGCTGCTGGGCGTGGGCGGGGTGCTGGGCGGCCTGTTGCTGACGCGGGCGTGGCGGCGCGCGCGCTGAAAAGAGCGCCTACGACTTCTCCGGCTTGGGCGGGAACTTCTCCATCATCTTCTCCACGCCTTTCTCAATCCTGCCGCCGTTGCCCTGGACGCTCGGGGTGTCGCCCAGGTTCGCCTGGGCCGTGCCGCGCCAGACGAGCCGCTTCTCCCTCGCGTCCACCACGTCGAGGATGAGCGTGCCCACGTCGTACTGGCGCACGTACGTCCCCCAGGGCCCGTAGTACGAACCCCAGAACGGATCCCACGGGTAGCCCCAGTAGTTGTCCACCGACTCCGCGGACAGCCGCGTGTCGATGGCGCCCTGCCAGCCGATGAGGAAGTCCGGGTTCGCGCTCGCGTCCACCCTCTTGTAGCCGCGGGCCTGGAGGTCGCGATCCACGGCCTCCGTCACCTGGGCCTGGGTGATGTCGTTGTTGATGCGCGTGTCCTTCGTCCGCTGGGGCTGCGAGAGCCACGCATAGGTGTGGAACGAGTTGATGCGCTGGACCGCGGCGGGGTCGTAGTTGGTGCCGACCTTGACGCCCGCGCAGGACGCGAGCCCCAGGCACACGATGACGGAAAGGACACGGGACAGCAGACGCATGGCGGCCTCCAGGAGGATGGGCGCGTCCCCGGGGGAGGGACACGGTCGATGCCATGACGTTGGGGATGGCCCCCGGGGATGACTTCCCCCCGTGCCCGCCTGACCGCCTCCGACTTTCGGGAGGGGCGGCCTCAGTCGCCGCGCGGTTCCTTCAGTCCCCTGGCCTTCATCCCCTTCGCGCCCTCGGAGCGGGCCATGACCATGGCCAGCTTCGCGCGCTTCTGCGGGGACAGGTCCTTGGCGAGCGCCTGGTACAGCTCTCGGTCCAGCGCGGCGATCTGCGCCCGCGCGTCGAAGGCCTTCTGCGCCGCCGCGTCCACCTGCGACAGGGCCTCGGTGTCGCCGCGCGCCGCTTGGTGGAGGATGCGCGCCGAGTCCCGCACCTGCTCGCGCAGCGGGCGCCGGCGGTCCTCGAAGCGGCGCAGCGTCTCATCCATCTTCAGGGCCTGCGCGCTGTCCAGCTCCAGCGTGTCCGCCAGCTCCAGCACCTGCCGCAGCCGCTGCCGCTGTTCGGCCCGGGCCATGCGGTCGGGGTCACGCGCGCCAGGCTGCCGCGGCATGGGCTGCGCCAGCGCCATCACCGGCAGCGCGAACGCGAGCGCCAGGGCCATCCGCCTCATCGTCTTCACAGTGTCTCTCCCAGGTCGAAGTCCCCATCCAGGTCGGCGTCGTCGCCCTCCCACGTCAGGTCCTCGTCCACGCTGTACCCCGAAGCGTCGTCCTCCAGCGGATCCAACCCGGCCCACGCCTCGAAGGCGGCCAGCGTCTCCGCGTCCACGTCGTCGCGGGGACTCGCTGTCTGCACGGCGGCCGGCGTCGCCACGGGGTGGGGCGCCTTGAGGCGCTCCAGCGCGGACGGCCCCAGCATCAGCGCCACCACCGCCGCCACCGCCGCGAGCGAACCCAGCGCCCGGCGGCCCATGCCCCGCCGCGACTGTTCACGGCGCCAGGCCGCCAGGGTCCGTGCGCCCAGGCCCTCCTGCGCGCGCACCTCCACGGGCGTCTGGGGCGGCAGCGCCACCAGCCCCAGCACCTCTCGCGCGGAGGCCACCTCCGCCTGACAGGCCGCGCAGGACTCCAGGTGGGCCTGGAAGCGCGTGGCCTCCTCGCCCTCCAGCGCCTCCGCGGCGTGGAGGCTCGCCTGCTCCTCGTATTCCACGCACGCACCCATCACCGCGTCTCCCCGGCCACGTCGGCCTTCAAGCGTTTCACCGCGTGGTGGAACTGCACCTTCGCGTTGTTCTCCGTGATGCCCAGCGTCTCGGCGATGTCCTTGAACGGCAGCCCGCCGTCCACCCGCAGCGTCAGCACCTCGCGCTGGCGGCGGGGCAGGGCCAGCACCGCCTGACGCACCCGCTGTCCCCGCTGGGTGCGCTCCAGCGACGCCTCCGCGCCCTCGCCCGGATCCGCCGCCACGTCATCCATCACCCGCTCCACCAGCACCGGCCGCCACCGCAGCCCCTGGCGCGCGTGGTTCTTCGCCAGGTTGAGCGCCACCCGCACCAGCCACGAACGGAAGGGCGTGGGCGTGGAGGGGGTGAAGCGCGCGAACACCCGTCGTGACGCCTCCATGGCCCGGAGGAACGCCTGCTGGGTCAGGTCCGCCGCGTCCTCCGCGCTCACGGTGTAGCGGCGCATCAGCGAGAAGACGAGGCCCCGGTGCCGCTCAAAGAGCTGGCCGAACGCCGCCGCGTCCCCCGCGAGGAAGGCCCCGCACAGGGCCTCGTCCGAGAGAGCGCTCACGGCCCCACCGGGCCTCACCAGTCCTAGGACCCGTCCGCTCACAGGGGCTCCAACCCTCCAGGGGGCGGAAGGTTATTTTCCGGCCCGCGTTTCGCCCCGTAGGCAGTGCAGCGGACGTCCGGTACCGGGCAGGCGGGCGGGCCCCAGGCCCTCAAGCGGAGGCGGTGTCGCTGCCCGGGGCGGGGTGGGACTGGAGGTACTTCAGCACGTCGTCCAGGTGCCGGTAGACGCGCACTTCGTGGTGGATGACATGTTCGACGGTACCGTCCGCGCCGATGATGAAGGTGACGCGCCGGTCGATGTTGAGGACGGGCCACAGCACGCCCCAGGCGCGGCTGATCCGCCGCTCGTCGTCTCCCAGGAGGGCGAAGTGGATGCCCTCCTGCTGGGCGAAGTCGCACTGGGTGGTGAGCGTGTCCACGGAGACGCCGACCAGCTCCGCGCCCAGCTCGCGGATCCGCTCGTGGTTGTCCCGGAACGCCCTGTTCTCGATGGTGCAGCCCACGGTGAAGGCGCGCGGGAAGAAGAAGAGCACGACGCGCCGGCCTCGCAGCTCCGACAACCGCACGCTCTGGCCATGGCAGTCGGTCGCGACGAAGTCAGGTGCGAGGTCTCCGACGGCAATCATTCGATGCGCGCTCCATCCCGACGGCGGGGCCGCCCCTCCCCTACCACGTTTTCCCCGCCATCCCATGCCGCGCCGCGCCGGGTGTCCCCTCCCTGGGGAATCTGGCAAGGTGCCCCGCCGTGTCGCCTGCCTTGACGGACCCTGCCTCCCCCGCCTTCCTCGATGCCCTGGCCCGTGGCCTGGGCGTGACCCGGGTTGCCCGCGTCACCGGCCTGGACCGCACCGGCGTGGAGGTCGCCTGCGCGGTGCGTCCGGGTGGACACGTGCTCCAGGTGTGTAACGGCAAGGGGCTCACCTTCGAGGCCGCGGCCCGGGGCGCGCTCTTCGAGACGGCGGAGCTGTGGGCGGCGGAGACGGTCCGGCCGGAGCGGCTGCGCTGGGGTTCCCAGGCGGAGCTGGAGCGGACAGGCGACCCGGTGTGGGGCGTGGAGGCGCTGGGGTCGGCGGGGGCGGTGGTGGCGCCCAGGCTCGCGGGGCCGGCGGTGCGGCTGGCGTGGTGCGAGGCGCGGACGCTGGACGGCGGCGAGCGCGTCTGGGTGCCGGCGCAGGGCGTGTACTGCCCGCCCTCCGGGACGTCGGCGCTGGGGCCGCTGTCGGTGGCCTGGACGACGAATGGCTCCGGGGCGCATCCGGAGTCGGAGCCGGCGCTGCTGCACGCGCTGCTGGAGGCCACGGAGCGCGACCAGCTGGCGCGGGCGCTGCCGGAGGGCTGGTCGGAGGAGGGCGTGGTGGGGCGGATGCTGCGGCCGGAGCGCCTGGAGGACGGGGCGCCGCGCACGGCCGGGCTGAGGGAGACGCTGGAGGCCCGGGGGTTTCGCGCCTACCTCTTCGACGTGACGCCAGCGCCCCGGACGCGGGGCCGGGTGGGGCTGCCGGTGGCGGCGGCGGTGCTGGTGGACGCGGACGAGGGGCCGGTGCCCCTCACGGCCGGTTATGCGTGCGCGCTGGACCGGGATGAGGCCTTGCACAAGGCCCTGCTGGAGGCCGCGCAGTCGCGGCTGACGGACATCCACGGCGCCCGTGAGGACGTGGCGGCGGCGGACCGCGAGGCTTCGCTGGGGTTCGCCCAGGCCCTGGCGGAGGTGCGGCCGAGGCGCGCCGTGGACGCGATGCCGGACGTGGCGGTCCGGCGGGCAGGCACCGCGACAGCGAAGGTGCGCACGGTGCTGTCGCTGCTGGATGGCGCGGGCTTCACCCGGGTGGCGGGTGTGGCGCTGGATGCGCCGGTGCCAGGGCTGCACGTGTGGAAGGTGGTGGTGGCGGGCATGCGCGTCTCGGAGCTCCTGTGAAACGGCGGTCGGACGACCTGGTGGTGTTCCTGGGGCCCTCGCTGCCCGAGGCGGAGGCGCGGCGGATCGCGCCGTGCACGGTGTTGCCCCCCGCGCGGCAGGGGGACGTGTGGCGGGCGCTGTCGCTCAAGCCCCGGGCCCTGGTGCTGGTGGACGGCGTCTTCGAGGCGCAGCCGTCCGTGTGGCACCACGAGCTGCTCGCGGCGATGGAGGCGGGCGTGGCCGTGTTCGGCGGCGGCAGCATGGGCGCGCTGCGCGCCTCGGAGCTGGCCGGGCAGGGCATGGTGGGCGTGGGCCGCATCTTCGGGTGGTACCGCGACGGCGTGGCGGTGGATGACGCGGAGGTGGCGCTGCTGCACGCGGACGCCGAACACGGTTGGCGTCCCCTCACCGTGCCCCTGGTGAACGTGCGGCACGCGGCGGAGCAGGCACGCAAGGCGCGCGTGCTGGGACGCCCCGGCGCGCAGGCCCTGGTGGACGCGGCGGCCGCCGTCTTCTACCAGGAGCGCACCTGGGCGCGGATCCGCGAGGCCGTGGAGCCCGCGTGGACCCAGCCCGTGCGCGACGCATGGGACGCCTGGTTCGCGAACGGGGTGGAGGACCTCAAGCGGCTGGACGCCATGGAGTGCATCCGCGCGGCGGCGGACTTCGTGAGCCAGGCGGAACCGGCCCGGCCCGGCGTGCAGCGCAATCCCTCCTCGCTGGTGCGGCGCCGGCGCCTGGTGGAGGACGTGACGCGCGTGGGCCCGCGCCCCGTGGACTCCGGACGGGTGATGGAGCTGCTGCGAGGCGCGCCGGATGCGGCGGCGTGGGCGGAGGCGGGCCTGCGGCGCGCGCTGCTCGCGGGCTGGGCGCGTTCGCTGGGCCTCGAGGCGACGGAGGAGGAGATCGCCGCGGAGGAGGCCGCATGGTGGAAGGAGCGGGGGATCCGCGCGTCACGCCGCGAGGCCTTCCTCGCCGCGAGCGGGCTCGATGGACCGGGGCTGCGCCGGCTGTGTGAGGCCCGGGCGCTGGAGCGGCTGGCATTGCTGAACGCGTCGCGGCTGCTTCCGGATGGCCCCTCCTGGGACGAGGCCCTGGCCTCCGAAGCCCGGCTGGGCGGCCAGTGGGAGCAGGCCGCCCGGGCGCTGGCGGAAGCGGACGAAGGGCCTGACGAAGGCGGGTGACGGCCCGTCCCCCCCGAGCAATCCCAGACAGGGGCTCCCGTCACGGCTGACGGTTGAGCCCTGTTTCACGTGCCCCGTGGCCTCCATGCGCCCTGGCGGGTTGGACGCGCGTTCAGGTTCAACCCTCCTGCTGCGTCACGAAAAAACGTGACAGCCCCGTACGGACGGATAGGGTCAACCCCGGAGGTTGTCCGCATTGAACACCGCTCCCCGGGTGGTTCCGCCAAGTGGGTCCGCGCCGTCGCCGGCAGGGCACGCTCGCGGATTGCGGGGAATCCAACCTCCGCGGTGGGGTGTGGCAGGGAAGGCACCCTCGCTGGTCCTGAACCCCTGGAAAGGTGTCCCCACCTCCCAGGTTGTGTCACGGGTTGAATCAGGGTCATGACCACGCCGCTCCACCCGGACCAGCTTGAGGTCGGTCACCACGTCGGCCCGTGGCGGATCGTGGGCTTCCTGGGCGCGGGCGGCTTCGGCCGGGTGTTCAAGGTGGAGCGGGGTGGGCACGTCTACGCGTTGAAGCTGGCGCTGCGGCCGGCGAACCAGCACGCGGCGGACGAAGAGGACGTCAACGGGCGGCTCTCACGGGAAGTGGCGGCGCTGCTCGCCTGCGCGCCGCATCCCAACCTGCCGCGAGTGCACGCGGTGGATCGTTGGCCGGAGCCGCCGGACGGCTACCTCTTCCACGTCACCGACTTCGTGGACGGCGAGACCTTCCACGAGTGGCGCTGGCGGGTGAAGCCCTCCGCCGCGCACCTGCTGACCGTCTACACGGAGGTCGTGCGGGTGTTCGCGGATCTCCACCGCCGGGGCGTTCTTCACCGCGACCTCAAGGCGGACAACCTGCTCATCCGCCGCGCCGACGAGCGCCCCATCCTCATCGACATGGGCACGGCGCGCATCCCGGGGGCCTCCACGCTGACGGTGGGCGTGGCGCCCGCGTCGCCGCACCTGCTGCCGCCCGAGTGCGTGGCGTTCCTGCGCGAGGGCTCCTGGAAGTCGGGAGCGAACTTCGACGCGGGCATCCCGGGCGACCTCTACGCGCTGGGCGCGCTGCTCTACGAGTCGCTGACGGACGGCTACGCCTTCGACCCGCGCCTTCCCTACGAGCGGTTGCTGCCCGCCATCGAGACGGTGGTGCCGCGCGCCCCCAAGGACATCAACCCCAAGGTCCCCTCCAGCCTGTCGGACATCGCGATGCGGCTGCTCTCCAAGCGCCCCGAGGACCGTTACTCGGGAACGGAGACGCTGCTGCAGGCGCTCTGGGACGCGGCCAAGGACAAGCGCCACTCGGACTGGAAGGTGTCCCTGGACATCCCGGCGGATCCGGAAGCATCCGGCCTGGACCGGGGCGTGGTGTCACTGTCGCAGTACCCCGGGCGCCCCAAGGAGTCGGAGGCCGGTGCCACGGAGCCTGCGGGTTCGCCCGCCACCGTGGATCCCTCCGTGGCGCCGAAGCGGCGTCGCCGTTCCGGAGCGGTGCTCGGCCTGGGAGCACTCCTGCTGGGTCTTTTGGTTTTCGGGCTGGTCCGGCTGACACCGGACCGGCCTTCACCTGCTTTAGCGCCTGTGTCTGAGAAAGGAAGTCCGTCCGTGACCCCAACCCCGAGTCTTCCCGATGCCGCCGTGCTCGCGGTGGCCGCTTCCCCGGATGCGGGAGTTCCCGCATCGGTGGAGCCGACTCCGTCCGTGCCGCCCGCGGTCGCGAGTGCTCCCGTGAAACCCTTGCGTGCAGACGGGGGAGTCATGCGGAAGATCGCGGGAGCGGCCGTGGCGGCGTGCGTGGGTGTGTCTTGCGCGGGCGGTAATGCCAACACCCGCAGAGAGGAAGGCGAACCGTGCCCGCCGGGCGCCAAGGAGGCCATGAGGGCGTTGGATAAAGCGGGCCGCGTCCCAATGCACGGCGTCTACCTGCAAGAAAACGAGAACCTTGGAATGGCGGTCCGTGAAGGGCCCATCTCCGGCCTGGTCCATCGGGCGAAGCAGGACGGCCAGCTGCCGGTGGGCACAAGGATCAATGGTCGCGCGGTGTTCAATCCGGGAAACACGCGGCTGCTCTTCGATGAAGCCATCCTACCTGGAGGGAAGGTCGTCCCCATTTGCATGGAGTTCTACGACGAGCAACGCAACCGCATCGGCTGGGACATGAATACGTACGGCTACGAGGAGGACACCGCCACCGTCCGTCACATTCCGGTCGAGTTGTTCGGCGTAATGGCGGTCAGGCGCTTCAACGCCCCCGAGGAGTAACCATTTCGTCTCATTGAAGCCTACTCATGGGGATGGGTCATCGTCGCGCGGCGGGCACACGTCACGTCCCATGGTAGAAAGGGGGCCCTGTTCTGCCCCGGTTCGAGGAGCCCTTCCCACCGTGCCCGCTTGTCTGTTCGTCGCGCTTCCGGTTCTTCTCTGGTCGACCAGTCTCCTGGCGGCGCCTCCCATCGAGAAGGAGGTGGGGGCGGGGACGCTCCGGATGGAAGTGGGAGCGGACGAGACAGGGACGCGGCCCATCCACATCGGGCCAGGGGTGAGCACGACGCTGCTCTTCGATACAGACATCCAGCAGGACCAGGTGAGCCTGGAGTCGCGAGTGCATTTCGCGCGGGTAAGTACGGGCAGTTCGGTGCTCGTGCTCATTCCGTCCAGTGACTTGCGGCAGGGGGAAACCTTGAAGCTGTCCGTTCCCTTCAAGGATTCGGGAACGACGGCTCCCTCGCGACTGTCATTGACCCTGGTGGTGGAGCCCGGTGCCGTGGACCGACAGGTGGAGGTCTACCGGAGAGGGCGTTCCGCGGAGTCATACCGCCTGGAAGTGCAGCAACTGCGCACGGAGTTGAAGCGCTTGCGACAGGAATACGGTTCCCCAGCAAGCGGTGCGTGCGAACCGGGGGGCTTTCGGGGGCTCCTGCTGTCCACGATGGACAGTCCTGCCCTGATGGCCAAGTTCATGTCGACTCCATCGAACTGCAAGCAACCCTGCCCAGTTCATCTCGGAAAGAGTTCGACGTACGCGTTTGGGAAACGGCGGGCTGTGCGGCTGTCATTGCGGTCGGTCGACAAGAAGCCATGGAGCATCGGGCGGGCGGTGCTGGTGGATCGGCAGGGAAAGGAGTGGGAGTCCCTGCCACCCGCCCAGTCCGGGCCCATCACTGCGGACGCAGAGGCGATCCTGGTCCTGGAGTTCGACGTGAACAACCCGGAGCTGAACGGCTATCAACTAATCGTCTCGGATGTGGATGGAAACCTGATGGCGCAGTGGAGCGGGATCAGTTTCCCCTGAGTCGAAACGCAGCTCAGTCCAGGAACCTGCGCTCCCAGCGACGTTGGGCTTCGGCATCCCTGGAGGGACGGGAGTCACCCTGGAAGTACATCCAGGGCTCCAGGACGCGGGCCAGCTCACGGTAGGGCGGTAGCACGGGGCTCCGCGCCGTCTCCCCCGCGTCTGGCTCAGGGCCCAGGGTGATGACCGCGCGTCCCTCCGAAAGGGGCTGCACGGTCGTGCCTGGACTCTTGAGCCTTTCACGGAGGGCATCCACGCCGCCCAGTTCCGCGAGCACTGGAGGGCCCAGGAAGTTCATCCAATGGACGCCGCGGATGCGGTTGCCCAGGTGCAGGGAGGCGGACTCATCGGGAACATCCATTCCGGGATGACGAAGGCGTTCGCGATGAACCAGTTCGTCGACGCCCAGGAGACTGAGCTGGCCATTGAAAGCGAGGCCCGCATGCCCGGAGGTAAACGGCAGGTCCGCTGAGAGTTTCAATGCCAGCTCGCGGACGAGGACTGGCCCTTGCGACTCCAGGAACTCCGTGGGGAGCCAGAAGGTGACGGTGCTCAACACCCGTGACGCATCCGGGGAATCGGGATTCTCCCTCCACTGGCCGTCATAGATGAACCCGTAATCACCCACTCCATTGACGTGATCCGCCAGATGAATATGAGCGAACTGGGAGGAGTGGAATTCCTGCTCCAGGAACGCTCGACCAGCGCTATTGATTTTGTGGAAATCCCCTTCGTAGTTGCAATACCAATCCAGCGACGCCGGTGCGATAGCGTGCTGAAACACATGAAGGGTGTGTTCAATGTGCTGGGTGATGTCGTGGTGCGAGTGACCCAGGTAGAAGGCAATGCTGACGCCATCCTGGAGCAACATGCCCCCGTGCCCTGCACGAATCCTGATGCGTGGATGAGAACGCGTCACGGTGCTGCTCCCAGAATGGGGACGATGAGCCAGGGCCGAACTCCCAAGGCCTGCTCATACATCTGACCTTGCGTCTTCCCCACGTAAGGATGGTTGCGAGGATAACGCTTCCATCTCGGGGGATTGCTGACGGGGCACGGAAACTTGAAGTCGAAGACAGCTTCGGCCTTCAGCGGCTCCCCCAAATGGATGACGACATCCGGGACGAGCGTGCCCAGGAGCTGGCCCGCTTGTCCGGAACGAAGCCATACCTCCGCTTGAGCGCGGGTGATCAACCTGAGCGCTCCCGTCTTCATGTCGTAACCGTACCGTTGCTCCAAACTGAATCCACCTGGCCGTTCGACGGATAAGAGTGCCTGCGCACAGCGGAGGGCAACAGCGTGCTTCTCTTGGCCCCACCGCATGGCCCGGGTGATGGGCTCCCCGCTTGCGTTCGTTCCCACCTGCTCCTCGCACTGCTGCACTGTCGGCGTCTTGCCGTCGAGCATCCGCAGGTTCACTTCCAGATCCGCCTGGGTCGCGCACTTCGTCAGCAGCTCCCGCAGGCGTGCCTCCGCCGCCGCATCCATGACCTGCAGCGCCCCCGCCACGGACGCACCGGCCTGCGCCGTGGCACGGATGCCAGCGGGCACGGCCATGTCCGCGCAGTACGCGGGGTTGTGCCGGCACGCGTTCGTGCCTGAATCCAACGTCTGCGCGAACTCCCGCCGCGTCTGCCCACCGCCCGCGGACTGACACCCGCAGAGCAGCAGCCAGCCCAGCAGGGCCGTTGTGTGACGAATCCGCATGGCCACCGAGCGTGCCAGAATCCCCTCAGCCCCGTCCCTCATGCCGGGTAGGGTGCGGCTCCACACGATGACCTCCGACCTCTCGCCCGAATCCCTGCGCTGCGTCCGCGCCGACGCGCGCGAGCCCGAGGGCTACCGGGCCGCCCTCGGCGACACCCGCGCGTCCCTGCTCCACACGGATCCGCCCTATTGCCTGCTCACCCGGCGGCGCAAGGGCGGCGACCTGCGCGACCCCCGCGCGAACAAGAAGATCGACCGCAACCCCATCGTCCGCTTCGAGTCCGTGCGCGACTACCGCGTCTTCTCCGAGGCCTGGCTCTCGCGCGCCACCCAGCACCTCACCCCCGACGCGCCCCTCATCATCTGGACGAACCTCCTGGGCAAGGAGCCCATCCTCTCCGCCGCGCGCGACCTGGGCTACACCCACCTGCGCGGTGAATACGTCTGGGGCAAGCGCACCACCGACAAGAACGCCAACGAGCAGCTCCTGCGCGTCTACGAGGTCGCCCTCGTCATCGCCCGCACGCCCGCGCCGCCGCTCGCGCCGGGGGACGCCCCCACCGTGTGGGCCGTCGTCGGCGGCTACGACGATGACGCGGAGGCCGTGCAGTGGGGCGGCCACCCGCACCACAAGCCCTTCTCCGTGCTGGAGCCCCTGGTCCGCACCTGGAGCCGCCCCGGCGACACCGTGCTGGATCCGTTCGCCGGCAGCGGCTCCATGCCCTCCGCCGCCCTGCGCCTGGGCCGCCGCCCCGCCTGCATGGAGGTCGAACCCGAGTGGGCCGAGCGCGTCACCCACCGCCTGCGCGACACCGCCCGTCAGCTGGCCAGCGCCCGGTAGAAGCGCGTCTCGCTCCACGTGGGCACGTCCGTGGGACGGTGGCCCCACCAGTTCATCACCAGCGTGCGCCGCTCGCGCGAGGGCCCCGGCAGCTTCCCGTCCGGGACCTGGTTGTCCGCGTCCAGCACCCCGTGCGTCAGCGTCCCGTCGAACACCACCAGCCGGTTGGGGCGCGGCGCCACCAACGTCAAGTCCTCCAGCCGGTCCGGCGCGAGCGACGGATTGCCCTCCGACGGCAGCTCCCGCGTCACCGCCAGCGCGCCGCCCCGCACCCGGTTGAGGAACAACACCGACGAGCGCACCGGGTGCACCAGCTTCCCCGTCGCCAACGCCAGACGCTCATCCCGGTCCTGGTGGAAGTCCACCCGCACGTCCGTGGCCCGCATCCGAGACAGCCACCACTCCACACCGGCAATCTTCCACCCCTTTGTCACCCGGGGCCGCAGCGCGTGGATGACCTCCTCCACCACGTTCTCCGGTGGCCCGAAGGCGTACCAGAACGTCGTCTGGTACGTGTGACGCAGGCGCTCGCCCTTCAGGCCCCCCACGCGGCGCGACAGCCGGCGGAAGAGGGGGAGGGGCAGGGCGGGCTCGGTGAGCTGGACGAGGGATTCCACGATGGATCCGGAGCTTTCCCCTGAACGCGAGGTGGGCGCCACCTCCTTTCACCGGTAGGCTTCGCCCCCTCATGAAGGCCCATCAGAAGATGCTCCTCGGCATTTCCGTCGGCGCGGTGGCCGGGCTCGTCTGCAACGCCGTGTTCGGGAGCGCGGACTGGCTCACCTGGACCGTCGAGCACGTCACCAACCCCCTGGGGCAGCTCTTCATCCGCCTGCTCCTGATGCTCGTCGTGCCGCTCCTGTTCTCCGCGCTCGTCGTCGGCGTGGCGGAGCTGGACCTGAAGCAGGTGGGACGGCTGGGCGCCCGCACGCTGGGCTACACCGTCGTCTTCTCCGTCATCTCCGTGCTCATCGGCCTGTTGCTCGTCAACACGCTGAGGCCCGGGGACGGCCTGAGCGACGAGGCCCGCGCCCTGGCCCGCACGGGCACGACCATCAAAGCAGCGCCGCCTCCCGGGGACACCTCCGCGGGCGCGCTCTTCATGTCCATGGTGCCCACCAACCCGGTGAAGGCCGCGGCGGACGGGGACATGATCGGCCTCATCGTCTTCTCGCTCATCTTCGGCCTGGGCCTGGCGCTCACCCCGGGCGAGCCCGCGCAGCGGCTCAAGGACGTCGTCCAGGGGCTCTACGACGTGATGATGAAGCTCATCGACGGGGTGCTGAAGCTGGCCCCCGTGGGCGTGGGCGCGTTGCTGTTCTCCATGACGGCGCGGCTGGGCTTCCACATCCTGGGACAGCTGGCGTCGTACGTGGGCGTGGTGCTGCTG
This sequence comes from Corallococcus caeni, assembly GCF_036245865.1. Taxonomy (NCBI): domain Bacteria; kingdom Pseudomonadati; phylum Myxococcota; class Myxococcia; order Myxococcales; family Myxococcaceae; genus Corallococcus; species Corallococcus caeni. The sequence continues at coordinate 795,956 of NZ_BTTW01000001.1, read as the reverse complement.
GCGCTGGGCATCCACATGTTCGTCGTGTACTCGCTGTCCGTGCGCTTCCTGGGCGGACGCAACCCGGTGGAGTTCTTCCGCTCCTGCCGGCTGGCCATCGTCACCGCCTTCTCCACGTCCTCCTCCAGCGCCACGCTGCCCACCGCGCTCAAGGTCGCGGAGGAGAACCTCCAACTGCCGCGCAACGTGTCGCGCTTCGTGCTGACCGCCGGCTCCGCGATGAACCAGAACGGCACCGCGCTCTTCGAGGGCGTCACCGTCCTCTTCCTCGCGCAGGTGTACGGCGTGCAGCTGGGCCTGGGGCAGCAGGCGACCATCATGTTCATCTGCGTGCTGGCGGGCATCGGCACCGCGGGCGTGCCGGCGGGCTCCATCCCCGTCATCGCGATGATCCTCGGCATGTTCCACATCCCCGTGGAGGGGCTGGGCCTCATCCTCGGCGTGGACCGCTTCCTGGACATGTGCCGGACCGTGCTCAACGTGACAGGGGACCTGGCCGCCGCGGTGTACGTGTCGCGCGGAGAACCCCCCGACCGTCCGGTCGGTGAGGAGGCGGCGGAGTCGCCCGCGGCCTGACGTGGCGTCGCACCGGTTCCACCTTTTGACCGAAGTCCCACCGTCGTTCCCGAAGCCAAGGAGCTTCCGCCGCATGAAGATCGCCAACGGTCGCGTCGTCGCGCTCGAGTACCGCCTCCACCTGGGGGACGGGCAGGTCATCGACCAGAGCGCCCCGGGCCAGCCGCTCGCCTATCTGCACGGGCACAAGCAGATCGTCCCCGGCCTGGAGGGCGCGCTGGATGGCCTGGGGGCAGGGGAGAGCAAGCAGGTGGTGGTGAGCCCGGATCAGGGCTACGGCAACCACAACCCGGAGGGCGTGCGCACCGTCCCCCGCAGCATGCTGCCGCCGGGCTTCACGCCCCAGGTGGGCCAGACGCTGATGGCGCAGACGGAGGACGGCAACATCCCCCTGCGCATCGAGACCGTGAACCCGGACTCCGTCGTGGTGGACTTGAACCACCCGCTCGCCGGCAAGACGCTCCACTTCGACGTCACCGTGCGCGAAGTGCGTGACGCGACGCAGGAAGAACTCACGCACGGTCACGTGCACGGGCCGGGCGGCGCGCACGAGTAACGCCGCCGGACGGCACGGAGCGTTTCGTTCCTTCGGGGGGCGTGCACTATCTTGCGCCCCCCATGGCTCCTCCCGTCCCGAACCCCAGCCAGCTCCGCGTCCCCGCGCCTGACCCCGCCGCCGTTCCGGAACGGCCTGGCGCCTCCGCGGCGATGGATCCAGAGCTGTACTGGCGGGAGCACGTCTACCAGGGCGGCGCGCGGCAGCTCACCGTGCGCGCCATCATCGCCGGGATGCTCATTGGCGCGGTGATGTGCCTGTCCAACCTCTACGTCATCCTCAAGACGGGCTGGAGCCTGGGCGTCACCATCACCGCGTGCATCCTGGCCTTCGCGGTGTTCGGCACGCTGCGCTCGCTGAAGGTGCTGCGCACCGAGTTCACCGACCTGGAGAACAACGCCATGGGCTCCGTGGCGTCCGCCGCGGGCTACATGACGGGCGGCGGCAACATGGCCGCGGTGCCCGCGCTGCTGATGCTCACCGGCACGCTGCCGTCCTCGGGCTGGCTGATGGTGTGGTTCGCCGTCATCTCCGCGCTGGGCGTCTTCGCCGCCATCCCCATCAAGCGCCAGCTCATCAACATCGAAGCGCTCCCGTTCCCCACGGGCACCGCCACCGCGGAGACCATCCGCGCGCTGCACGGCCACGGAGAAGTGGCCCGCCGCAAGTCGCGCCTGCTGGGCGTGGCGGGGCTCGTGGGCGCGCTGCTGGTGCTGGTGCGCGACGCGCGCTTCTCCTGGCTGAAGAACCTGCCGGAGAAGGTGAGCCTGCCGTTCAGCATCCTCGGGCGCGAGGCGGGCAAGTGGTCCCTGTCCTTCGACTTCAGCCTGCTGCTCATCGGCGCGGGCGCGCTGGTGAACTTCCGCACCGGCTGGTCCATGTTGCTGGGTGCCATCCTCAACTACGGCTTCCTCGCACCCGCCATGGTCGCCGAGGGCGTCATCCCGGAGGTCACGTACAAGGCCATCAACAGCTGGTCGCTGTGGACGGGCTCCGCGGTGCTGGTGTCCTCCGGCCTGCTGTCGTTCGCTTTCCAGTGGAGGAGCGTGGTGCGCTCGTTCTCCGCCCTGGGCGGCCTGGTGGGGCTGAAGCCCAAGGAGGGCGCGCGGGAGGATCCGCTGGCGGACATCGAGTGTCCCCCGGCCTGGTTCCCCCTGGGCTTCGCGCTCCTGGGCCCGGTGGCCGTGTTCCTCATGGCCTACCTCTTCCAGATTCCCTGGTGGGCCGGCGTGCTCGCGCTCCCGCTGGCGGTGGTGATGGGCGTCATCGCGTCGCGCGTGACGGGGGAGACGGACACCACGCCCACCAAGGCGCTGGGCCCCGTCACCCAGCTCATCTTCGGAGGACTCGCGCCGGGCAACATCCCCGCCAACGTGATGAGCGCCAACGCCACGGGCGGCGTGGGGTTGCACTCGGCGGACCTGCTCACGGACCTCAAGTCCGGGTGGCTGCTGGGCGCGTCGCCGCGGCAGCAGTTCTTCGCGCAGCTGTTCGGCGTGGCCGCGGGCGCCATGGTGGTGGTGCCCATCTTCAAGCTGCTGGTGCCGACCGCGGACGTGCTGGGCACCGAGCAGTTCCCCGCGCCCGCCTCCATGGTGTGGGCCGGCGTGTCGAAGATGCTCGCCTCGGGCGTGTCCGCGCTGCACCCCACCGCGCGCATGGGCGCCCTGTGCGGCGCGCTCCTGGGCATCGCGCTGGTGCTGCTGGAGCGCTGGGCCCCGTCGAAGCTGAAGGCCTTCATCCCCTCCGCGTCCGGCCTGGGGCTGGCCATCGTCATCCCCGGCTCCAGCTCCATCAGCCTCTTCGTGGGCGCGGCGTTGGCGGCGTTCCTCCGGCGCGTGAAGCCGAAGCTCGCGGAGGACGCGGTGCTGCCCGTCAGCTCCGGCTTCATCGCGGGCGAAAGCCTCCTGGGCATCGCCATCGCGATGGTGAAGGCCTTCGGCTTCATGCCGAAGTAGCGGCGCCCTTCAGTCCACCTTGCTGGTGGCCCAGGACACGCCCGCGACGAAGCGGAACGTGGGCGTGTCCAACCCCGCGCCCACGCCGGGGCCGCCCATGACGTACAGGTCCAGGCTGGACAGGGCGTGGCGGCGGATGGCGATGAGCAGCTCCGCCCCCACGCGCCCGCCGTCCAGCGGGATGCCCGTGAGCACGCTCACCTCGCCGCGCGTCGTCTCCCCCTGCAGCGACGTCACAGTGGCGCCCAATCGCAGCTCATTGCCCACGACGTCGCGCGGGTCGTAGGACACGGGCCCCAGGTCCCGGCGCTTGCGCAGGAACACGCCGGCCTCGCCGCCCACCTGGAAGCCGTCGCCCACGTAGCCCAATTGCAGACGCGGCTCCCACGCGGAGTCCTCGTGCGCCAGGGCCTCGCGGCTGCCCACGGGCAGTCCCGCCGTCAGCGCCACCGCCACGTTGAGGGGGGCGCCCTTCGTCTGCCGGAGCAGCGCCGCCCGGGCGGTCAGCCACGGCGTGGCGAGGCCCCCGGAGTCCGGCCCGAAGTACTCCAGCGTCGGCTTTCCCCCCTGCGACAGGATGAAGGGCACGTCCGCCCCCACGTCCATCCACGACAGCACGCCGAGGCCCACCGTCAGGTGGGCCGTCATCTTGTTCTCGACCAGACCCGTGCCATCCCCGGGCTCCCAGCGTGTCTGGAAGTGCAGAGGCAGATGCTCGTAGTGGTAGTTCAAACTCACCCGCAGCTGCCCGGCCGCCAACGTCCGGCCCGTGGCCACCACCAACGACCCCAGGGCCGCCGGGTCCAGGTGCAGCCGTTGCAGGTCGAATACGGGCAGCGGGCTCTTGGGGCCGCTCTCCAGGGCGTGGGCGGAGAAGGGGAGGGACAGGAGGGCAGCGGCGAGGACCGAGGCCGGACGGAACACGTGACGACTCCCGAGGCGGAGGGACGCGGACTCTAGCCAGAGTCCCCCTGCCCGAAAATCATGCACGGGTGTCGCCGGATGTTGGTTGTCCCGCGAAAGTACCCGCGCGTCAGGCGTTGCCGGCCGCCAGGTCCTGCAATTCCTGCCATCGCGTATAGAGCCGGTCCACCTCGGCGGTGGTGGCCTCCAGGGCCTGGTTGACCTCCGCCACCTTGGAGCCCTGGCTGTAGACTGCGGGGTCGGCCAGCTTCGCCTCCAGCTCCGCCTTGCGCTTCTCCGCGGCCTCGATGGTGGCCTCCATGCCGTCCAGCTCGCGCTGGTCCTTGTAGGAGAGCTTCCCGGGCTTCTTCTGCGCGGGCTTCGCGGCGGCCTCCTCGCGGGGCGGGGGCTCGTCCTTCTTCGGCGCGGCGGCCTTGAGCGCGGCGGCCTGCGACTGCTCGCGCAGCCGCTTGTACATGTCGTAGTTGCCCTCGTAGCGGGTGACCTTGCCCTGGCCGTCGAAGGAGAGGATGGCGGTGGCCACCTTGTCCAGGAAGTACCGGTCGTGCGTCACCAGCAGCGTGCTGCCCGCGAAGTCCAGCAGCAGGCGCTCCAGGATGTTGAGCGTGACGATGTCCAGGTCGTTGGTGGGCTCGTCCAGCACCAGCACGTTGGCGCCCTCCAGGAACAGCCGCGCCAGCAGCAGCCGGTTGCGCTCACCGCCGGACAGCGCGCCCACCTTCATGCGCTGCATGGGCACCGGGAAGAGCAGGTCCTCCAGGTAGTCGCGCAGGGCCACCTTGCGGTCCGCCAGCTCCACGTGGTCCTCGCCGTTGGAGGCCGCGTCGTACACCGTCTGGTCCGGGTCCAGCTGCGCGCGCTGCTGGTCGTAGTAGGCGACCTTGGTGTTCTTCCCGATGACGAGCTTGCCGCTGTCCGCGGGGATCTCCCCCAGCATCACGCGCAGGAAGGTCGTCTTGCCCACGCCGTTGGGCCCCAGGAAGCCCACGCGCTCGCCGCGCTGGAGGCGGAAGTCCACGCCGTCCAGCACCTTGCGGTCGCCGAAGGACTTCTTCAGCCCCTCCGCCTCGATGACGGTGTGGCCCAGGCGGGGCGCCGCCACCACCTTCAGGTCCGCCACCTTGGGGCGCTGGAAGCCCTTCTCCGCCAGCAGCTTCTGCGCCCGCTCGATGCGCGCCTTGCTCTTGGTGCGTCGCGCCTCCGGGCCCTTGCGCAGCCACGCCACCTCCTGCGCAATCCAGCGTCCGCGCTTGTGCTCCGCCGTCTCCGCGTTCTCCTGGGCGACGAGCTTCTGCTCCACGTAGGCCGCGTAGTTGCCGGGATAGGAGATGAGCCCGCCACCGGGCTGGATCTCCACGATGCGGTCCACCAGGTCGTCCAGGAAGTAGCGGTCGTGCGTCACGAGCAGGAGCGCCCCGGGCAGCTTGTCCAGCTCGTCCTCCAGCCAGTCCACGGTGTCCGCGTCCAGGTGGTTGGTGGGCTCGTCCAGAAGCAGCAGGTCCGGGCGCGTGAGCAGGGCGCGGGCAATGGCCACGCGCTTGCGCAGGCCTCCGGACAGCTGCGCCACCGGCCGGTCCCAGTCCTTCACGCCCAGCCTGTCCAGCAGCGTCTTCGCGTGGTGCTCCGTGTCCCAGCCGCCCGCCTGTTCAATCCGGTCGCTGAGGGCGGACAGCTGCTCCAGCATCTTCGGGGTGGCGTTGGCGGGGTCCGCCTCCAGCTTCCGCGACAGCTCCGCGTGCGCCGCCAGCGCCTCCTTGAGCGGCGCCTGGGACACGGCCAGCTCGCTCTGCACGGTGGCGCCCTCGGGGAACTCCGGCTCCTGGGGCAGGTAGGTGACGCGCGCGCCCCGGCGCAGCTGCAGTTCACCCAGGTCCGGCTTCGCCGCGCCGGCCAATATCTTCATCAGCGACGACTTGCCGGAGCCGTTGACGCCGACAAGCCCCACGCGCTCGCCCTCCTCGATGGTGAAGGTGAGGCCCTCGAAGACGGTGCGGCTGCCGAAGGCGAGCTGGACGTTGGCGGCGCGGAGCAGCGTCACGGGAAGAGACCTCCTCGAAGGGGGAAAGCGAAAGGGCGCCCCCCATTGAAGCGGGGAGCGCCCTTCCTACTGCCAGAGCGGCGTCTGGGACACCCGGACTACTTGCGGGCGGCCTGCTCCGCGGCCTGCTTCTCCTTGTACTGCGCCATCAGGGCCTCCGCCTCGTTGCGGGGGACCGGCATGTACTTGGCGAACTCCATCGTGAACTCGCCCTTGCCCTGGGTGGCGGAGCGCAGGTCGGTGGAGTAGCCGAACATCGTGTTCAGCGGCACTTCCGCCACGGCCGTGACGTAGCCCTCGGCGGTGCCCGTCTCCAGGATGGTGCCGCGGCGCTGGTTCAGCTGGCCGACGACGGAACCCTGGAAGTCTTCCGGAGCCGTGACTTCGACCTTCATGATCGGCTCGAGGATGACCGGCTTGGCGGCGGCGTAGCCTTCACGGAAGCCCATGATGGCGGCCGTCTTGAACGCCATTTCGGACGAGTCCACCGCGTGGAACGCGCCGTCGTTGATGACCACGCGCAGGCCCACCACGGGGAAGCCGATGAGGCTGCCCTTCTTCACGGCCTCCTGGAAGCCCTTGTCGCACGCGGGGATGAACTCGCGCGGGATGGAGCCACCGACGATGTCGTCCACGAACTCGTACTGCTGCACGGCGTCCGAGGGCAGGGGCTCCACGTAGCCGCACACGCGCGCGAACTGACCGGAACCACCGGTCTGCTTCTTGTGCGTGTAGGCGAACTCGCCCTTCTGGGAGATGGTCTCGCGGTACGCCACCTGCGGCTTACCGGCGACCACCTCGCAGTTGTACTCGCGCTTCATGCGCTCGATGTAGATCTCCAGGTGGAGCTCGCCCATGCCGCTGATGATGGTCTGCGCGGACTCTTCGTCACGGCGCACGCGGAAGGTGGGGTCTTCCTTGTGGAAGCGGTTGAGCGCCTTGGAGAAGTTCGCCAGCGTGTCGCGGTTCTTCGGCGTCACCGCCAGCGAGATCACCGCGTCCGGCACGAACATGGACGTCATCGTGTAGTTCACGGTGCCGTCGGTGAACGTGTCGCCGGAGGCGCACTCGATGCCGAACAGCGCGACGATGTCGCCGGCCGTGGCGTCGTTGACGTCGTGCATTTCCGACGCGTGCATGCGGACGATGCGCGGAACCTTGACCTTCTTCTGGTTCACCTGGTTGATGATGAAGTCACCCTTGCTCACCTTGCCCTGGTAGATGCGCATGTAGGTGAGCTGGCCGTAGCGGCCGTCTTCCAGCTTGAACGCAAGGCCCACGAAGGGCTTGGCCGGATCCGACTCCAGGATGACCTTGGCCTCGTTGTTCTTCTGGTCGAGGGCCTCGTTGGTCGCTTCCTTGGGGTTCGGCAGGTAGCTGCACACCGCGTTCAGGAGCAGCTGCACGCCCTTGTTCTTGTACGCGGAGCCGCACATCACCGGCGTCATCTTCAGCGCGATGGTGGCGCGGCGCACGGCGGCGCGGAGCTGCGCCTCGGTGATGGAGGCCGGGTCCATGAGGAAGGCCTCGCCCAACTCGTCGTCGACGTTGGCGATGCCCTCGATCATCTCGTCACGGCGCAGCTTGGCCTCGTCCAGCATGTCCGCCGGAATGGCCTCCTCACGGATGTTCTCGCCGTTCTCGCCGTCGAAGTAGAACGCCTTCATCGACAGCAGGTCGATGAGGCCCTGGAAGCGGTCCTCGGCGCCGATGGGGTACTGGAGCTTCACCGCGTGGTGGCCCAGCTTCTCCTTCAGCTGCGCGGCGACGCGATCGTAGTTCGCGCCAGAGCGGTCCATCTTGTTGATGAACGCGATGCGCGGAACCTTGTAGCGCTTCATCTGGCGGTCCACCGTGATGGACTGCGACTGCACGCCCGACACGGAGCAGAGCACCAGGATGGCGCCATCGAGCACGCGGAGCGCACGCTCCACCTCGATGGTGAAGTCCACGTGTCCCGGGGTGTCGATGAGGTTGATGTTGTAGTCGCCCCACATCGCGTACGTGGCGGCGGACTGGATGGTGATGCCCTTCTCACGCTCCAAGTCCATCGAGTCCATGACCGCGCCCACGCCGTCCTTGCCGCGGACCTCGTGGATCTCGTGGATCTTGCCCGTGTAGAACAGGATGCGCTCGGACAGCGTCGTCTTGCCCGAGTCGATGTGGGCGGAGATACCGATGTTACGAATCTTCTCGATGGGTACGTTGGAGGCCACGATCCGGTCCTTCTTCGATTGAAAAAATTGCCTGAGGGAACAGAGCAGGCGGGGCCCTTACTTCCCACAGGACCCAGTTACCAGACAAATCCGCATGACGTTGGGCGTACATCCGCCTACGTTGCACCGCCCTGTTCCGACTGAGGTCTCATAACAATGAGCGCGAGCGAAAACTTCTCCCTGGCCCGGGCATGGCTCAAGGCCTTCAACGCCCACGACGTCACCGCGCTGGTTGCCCTGTACGCGGAGGATGCAACACACACCTCGCCCAAGATTCGCGTCCTGCACCCGGAGACGGGTGGGCGCCTGGTGGGCCGGCCGGCCCTGGAGCGGTGGTGGAGGGATGCCATCGCCCGGCTGCCGGGCCTGCGCTACGAGGAGACGGCCCTCACGGCGGACGAGGACCGGGTGTTCATGGAGTACCTGCGCCACGCGCCCAACGAGGCCCCCCTGCCGGTGGCGGAGGTGCTGGAGGTGAAGGGCGGGCGCATCGTCGCGTCGCGCGTCTACCACGGCTAAGGTGCCCGCCATGGCGAACCCTCCCAACAGCTTCGACCGGGACTTCGGATACCTGCTGCCCTTCATGGACAAGGTGGCGGCGGCCGCCTCGAGCCTGCCGGACGCGTCCGCCCGCGAGGAGCTGGTGGGGCTGATGGCGGAGGAGAAGGTCCGCTGGGAGCGCATCCGCTCGCTGCTCCAGGGCGCCCCGGGACGGGGCGGCGCCTCCACGGGGACCGCCCCCAAGCCGTCGGCCTCGAAGGCCGCGGCGCCCGCCGCCGCGCCCCCGCTGGCCCGGGTGTCCGGGGACGGGGTGAACCGGGTGGCCCGGCTGGAGTCGGGCCTCACCGTGGGCAGCCTCAAGGACTCGCGCTAGCGCGGGGGCCCTAGGCGCTGCTGACGCGGACCTGATCCAGCGCGTCGTAGGTGGCGGCCTTGTAGGCCTCCGACAGCGTCGGGTAGTTGAAGCAGGTCTCCACGAAGAGCTGCGCGGTGGCGCCGGTGAGCAGCGCGGTGAGCCCCACGTGCACCAGCTCCGAGGCCTGCTCACCCAGCACGTGCACGCCCAGCAGCTTCAGGTCGTCGCGGTGGAAGAGCAGCTTCAGCATGCCCTGCCGCTCGCCGATGATCTGCCCGCGCGGGTTGGTGTCGAAGGTGGCCCGGCCGACGACGTAGGGGATGCTGCGCGAGCGCAGGGACTCCTCCGTGTCGCCGGCCATGGACACCTCCGGGATGGTGTAGATGCCGTAGGGCAGGATGGGCGTGAGCGTGCGCTTGCCCGGGCCGAACGCGTGCTCCACGGCGATGCGGGCCTGCTCCATGGACGTGGAGGCCAGCGCGGGGAAGCCGATGACGTCCCCCACCGCGTAGATGTGCGGCACGGCCGTCTGGTACGCGAGCCCCACTTCAATCTGCCCGCGCTTGCCCTGCTTGATGCCCAGCGCCTCGATGCCCAGGCCCGCGGTGTTGGACGTGCGGCCGGAGGCGACCAGCACCTGGTCCGCCTCCAGCACCTCGCCGGTGGACAGCTTCAGGCGGATGGGCTCCTCGTGCGACTCCGGGACGTGCGCGGACTCCACCACCTGGCCCAGGCGCAGCCGCACGCCCAGCGCCTCCATGCAGTCGCGCAGCAGCTGGTTGATCTCCGCGTCCAGGAAGGACAGCAGGTCGTTCTTCACCTCCACCAGCGTCACCGGGATGCCGAGCGCGGCGAACATGCACGCGTACTCGCAGCCGATGACGCCGCCGCCCACCACCACCAGCGTGCGGGGCAGGGTGGTGATGTCCAAAATCTCATCCGAGTCGTGCACGCGCGGGTCCCCGAAGGGGTACAGCGGCGGGCGGTACGGCGTGGAGCCGGTGGCGATGAGGACGGTGCCGGCGGAGAGCTTCGCGACCTCCGCGCCGTCGCGCTTCACGACGACGGTGTGCGCGTCCTGGAAGGCGCCGGAGCCCTGGAACACGGTCACGCCGTGGCGCTGGAGGTTCTTGTGGATGCGCTCGCGCTCCATCTGCTTCACGCGGCGCTCGCGGAAGAGGAAGTCGGAGACGGTGGCTTCGTGGCGCAGCGTCGCGTCCACGCTGTAGAGACCGCGCGCCTTGAAGCCGGACAGGTGCAGCGCCGTCTCGCGCAGCGTCTTGGAGGGAAGGGTGCCGGTGTTGGCCGCGGTGCCGCCGAGCACCGGCTCCCGCTCCACCACCGCCACCCGCTTGCCCGCGAGCGAGGCCTGTACCGCGCCCCATTCTCCCGCGGGGCCAGAGCCGATGACCACCAGGTCGAAGTCCGCCATGGGCCCACCCTAACCCCACCGTGGGGAGCAGGGCACCGGGAAGTCACCGCCCCGGCCGCGTTCCTCGCGCCTTGCACGCGGGTCTGGCGCTCAGGCGTCCTCGGACTCGCTGACAGGGCCCGCGGGAGCACGGCCGGTGTAGTGCAGCTTCTCGCGGACCTCCGCGTCGGTGAGGAGCCGGAAGCCGCCCTCGGGGATGTCGGCCAGGGTGATGTCGCCCACCGCCTCCCGGTGGAGCGCGCGGGCGGGCAGCCCCACGGCGCCCAGCATGCGCTTCACCTGGTGGTGGCGGCCTTCGGTGAGCGTCACCTCCACCGTGTGCTCGTCGCGCACGCGCACCACGGCGGGGCGGGCGGGGCCGTCATCCAGAGTCATCCCCTGGCGCAGGGGCTCCACCTTCGCGTCGTCCGCGACGCTGAACACCGTGGCCACGTAGCGCTTGGGGAGGTTCGTCTCCGGGGACGTGCAGTGGGCCACCAGCTTGTCGTCGTTGGTGAAGAGCAAGAGGCCCGTGGTGTCCACGTCCAGCCGGCCCACTGCGTGCCAGGTGAAGCGGTTCAGCTCCAGGGGCAGCTGGGGCAGCAGGAGTTCGAACACCGTGCCCGTGCGGTGCTGGCGCGCGGTGGAGGTCAGCACCCCCGCGGGCTTGTGGAAGGCCAGCGCGTGCGTGGGCGCCACCTTGCGCACCGGCAGCCCGTCCACCTTGATGACGGCATCGGGCGGCACGGGGGTGAGGGGCGTGGTCGCCACGCGGCCGTTGACGCTCACGCGGCCCGCCTTGATGGCGGCCTCCGCCTCGTCCTGGGGCATGGCGCCCGCGCGGGCGAGCGCGCGGGAGAGCCAGTCCGGCTTCTCCTTGCCCTCCCAGCGGTTGGGGCGGGGCGGGGACTTGGGGGGCCGTTCGGGCTTGCGAGGCATGGGCGCGGCACCATAGCCGCGCTCGGGCGGCGGCGTGCTGGGAGTTAGCGCCGGACCGGTTCGTCCGGGTCCTCGCCCTCGGCGGAGCCCGGCGTCCTGCCTGGCTCGTCGCCGTTCGCCATGCGGTGGGGTTCCTCCTCCAGCCCGCCGTCCTCGGCCGTCTCGGGCGTGCGGCCGGGCTCCTCCAGCGCGTCCTCGTGGGGCGGCGCCTGCCGGCCAGGACCGGGCTCGGTGCCTCCCACGATCATCGACTCATAGGGCATGTGGTTCACGCGGTGCTCCTTCCCAAACGGGGCCGGTGGTTCCGGGAAAGGTAGCGACGCGTGGGCATCCCGCCGCGCGGGGGAGGGGCGTTCCCCTGCCTGCTCAGGTGTCGTCCCTGGGAGGCCCGCCCTCCTGGGGGAAGTGCTTGCGCACGGTGTGCAGCGCGGCCAGCCAGAGCCGGGCCTCATTGCGCGTGAGCCGCGAGCGACGCAGGGGCGCGACCAGGTCCCTCACCGCCGTGCGCCCGGGCTGCGCGTCCACGAGGAAGCCCCCCGTGCTCAGCAGCGCCTCCAGCGTGGCCTCCACGCGGGCCAGCTCCGCGTCCGTGGCGGCCAGGGGCAGGGGGCCCGGTGGCGGCGCGGTGTCCGCGAGATGGGCCATGCGGACCTCGTAGGCGTAGAGCAGCACCGCCTGCGCCAGGTTGATGGAGGGCTGCTCCGGCGCGGTGGGCACCGCGGACAAATCATGGCAGCGCTCCACCTCCGCGTTGGTCAGCCCGCTGCGCTCGTCCCCGAAGACGAGCGCCACCGGCCCCTGCTTCGCCCGCGCCACCAGCTCCTCGCCCACGGCCCGGGGCGACAGCCGGCGCTTGCCCTCCACCTTGCGGGAGCTGGTCCCCACCACCCAGACGCAGTCGGACACCGCCGCGTCCAGCGTGTCCGGGCGCTTCACCCCACCCAGCACGTCCTCCGCGTGCACCGCCAGCCGGTGGGCCGGGCCCAGGTCCTCCACCTCCGGCGTCACCCAGGCCCAGTCGGACAGGCCGCAGTTCTTCAGGGCGCGGGCGGCGGCGCCCAGGTTCTCCGCGTTGCGCGGGCGCATGAGGACGAATCGGACGGGCAGCACCATGGCCGCGCACCCTAAGCCCTCGGGCACGCGTCCTGTCCACCTGGATGAGAAGGTGAGAACGGTGGGGTCCCCCTGGCGGCGGCGCCAGGCCTGAACTGGTCCGACAGTCGGACCAGTTGGGACCGCACCGGGCGGGAGGGGGACACCCTTGGCGTTCCGAGGATGGGGGCTCCGTGTCGCGACAAGGGCCCCAGTTGACCGCCGAGCCGTCTCGCCTCCAGTCTGCGCGGCGAAATCCCGCGTCCCGTGCGCGTCCGGAGGCCACCCGCGAGTGTGGCTGCCCGGACACCCTGTGGGCCCGCGGACGCGCAGGGGGGAGCGCCGGCACGTGGTCGCCGGGCCGCACTTTCCGTGCGCCTCCGAGGCGTCCCACGCACGGCACGCGGCATGAAATCGGTTCCGCCGCCACCCCCTGGAGGAAACATGTCCCCGCAGTCCGCTGTCCCGCCGAAAGCCGCGCGCGCACCCCGTGCCCGCTGGCTGCTGCCGGCGTTGCTCGTGGGCGCGCTCGTCGCCGGCTGCAAGCAGGAACCCGCGAAGACGCCGCCCGCCACCCCCGCGTCCACCGCGACGCCCGCGGCCAGCACGCCGTCCCCGTCCACGCCCGCGCCGGAGCAGGCCTCGAAGCTCACGCCCGTCATCCACGAGCTGGCCAGCGAGAACGCCCTGCCCACGGGCGTCGTCATCGAGTTCGCGCTGCCGGTGCGCCCGCGCTACGAGAGCGTCGACGGCAGCGTCGTCACGGTGTCGCCGGAGGTCGGGGGCAGCCTGCGGTGGACGGGCCCCTCGTCGCTGCTCTTCACGCCGTCGACGGGCTTCGCGGCCGGCACGACGTACACCGTGTCCGTGGACGCGGTGAACACCGACGCGGGCGTCGTGAAGCCGCCGTCGGCGCGGGAGTGGCGCTACAACTTCACGACCTACGCCTTCAAGTTCGCCCAGCTCTACCCCACGCGCATGGACCTGCCGAAGGGCCGCGTGGAGGCGAACGTGGACTTCTCCGGTCCGGTGGACCTGGCCGCCGTGCGCTCCCGCACCAGCTTCCGCGTGGGCGACACCGCCATCAGCGACGTGAAGTGGAGCACCCGCGCGGACACGCGCAACTCCCTCTCCGTGGTGCTCACCCATCCGAAGCTCAAGCCCGGCGCGACGCTGCAGTTCTCCCTGCGCGAGGGACTGACGGCCGCGGGGGGCGCCTCCACCGTTCAGGCGCCCGCGGCCACGGCCAGCGTCCCGCTCAACGGCGGCAAGCGCATGGACATCACCTACGTGAACCTCCAGGAGGGGACCAACGGCTACTTCTTCGAGGTGAGCTGCCGTGACGTGGAGTCGGACGCCCCGGCGAGCCCCACCGACGAGCAGTGGGATTCGTACTACTACGACGACGACAACAAGGGCTGCTCGCTCAACGACGCGGTGGCGCTGGACGCCATCCGCTTCAAGCCGAAGGTGAAGTTCACCGTGGCCCCGTCGCGGCGCGGCTTCCGCATCTTCGGTGACTTCAAGCGCGGCCCGCACACGCTCTCCATCGCGGAGGGCACGCTGTCCGTGGGCGGCGGCACGCTCATGGGCGCATGGTCCCGCGGCTTCTCCGTCCCCGCGCGCCAGGCCCAGGTGCGCTTCAACGCCAACGGCCGCTACCTGCCGCGCAGCGCGTGGCGCAACCTGCCCCTGCAGCACCTCAACGTGGAGGAGGTGACGCTCACGGTGCGCAACGTGCCGCCGGAGAACCTCGTCTTCTGGATGGGCAGCGACTACTCGGAGACCGCCGACGAGCGGACGAGCAACGTGCTGGTGCGCAAGACGGTGCCGCTCAAGTCGACGCCGGACTCGCTGCTCACCACGTACGTCGACGTGGCGTCGCTGGTGCCCGCCAACACGCGCGGCCTGGTCGAAATCCTGGCGGAGCGCGGCGACTACAAGGCCGCCGCCCGCATCCTGCTCACCGACCTGAGCCTCGTGGCCAAGCGCGGCGGTCCCGCCGTGGGCTCCACGGACTCCGGCGAGGTGTGGGTCTGGGCCCTGGGCCTGGAGAGCACGGAGCCCCTGTCCGGCGTGGAGGTGTCGCTGGTGAAGAAGAGCGGGCAGACCGTGGCCCGCTGCACCACGCAGGGCGAGGCGGGCTGCAACCTCAAGGTGCCCGCGCCCGGCGTGGACGACAGCGCGCCGTTCGCGCTGGTGGCGCGCAAGGGCGACGAGCTGACGTACCTCAAGTACGACGAGCTGAAGACGGAGATCGCCAACTCGGACGTGCAGGGCGAGCCGTACCGCGCCGAGCAGCCCTACCGCGCCTCCGTCTGGTCCGACCGCGGCGTGTACCGCCCCGGTGACACCGCGCACGTGGCCGCGGTGCTGCGCGGCCAGGACAACCTGGCGCCGCCCGCGGGCATGCCGGTGGAGGTGCGCGTCATCGACCCGCACGAGCGGGAGATCCGCAAGGTGACGCTGAAGACGAACGCGGCGGGCCTCGTGTCGTTCGACCAGGCCTTCGCGGCGTTCCAGGACACGGGCCACTACTGGGTGCGCCTCAAGGTGGCGGACCGCGACGTGGCCTCCTACGCGGTGAACGTGGAGGAGTTCGTCCCGGAGCGCATGAAGGTGACGGCCAGCACCACCGCGCCGGGCTACGTGCAGGGCAAGGAGATCCCCGTGGGCGTGGAGGCCGCGTACCTCTTCGGCGGCTCCGCGGAGGGCAGCCCGGTGGAGATGACGTGCCGCCTGGAGTCCGTGCCCTTCAAGCCGAAGCAGAACGCCCAGTACACCTACGGCATCTGGCGCCAGGACGGCAGCGCGCCCCGGCCCGTCACGCTGGGGCAGGTGAAGGGCACGCTCGACGCGAAGGGGCAGGCGCTCCTCAACTGCCCTGCCCAGGCGGCGTCGGGTCCCATCAAGGGCGCCGCGCGGCTGTCCGCGGTGGCCAGCGTCTTCGAGTCCGGCAGCGGCCGCTCCACCATCGGCGAGGCCAACGTGCCGGTGCACCCGGAGGCCTACTACCTGGGCCTGCAGGCCAACACGCAGAAGGTGAAGGCGGCCACGCCCTTCACGGTGTCGGGCGTGGTGGTGGACTGGGACGGCCAGCTCGTCACCGACGGCAAGGCGCCGAAGACGGTGGTGCTGGAGTACCAGTTGCTCGAGGAGAACTACGGCTACTACTACGACGAGGAGTCCGGCTACGAGCGCTACCAGCGCTACCTGCGCCCGCAGCGTGAGGGCGAGGCGACGGTGAAGGTGGAGAACGGCCGCTTCACCGCCACGGTGCTGCCGGGCCGTGACGGCGCGGGCTACCTCGTGCGCGCTCGCGCGGGCAGCACCCAGACGGACCTCTCCATCGAGGGCGAGGGCCGCTACTACTGGTGGGGCGAGGGCTCGCGCGTGGACCAGACGCCGCGGCCCCAGAAGCCCACGGCGCTGGAGCTGGCGCTGCCCGCGAAGGGCAAGGTGGGCGAGGCCCTGACGGTGAAGATGAAGGCGCCCTACCGGGGCCGCGTCCTCTTCACGGTGGAGACCGACCGCGTGCTCACCACCGCGTGGAAGCAGGTGGAGCCCGGCGAGGTCACCTGGCAGTTCACGCCCAAGGAGTACGCGCCCAACGTGTACGTGAGCGCGTTCCTGGTGAAGGACCCGCACCTGGAATCCGCCCAGGCGTTCATGCCCGACCGCGCCTTCGGCGTGGGCAGCATCGCGCTGGAGCCGGTGGACTTCACGCAGGCCGTCACGGTGACGGTGCCCAAGGAGGTCAGGAGCAACGACACGCTCACCGTGGACGTCGCGGTGGAGGGCGTGGAGGGCCCCACCTTCGCCACCGTCGCGGTGGTGGACGAGGGCATCCTCTCCCTCACGCGTTTCCAGAGCCCGGATCCGTTGAAGGAGATCTTCACGCGGCGCGCGCTGGGCATCCAGACCTTCGAGACGGTGGGCTGGGCGCTCCTGGTGCCGCCCGGCGGCAACTCCAGCTCCACCGGCGGTGACGAGGGCGGCGCCGAGGGCCGCGTGCAGCCGGTGAAGCCCGTGGCCCTGTGGAGCGGCGTCGTGGAGGTGCCCGCCAACGGCAAGCTGCGCGTGCCCTTCAAGCTGCCGCAGTACCGGGGCGCGGTGCGGGTGATGGTGGTGACGGCGGGCAACAAGCGCATCGGCCGGGCCAGCGCGCAGGTGCTGGTGCGCGACCCGCTGGTGCTCCAGACGACGCTGCCGCGCTTCCTCACCCAGAACGACGAGATTCAGATTCCGGTCTTCGTCACCAACCTGTCCGGCAAGGCGCAGGACGTGAAGGTGTCACTGGCCTCGGAGGCGCTGGCGGTGCCGGGGCTCGCGATGCCGGAGGCGCTGGGCTCGCCCCTGGAGCTCAAGGGCAAGAGCGAGGGCCGCGCGCGGGTGGAGGACGGCAAGTCCCGCACCTTCGTGTTCCAGGGCCGCGCGGTGCAGTCGGTGGGCGCCGCCCGGCTGGTGGTGACGGTGGAGGGCGGTGGCTACACGTCGCGCGAGCAGCTGGACGTGCCGCTGTCCCCGGCCGGCCCCCGGGAGCGGAAGCTCCAGCAGGTGGAGCTGGCGCAGGGCACCACGGACGTGAAGGCGCTGCTCCAGGGCTGGGTGCCCACGACGGAGCGCACCACCGTCTGGGTGACCAACAACCCCTACGCGAAGTCGCTCCAGCACCTCTCGTACCTGGTGCGCTACCCGTATGGCTGCATCGAGCAGACGACGTCCTCCACGCGCCCGCTGCTGTTCGTGAGCCAGCTGGTGGAGCGCGTGGATCCGACGCTGGTCTCCACGGCGAAGGTGGAGGACATGGTGCAGGCGGGCATCAACCGGGTGCTGTCCATGCAGACGGCCTCCGGTGGCTTCGCGTACTGGCCGGGCCAGACGGAGCCCCTGGCCTGGGGCACGGCGTACGCGACGCACATGCTGCTGGACGCTCGCAAGCTGAAGTACCCGGTGCCGGAGGACCGGGTGGACAGCGCGCTCGCGTGGATGGGCGACGAGCTGACGCGCAAGGAAGGGCGCGTGAATGACGACCACTACGGCCAGCACTCGGAGGCGTACATGCACTACGTGCTCGCGGTGGCGGGCAAGGGGCGCAAGGCGCGGGCGCAGGCGATGGTGAGCGCGCTGGAGACGGCGGCGAAGAAGGCGGCGCTCAGCGGCGAGGACCAGGAGGACCTGTACATGCTCAAGGCCGCGCTGTGGCTGTCCGGAGACCGCCGCTACGAGAAGGAGCTGCGCAACCCGGACGTGTCCTCGCTCCGCGAGGAGCGCCACAACGGCTGGTCGTTCTATTCGGACCGGCGCCGGCGCGGGATGATGCTCAGCACCTTCCAGGACCTCTTCGGCACCGCGCCGGAAGGGGAGCCCCTGGCGCGCATGGTGGCGACGGCGCTGGAGGCGCGCACGTCGGAGTACTACACGACGCAGGAGCTGGTCTGGGGCATCACCGGCCTGGGCAAGCGGCTGCAGGGCAGCGCGACGACCTTCACGCCGCCCACGCTCACGGTGGCGGGCAAGGCGGTGGCGTCCGTCGCGGAGAAGGACGCGCGCGTGTCGGACCGCACGTGGGCCCTGGCCCGTGCCAGCGAGCGCGCCAGCGTGTCGCTGGACCTCAAGGACAAGGGCGCGGGCAGCGTGTACCTCCTGCTCAACAGCGAGGGTGTGCGCACCACGCCCGAGGTGAAGGTGGGCGGGCAGGGGCTGACGCTCAAGCGCACCTGGCGCTCGCTGGACGGCACCGCGCTGGACCTCAAGGCCCAGCCGGTGAAGCTGGCGGACCTCATCTACGTGGAGCTGGAGGTCACCAACACCACGGGCGAGCGCGTGCAGAACATCGCGCTGGTGGACCGGCTGCCGGCGGGCTGGGAGATTGAGAACGCCCGGCTGGGGCGCGGGGGCAGCGTGGACTGGGTGGACGCGGATTCGCTGTGGACCGCGGACTACGTGAACGTGCGCGATGACCGGATGGAAGCCTTCGGCGCGCTGCAGGCCCGCGAGACGAAGAAGCTCGTCTACGCGGTGCGTGCGGTGACGGCGGGCAGCTTCACCCTGCCGTCCGCGGAGGCCGAGGCGATGTACGACTCCTCCGTCTGGGCCCGTGAAGCCGCGGGCACGGTGCAGGTGGCGGGTCCCTGGAAGGACGACCTGCTCTAGGCCCATGCGTCGCGTGCGTCTCAATGGAAGGAAGTGGGCGGGGGTGGCGCTGGCGGGGCTCGTGCTGTTGGGCACGGGCCTGCTGGCGGCCTGGTGGGTGCCGCTGCCGGAGCGGTTGGCGGCGCCCCCCTCGGTGGTGATGGCGTACCGGGACGGGTCGCCCGCGTACGTCTTCCTCGCCCCGGACGAGCGGTGGCGCATCCCCGCGCCGAAGGACCGCATCGACCGGGCCTATGTCCGCGCCCTGGTGGCCCTGGAGGACAAGCGGTTCTTCCAGCACCCGGGCGTGGATCCGCTCGCGGCCCTGCGCGCCCTGGGGCTCAACCTGAGCCGGGGGCGGCGGGTGTCGGGGGCGTCCACGTTGACGATGCAGCTGGTGCGCGTGCTGGAGCCACGTCCCCGCACGTTCACCTCGAAGGTCATCGAATCGTTCCGCGCCGCCCAGTTGGAGGCGCGGCTGTCCAAGCAGGAGGTGCTGGAGGCGTATCTCCAGTTCGTGCCCTACGGGCGCAACGTGGAGGGCGTGGAGGCGGCGGCGCTCGCTTACTTCGGGCACACCGCGCAGCACCTGAGTCCGGCGGAGATCGCCACGCTGCTGGCGGTGCCGCAGAACCCGAACCGGCGCTTCCCGTCGCCGGAGAACCGGGACCGGCTGCGCTCGGCGCGGGACGACATCGCCCGCCGGCTGCTGGAGTCCGAGGGGCTGGTCGTGGACGGTGTGGGGGCCGACGCGGTGCTGGCGGAGGTGCGTGCGACGCCGGTGCCGGACGTGCTCACGCCCTTTCCCCGGGAAGCGCCGCACGCGGCGTCGTGGCTCAAGGCGCGGCGGCCGGGAGCGACGTGGCTGGCGACGACGCTGGACGCGGGCACGCAGCGCTTCGTGGAGCGCACGATGGGGGAGGCGGCCCGGCGGCTGGAGCGGCAGGGCATCCACAACGGCGCGGTGGTGGTGGCGGACCGGGAGTCCGGAGAGCTGCGCGCGCTGGTGGGCAACTTCGACTTCTTCGACGAGAAGCACGGCGGGCAGATCATCGGCTTCGCCACGCCGCGCTCGCCGGGCTCGGCGCTCAAGCCGCTGCTGTACGCGCTGGGGATTGATCAGGGGCTGGTGGGGCCGGAGACGCTGGTGCCAGACATCCCGGTGGCGTACGGCGGCTATCAGCCGCGCAACTTCGACGGGCGGTTCCTGGGGCTGGTCCGGATGGAGTCCGCGCTGTCGCAGTCGCTCAACCTGCCGTTCGTGCGGCTCCTGGAGCGGCTGGGCGTGGAGGGCTTCCTCGGATCACTGCGGCAGGCGGGCGTCACCAGCCTGGATCCACGGCCGGGGCACTACGGCCTGTCCGCGGCGGTGGGCGGGCTGGAGCTGACGCCGCTGGAGTTGACGGGCGTGTACCTGGCGCTGGCGGGGGATGGGCAGGCGCGGCCGCTGCGGGTGCTGGAGGAGGACGCGGCGCCCGGGAAGGCCCAGGCGCTGGTGTCACCGGGGGCGGCGTGGCTGACGCGGCAGGCGTTGGCGTTGAGGGACCGGCCGGACTTCCCGGAGCGCCGTCGGCTCACGGGGCTGCCCGCGCGCGTGCACTGGAAGACGGGGACGAGCTTCGGCAACCGGGACGCCTGGGCGGCGGGCTCCGGCCCGAAGCACACGGCGGTGGTGTGGCTGGGCAACTTCGACCACGCGTCGAGCGTGCACCTGGTCGGCGCGGAGAACGCGGCCCCGCTGCTGTTCGACATCCTGGAAGGCGTGGGGCCGCGAGGCACGGCATTGCAGGCGGAGGACGCCGCGCCGCCCAGGGACCTGGTGAGCGTGGAGGTGTGCGCGTACTCGGGGCACCTGCCCACGGACGCGTGCACGCAGCGCAAGCGGGTGGACGCGGTGCGCACGGCGGTGCCGACGACGCCGTGTCCGTACCACCACCGGGTGGAGGTGGACGTGGCGTCGGGCCTGGCGGTGGGGCCGGGCTGCCGGGACGGGCGCAAGACGGAGTCGCGCGTGTACCTCACGTGGCCGTCCAGCCTGCGCCGGTGGCTCGCGGAACAGCAGCGGCAGTTGCCCGAGCCGCCGCCCCTGGCGCCCGGCTGCGTCGCGGGAGGCGAGCGGGACACGCCGACCATCCTCTCGCCGCCAGAAGGGCTGGTGGCGCTGCTCATCCCCGGCATGAACACGGAGGAGCAGAAGATCCCGCTGGAGGCGGAGGCCGCGCACGACCGCGAGCTGACGTGGTTCGTGGACGGAGCCGTCCTGGGAACCGCGAAGGCCGCCGAGCGCCTGTGGTGGAAGCCGAGCGTGGGCACGCACGACATCCTCGTCACCGACGACCGCGGCCTCACCGCGCGGCGCACGTTGGTGGTGCGCGAGCGGCAGTAGGGTTCAGCGTTCGGCGATCCGCCGGGCCAGGGCGACGCCGCTAAGGAACGCGCCTTCCACACGCGGCCCCGCGCACCAGTCGCCACAGGCGCCCAGCCCGAGCGCTGGGTCGAACAACGCGGGCGTCTCCAGTGGCGGGGAGGGCATCGCGAAGCGCCACCGGTGCGCCACGGCCTCCACCGCGCGCACATCCCTGCCCAGCGCCTTCCCGAACGCCTCCACGAGCTTCGGCGCTATCTCCTCCGCCGTCTCCTCGAGGTGCGCCGCGCTGTACTCCGCCGACCCGTGAAGCACCCAGCGCTCCCCCTGAGCCCGCCCCGGCTTGCTCGTGTCGCGCGCCACCCACGACAGCGGCGAGTCCTCCACGAACGCGCCATCCAGCTCCACCGCCACCGTCTCCTCGAACCGCGCCATCACGGCCCAGCACGGCGACAGCCGCGCGGTCCCCGCCTGAGCCGCCAGCGCGGGCGCCCCCGCCAGCAATGGCACCGCCTGCGGCGCGGGCACCGCGGCCACCACCACGTCCGCCAATCCCAGGTCCTCGCCCGTCTCCGAGGTCAGCCGCCACGCCCGGCCGTCGCGCTCCACCCGCTCCACCCGCACCCCGAAGCGCACGTCCAACCCGTCCGCGAGCGCCTTCGCCACCGCGTTCATGCCCGGCACGCCCACGTACCGCTCGGACTCCTTCGCGGGACTCACCGCCCCACGCGTCAGCGTCCCGATGCGCCCGTGCCACTCCGCCACGACGCCCTCCGCCACCCACGCCTCCACCAGCGTCCGGAAGAGCGGATCCCTTGCCGTGAAGTACTGCGCGCCATGATCGAACGTGCCCCCGTCCGCGCTCCTCCGCGTGGACAGCCGTCCTCCCGGCCCGCGCCCCTTGTCCAGCACGCGCACGCCGAAGCCCGCGCCCGTCAGCACCCGCGCGAGCGCCAGCCCCGACATGCCCGCGCCAATCACGGCCACGCGGGGCAGGGGACCGGAACGACGCGGCAGCAGGTCATCCAGAATGCGAGAGGCGGGCATGGTCCGGGTAACTAACCCGGCCCCGCCCGCCTCGCACGCCCCGCCATCGAGCCGTGTCCGCGCGACGACTCAGCGCACCTCCCAGCCCTCCGCGCCACGGGCGTAGTGCTTGCCCGCGGGCAGCTCGCCGTAGAACAGCGCGTCCTTCACGCCCACCACCGTCTTTCCGTCGAACAGGCCCACCTCGCCGCTGGCGGGGAAGGTGATGCCCAGCGAGGCGGCGGTGAGCCGCACCGTCTGGCCCGGCGCCACCGTCGTGTTGCCCAGCACCGCGCCCGTCGGGGCCTTCACGACCGTGGGCGCGTAGTCGCCGCCCGCCAGGCTCACCCGCAGGTTCGTGGTCAGCGTCATGCCCTGGAGCGACACCGCCTGCGTGCCGTGGTTGCCCACCTCCACCCAGCCCGCGCGCGGGTCGAAAGCCTCCAGCACCAGCGTGGACTGCTGCGCCTTCAGCCGCTTCACCTCCGCCACCACGAAGTCGCGGCGCACCTTCACGAAGCGCTTCATGTACGCCTTGCCGGCGCTGAACTTCGCGTAGTCCATGTACGGGTCGGTCTTCATGGACGCGTCAATCAGCGAGTGGAGCTGGTCGATGTACGGGTCCATCACCTCCGGCGTGAAGAACTCGTCCAGCGCCTTGTCCAGCCGCGCCTCCAGCCGGGCGCGCAGCACCGGGTTCATCACCACGCGCGTGCCCAGGTTGGAGAAGACCGGCAGGTAGCCCGGGTAGCTCCCCTGCTCCAGCTTGCGCTGCTGGTACATCTTCTCCACCCAGCCATCCAGCAGCGTGAAGTTGAACAGCGGGTGCTTCATGTTGCTCGTGGAGGCGGACTGGTCCTCCACCGTGTTCGTGTACCACCAACGCGCATCCACGTTGTTCAGGTCCCAGGGCACGTAGCGCCAGCGGCCGGTGATCTGGTCGTGCATGAAGTAGCTCTCGGAGTCCTCCACGAAGTTGTTGGACATCAGCGCGTCCAGCACCATGGAGCGCACGTAGGACTCCACCTCCAGGTTCTTCTCCAGCGCGGTGACCAGCTGCGGCTCCGGCGTATGGTTGATGACGTCCAGCACCGCCCACAGCGCGTCGTCGGGCTCCTTCTCGTTCGTCTTCTTCACCCAGTCGCCCTGGTAGGGCACCTTCCACGTCTTGAACTCCGTGTCCTTCCAGCCCGTGCGGTAGATGGTCGCGTCGTCATCCGGGAACTGCCTGGCCTTGAGGAAGGCCTTGTTGACCTGCTCCACCTCCAGGAACACACCCTCGTAGTGGCCATTCACGTTGAGTCGCACGAAGGTCGCCTTCGACGCCGGCACGCGCATGGCGGCGAGCAGGTCATAGGAGATCTTCTCCGCGATCATCGACGCGTCGGCGTACTCGGCCACGAGGTTGAGCGACGTGCGGCCTTCGAACTTGTCCTTGTCCGCGAAGCTGACGTTCCAGCTCTTCTTGGCGAAGAAGCGCGCGGAGGCGCCGCGCAGCCGCACCTTCACCGGGAACGTCTTGCCGTTCGCCTGGAACGTCGCGTCCTGCTCCTCCGTCCACGGGTCCGCGTTGAACTTCTCCATCGCCTCCGGAGGGATGATCAGCGCGTACTCCGGCAGCGCGGTCTGGACCTTCGGCAGCGTGAACGGCCGCTGCTCCTCCGGCACCGGCTGCGGACCGCCATCCGTGCTCCCGCCATCCCCGGGGTCCGTCGTCCCCGCGTCCGCGGAGCCCGCGTCGGGCACTCCCGAGTCCGGCGTCCCGGCGTCCACGGAGCCCGCGTCAGGCACCCCTGCATCGGTCGTGTCGGGAACCGTGATGCCGGGATCCGTCACGGAGGGGTCATCGGGATTCGACGTGCCGCCGCCACAGGCGGCCAGCAGCATCGAGAGGCTGATCAGGAGTCGTAGGCGCATCATCGACCCGGGCTTGAGCAAGCCCCATGCCTCCCTGCCACGGCGCCGGGGGGAACCCTCCCTGCCAGGGAAGGACGGTCGTGCAGGTGTCAGCAGGGCATGCGGGCACCCCGCGGAAGGAAAACTCTTTCCCTCCCTGGAATGCTCGCCTGCCCTCACCCGGGGGCAGCGACGGAGCGCGTCGGGAGTCGTCACGTCTGCCCGCCTGCTCCCCGGGACGGCGAGGCAGGCGTCATCCCCCCCGAGGCGGCCAACCGGGCGACGGCCGCTGGACGCGGTCCTGTGCACGGACGCGACCAGCAACCCTAGCTTCCTGGGAGCAGGCTGGAGGACGGCCCGAGTCCGTCAAGGGAGTGATGATGGAGTCCTGGAACCAGACCTCGACCGATGCCGTGCGCACCCACGCGCCCTCCACGATGAACCGGCGCATCGACGCCCACGTGGAGTCGTGTGTCCGCTACATGGCGGAGCAGGCGGACCGCTCGGAGATGAGCCGGTACCTCGACAAGCTGGAGCACGAGTGGGACGTGCACCGCACCCTGGTCGTGGGCGTCCCCGTGGTGGCGCTGGCCGGTCTGCTGGTGGGTCGCAGGTCCGGCCAGGGCCTTCGCCTGCTCGGCGGCGTCACCCTGGGCCTGCTCCTCCAGCACGGCCTCACCGGCTTCGGACCCTTGTCCGTGCTCGTGCGCGCGCTGGGCGTGCGCACCCGCCGGGAGATTGATCTGGAGAAGTTCGCCATCAAGGCCCTGCGCGGGGACTTCGAGCGCATCCCCAGTGACGGAGGGCCGCTGGCTCGCGCCAACGCCGCCCTCGTCGCCGCGCAGTCCTGAAGGAGCGCGCCTCCCCACGAAGAGGGAAGCGCGCCCCTGATCCTCAGTGCACCAGGGGCGTCGTGTAACCGCCGCCCAGCGCCGGCATCAGCGCCGGCCCCGGCGTGGACGACCCCGGCCTGCGGTCGCCCTTGGTGTCGAAGAAGCCGTTGAGGCCGGCGACGCCGATGGAGAAGTTCGTCACCCAGCCTTCGTCGGGCTTGCCCGCGGCGGCGTTGATGTCGAAGGGCCGCGCGAAGTGCAGGCGCAGCAGCAGGGGCCCCAGCGACAGGTTGAAGCCGACGACGGCGTTGAGCACGCGGTGGTCCCACAGGTCCCTCGCGCCGTCGCCCACGCCACCCATGTCCACCGCGGCGATGGCCTCCAGGTCGCTGAGGAAGGCCACCCGGATGATGTCGTTGAGGGGCAACTGCGCCTCCAGCGTGGAGTAGACGAAGTGCTGGCCCAGCAGCCACCGCTCGTCGCCGAAGTTCACGCCGCGCAGGGTGTCGAAGCTGGACAGGTAGTAGGAGCGCGCGTAGCGGCCGCCCACCGTGGTGCCCGCACCCAGGCGCGCGAAGAAGTTGGTGCGGCCGTAGATGGGGAAGTACCGCTCCGCGTCCAGGCGCAGGTTGCCGTACGCCTGCCCGTCGAAGGGCTGCACGCCGGCGGTGGCCTCCAGCAGCACGGAGCTGCCCGAGAGCGGCCCCGTCGCGTAGTGGTACTTGATGCTGTCGTAGCCGATGCGCCCGCTCAGCTCCGTCTGGAAGCGGATGTGCTGGTTGTCCGCGCGCCACACGGACAGGAGATCCTGGTTCGCCTCGTTGCGCTCCGGGAACGCCAGGTAGAACTCGCTGAAGTCATCCAGGAAGTACTTCGTGCCGCCGATGCTCAGGTCGCCCTGGAGGTAGAAGAACGTGCTGAGCGGGTAGCGCAGGCTGCCCAACGCGCCGAAGTAGCGCTCCGACGAGATGAAGAACGGCCGCTGGTTCGCCGGCAGGTAGTCGAACGTCTTGTCGATGCGGAAGCGCAGCGACTGGAACAGACCGCCACCCCACGTCGCGCGCTTCTCGTCGTTGACGTACAGCAGGAGGCCGTCCGTCAACTCGAAGGAGCCGTACACCGCCAGCGTGAGGACCATCTGGTGGTCGCGCAGCCGGTCCGACGCGGACGCGAACACCTGGCCCACGAAGCCTCCGCCGCCCGCGCCCGCGAAGCCGAAGATGGGCCCCAGCTCGATGTTCTCCCGGGTGAAGGGCTTGTAGTCCAGCGCGTCGGTGAGCGGCTTGAGGGCCATGGGGGAGGGCGGATCCGCCGGCGGCTCCTTCGCGCTCTCCAGCGACAGCATGCGCGGCGGGCGCAGCAGGGACGGCTTCCGCTCACCGCTCATGTGGAAGAGCATCCACAGGCCGCCGTCGGGGCCGGGGCCCGGCTCGAAGACGCCCGTCGTCAGGTCGGTGCGCCGCACGATGCGGCCGTCCGCCAGCCGCTCGTGCAGGTCGGAGCTGCTCTTGTTGTAGGCCACGAAGAACAGGCGGCCGTCGGGCAGCGCCAGCGGATCCGCCTCGTCGCGCTCCTCGCTGGTGAGGCGCTCGGCCTGTCCCGCCGGCGCGTCCGGCTTCACGCGGAAGAGGTTGTACTTGCGGTGCGACGTCGCGTCGGACGTGTAGATGATGCCCGACGGGCCCCAGGTGAGCTGCCGCTCGGCGAAGACGTCGTCGGTGAGCTTGCGGACCTTCGCGTCCTCGCCCTGCGTCAGGTCCACCAGGTACACGTCGCGCAGGCCCGCGTCGTTGATGCCGATGAACGCGACGTAGCGCCCGTCCGGGGAGAAGGCCGGCGAGTAGATGGCCAGCACGCCCTGCTTGTCGATGCGGTACTGGCGCCGGTCACCCGTGTCCAGTTGCACGTTGAGGCCCACCTCCGTGCCGATGCCGGTGCGGACGGCCGAGCGCCTCACGAGCACGTCCGTGGCCCGCTTCTCGGAGATGTGCACGTAGTCCTGCACGTACAGCACGTCGCGCCCGGTGCGCTCCGCCACGAACGCGATCTTGTCCTTGGTCAGCGCGAAGTTGCGGCCGGACACCGGGTGCAGGGACTCCACGCCCGGCACGCCGTCGCCCGCCACCTTCACCGTCTTGCCCGGCGTGCGCGGATCCGTCAGGTACAGCCGGCTCTCGCCCGTCTCCGGCACGATGGTGCGCAGCGCCAGCACGTTGCCGTCCGGCCCGCTGGCCATCGCGGTCACGATTCCGGGCGTCTCGCCCAGCGAGTCCAGCGCGGGCGCCGTCTGCGACGAGTCCAGGTACGTCTTGAACGCGCGGCGCTTGAGCCAGTTCTCGAACCGCGCGGAGATGCGCTTCGGGTCATCCCCCGTCAGCCGCTCCAGCAGCTCCTCGAACTTGAGCGACGGCGAGTCGCGCGAGCCGCCCACCAGCCGGGGCGCCTCCTCCAAGAGCCGCTGGGTGATGCCCGCGCCGTACTCGTCCTCCAGGAACGCCACGCGCGCCTGGCCGACCTTGTAGATCCACAGGTAGCCGTACGGCCCGGGGGAGAAGAAGTCGAGGAACGCGTAGCCCTTCATCAGGTCCGGGTTCACCAGCAGGTCCCGCACCATCATCTCCGCCTCGGGGTCCAGCCCGCGCTTGGCGTAGAACTCCGCGAGGCCTTCGATGAACCACAGCGGATAGCCGCCCAGCGGATCCCCGAAGGTCTTGGCCTGCTCGGCCACGGTGCGCACCTTCTGGATGGTGAACTGGTGCGCCATCTCGTGCGTGCTGATCTCCTCGAAGAGGTGGTGGTCGCCCAGGTACGGCAGCGACAGCTTCAGGTCCTCCGTGGAGGTGACGCCCAGCGTGCCCTCGGAGACCGCGAACACGTTCGTCTGGAGGAACTCCGCGTAGCTGCTGTAGAGGATGTACGGGAACGTCTCCGTGGGGACGTACTTGAACTGATCCACCAGGTACCGGTACGCCTCCTCGATGATGGGGGCGGCCCGCTCGGCCACGTCGCGCTCGCGCTCGTAGAAGTAGAAGCGCACGCCGCCCGTCTTCGCGCCCAGGTCCTTCGCGTAGGTGTAGTTGAAGCCGCCGTCCGTTCCGCCCAGCAGCAGCGGCGCGCCGGAGAACACCGTGCCGCCATCCCCATTGGCCGCGCCCGCGAGCGTGCCCGCGTCGCCCGTCGTGCCGCCGTCCGCCAGGGCCACCACGCCCGGGGGCGGGATGCCGCCGTCGGGAAGGCCCAGGACGGCCGGCGGGGCGCCCGCGTCCGACGCGCCCATGTCCAGCGAGATGCCGTCCGTCGCGGGCATCCGATCCCCCGGGACCTGGGTGGGCACGTTGCCCGAAGGCGTGACCTCCGGCCCGCCCGGCGGAGACTGCGGATCGCCCGTCCGCGGCGACGTGGTGGGCGCGTTCGGATTGGCGCCGCCCTGCGTGCCGGGCGGCTGCCCATGCGCGGTGTTGTCGGTGGGCTTCGCCAGGCCGGTCGCGGCGGGGCCCACGAGGATGTCGATGTGCCGCCACTCGAATTCGTAGCTGTTCACGGGCGTCTTCCCCGCGCGGCGGGGAACGACGAAGACCTGGGCCAGCGCGAGCTCCGGCAGGAGCAGGGCCAGCAGCACGGCGATGACGTGCGGACGGGGGTTCAAAAAGCACCTCGGTAAGGCGAGGAGACAGGCTGTCAGGGGCCCGGAGGAAGGCTCCCTCTCCCACTGGAAACGCACAAGCGGTCGTTTTGTTTCTTTGCGTTGCGGTGGACGTCCCGGGCCATCCCCCTCTGCGCGTGCCTGGGGACTTGGCGTCGGTCGGGATCGCCCGGTATGGAGGAGGGAATGAATCGTTTCGCTCTCGTGGCCGCTACCGCGTTCCTCGCCTTCGGTTGTGGCAAGGACAGTTCCGACAACAAGGCCGAGTGTCAGGTTGAAGCCATCGACCTGGCCGGATGTGACCGGTCGACGTTGAGTGCCGTCCAGGCCGAAGGCATCTGGAACACCAACATCAACTTCGAGGACGGCTACACGGGCCCCGCCGCGATCCGCTTCTCACCCGGGGACCCGCTGCTCATCGGCCTGGGGATGACGACGAAGCAGATCACCCCGGACACGTTCTTCCTGGCCAGCGACGTGACCGGGTCGGACGGGTCGGCGGTGCGCTACGCGTTCGCGGGCTGCAAGGCCTCCGGCCCCGGCACGGTGCTGGGCGTGGCCCGCGTCTGCCGCAACGGGGAAACGGTGCGGCAGGGCACCTTCACCGCCACGCGCGTGACGCGGCGCGATGGCGAGTCCGAGTCCGACCGCGTGACGCTCGTGGGGCAGACGGCGCTGCCCCGCGGCGTGCCCTCCAGCGTGGTGACGGCGGGCGGCTACGCCTACGTGACCGCGGGAGACCAGGGCCTGTTCGTCTACGACGTGAAGGACCCCGCGCACCCCACGCTGGTGTCCGAGCAGAAGTTCCCCTCGGAGACGTACACCACCTCCCTCATCAGCGGCACGACGCTCTACCTGGGCACCTACGCCACGGGCCTGCGCATCTGCGACCTGTCCGCGAACCCCGTGGTCCCGCTCTGCGACAAGACGTTCCTCGCGGACCTGAAGGTGCGGGTGGACTCGCTGGCGAAGGACGGCAACCTGCTCTACGTCGCGTCGCCGCAGCCCAAGTCGGACGTTGTCGTGCTGGACGTGACCCAGCCGGCCGCGCCGACGCTCGTGGTGCGCTACACGGTGGAGGGCTCGTCCACTACCCTGGGCGAGTTCCCCTACGCCCTGGCCGTGCAGGACGGCCGCCTGTACGTGAGCAACTGGAGCTACGGCGTGACGGTGACGGACCTCGCGAACGTGGCGACGACGAAGGCCCCCAAGCTGCTGGGCCGCTTCGGTGGTCCGGCCACCAGCGCCCTGGCGGTGGGCAAGCTGGGTGACGCCACCGTCGTCTTCCAGGGGTCGGACGCGTGGGGCTCCTCGCTGCTCACGCTGGACGCCACGCACCCGGAGGCCATCGTGCAGCGCGGGGAGCTGGCGCTGCGTCCGGAGGCCTCCCTGGGGGGCATGGTCCTGTCCGGAACGACGCTCTACGTGGCCAACTACCAGGACGGCCTGCGCGTCTATGACGTGTCCACGCTGGGCACGCCGAAGGCCGCCGGGTACTTCAACACCTGGAGCGAATCTGACACGGGCCGGGGCCAGGGCTTCTTCGAAGGGCTCCAGGGCGTTCACGTCGCGGACGGGCTGGTGTATGGGTGGGACACGTCGCGCGGACTGCTCATCTTCCGCCACACCCCGTGACGCCAAGGCTGTTTCATGACCCTGTTGAACGGATGTGGCCGCTGCCAGACCCTGCCGGAGGCGCCTGACACTCCGGGGCGCCTCTTCCTGTGGCCGCCGCTGGGACACAGCCTGGGCAAGCTGGTGGCGCACCTGCGTGACTCGGGCGGCCGCTTCCAGCTGCGCACCGAAGCGCAGTGCGTGGTGGTGGAGATGGGGGAGGGTGGCCTGCGGCAGCTCTCCTCGCACCTGCCCAACGTGCTGACGGCGGAGGAGGTGCGGGGCACGCGCGCCCTCTTCATCGTGGGCGACGGCGAGCCGGGCATGGCGGACTTCCCGCGCGTGGACTCACTGCAGCGCCTCACCACGTTGCATCAGTCCGGGTGGCTGATGGACATGCTGGCGGAGTCGCGGCTCACCACGTTCTTCCAGCCCATCGTCCACGCGCAGGACACCTCCCGCATCTTCGCGCACGAGGGGCTGCTGCGAGGGCGCGACCGCGATGGGGCGCTGGTGCCGCCGAACCGGATGTTCGACACGGCGCGCGAAGCGGACCTGCTGTTCCAACTGGACCTGGCCGCGCGCACCACCGCCATCCGCGAGGCGGTGCGGCACCAGCTGAGCACGCACCTGTTCATCAACTTCACGCCCACGGCCATCTACGACCCGGCCTTCTGCCTGCGCTCCACGGTGGCGGCCATCCGCGAGTCGGGCATCCCGGAGTCGCACGTCGTCTTCGAGATCATCGAATCCGACCGGGCCGCGAACGCCGCGCACCTGCGCTCCATCGTGGACTTCTACCGGGCGGCGGGCTTCAAGGTGGCGCTGGACGACCTGGGGGCGGGCTATTCGTCGCTGAACCTCATCCACCAGCTCCGGCCGGAGTTCATGAAGCTGGACATGGAGCTGGTCCGGGGCGTCCACGCGGACCCCTACAAGGCGTCCATCGTGGAGAAGCTGCTGGAGATCGCCCGGCAGCTGGGCATCCAGACCGTGGCCGAGGGCATCGAGACGCCCGAGGAGCTGTCCTGGGTGCGCCGGCACGGCGTGGACTTCGTGCAGGGCTACCTCATCGCGAGGCCCGCGGACGCGCCGGCCCGCGCCACCCCACGCATCACGGATTGAGCAGGGAGTTGGACGTGCCCGAGCGCTCCAGGTTCGCGGCGCGCGCCAACTGCAGCATGTAGCCCGCGTTCTGAAGGGCGATGCGCGCGGCGTAGATGTCCCGGCGGCCGGCGGCGTCCCGCGCGAGGGCGATCTGCGCGCGGATGCGCTCGGCCTGGACCACGACAGAGCCCTGCCCATCGGTCGAGGCGCTCTGGCGCACGGCGGAGAAGTCCTGGTCGGCGATGCCCAGCGCGTTGTCCACGCCCAGCTCGCCCTGCTCCAGCGCCTGATCCGCCGCGAGCATCCACTGGCCGCCGGACTGGATGCGCGCCAGTCGCTGCTGCCGGCTGCGCTCGGTCTGGTAGGCGCGCTGTTCGTGCGTATCCACCTGGGACTGCACGGCCTGGGTGCGCTCCGTGGCGCGCGTGTCGCGGGCCTCCAGGTCCTGCTCCAGATCCGCGATGCGTTGGCGCAGGGCCTTCAGTTCCTCGTTGGCCGCGTTGGCGTTCGGGGCGGCAGCCCCTTGCGCCTGCGGCTGAGTGGACGTCGTCTGGCCCGAAGGCGTCACGGCCGAGGTTCCACCCTGAACCGGTGCCGTCGTTCCCGTCGGAGGCACGGCGGTGGAGCCTGACGGAGCGGCGGTCCCCGTACCCGAGCCACCCGTCGCGGCCTCCGGAGTGGTCGGAGCCTCGGCCCCCGGAGCGGTAGTGCCCGTCGTCCCGGCGCCACCCGCGCCACCCGTGGCGGCCTCGGGCGTAGCGGTTCCGGCACCCCCCGTGCCACCCGTAGCGGTCTCGGGGGTAGCGGTCCCGGTCCCCGTCGTCCCGGCGGCACCTGAGCCACCCGTCGCGGTGCCCGGCTCCTGCACCGTCACGCTTGATGAATCCAGCGGGGGCGCGCCCGAGCTGCCCGACGCGACATTGCCCGGAGCCGCCGAGGACGACGCGCCCGTGTCGTAGGTGCCACCGAAGCCCGGGGCGTTCGCGCTCGTGGGCCCGGCGGCCGGCGACGTCCCAGCCGCGCCCGCGCCGGTATCGGACTGTCCCGCGGTGGTTCCTCCCTCGGTCGAAGAAGTGCCCGCCGCGCCCGCGCCACCCGTGCCCGATTGGGGCTGGGATTCAGCCGTTGCCGCCGGTTCATTGGCTGCGGCCTGCTGGTCGAAGACCGTGGGAACGGGAGGAGCCACGTACTTCTGTGACTCCTGGACCGCGACCTCGCCCGAAGTGACCGGCGCGTTGCCATCGGGCAGCACCGGCGTCAGCGTGCGGTAGTTGCTCTCGGTCGGGTCCGACGGGTTCTGGACGACATAGCCCTGTGGAGGACGCGCACCGTCCAGGTCGTCCGCGGCCTGCTCGTAGGCATCCTGCAGCGCGGCGGCGGCAGGGTCCCTCACGGACGGGTCTTTCGGAGGCAACGGCTCCACCTCCACCGTCTGTCCAAGGCTCAATCCCGCGACGAGGGCAATCCAGAGGCGCATGCCGTGAACATGTCCACGCGCGAACGCTGCCACATCGCGGCCACCGCCCCTCCGCCCGCTGGCCCGCCTGGAGGGCGACGGGGGCTCAAGCCTACGAGCGCCGGGCCAACAGCTCGTCCGCCGCGCGCCGGCCCGTCTCAAGCGCCCCATGCACGGTGCCCTCATCACCGCCGACGTGCGTGGCCTCGCCCGCGAAGAAGAGCGTGCTCCCAACGGGCCTGGCGAGCGCCTCGACCGCGTCCATCGCGCCCGAGGGAATGACCGCGTAGCCCCCGCGCGTGTACGGCTCGCCCTGCCAGTCCTGCACGTGCCACGCCTCCAACTGTTCGTTCAGCTCCTGCACGGAGCGATGGAAGAGCTGGGACAGCCCCTGGAGCGCGCGCCTCAGCACCACCGTGTCGCTCGAGCCGGACAACGCCGCCGCGGAGGGGCCTCCACTCCAGCCCACCAGGTGCCGCGTGCGCCGGTGAGGCGCCAGCGTCCACCACGTGGAGAACGGGGCGGCGGGCGCATGGAAGAAGCCGAAGCGAGCGGTGGCCTCCTGCTCCCGCCAGAACGGCGTGCGGAAGCGCAGGAGGATCTTCACCAGGGCGCCCATCGCCAACCGGTTCCATGCGCGCTCGTGCGCACGCACGCGCGGCACGAAGCGCACGGCGCCAGGGGCGGGGGGCTTCGCCTGCAACACGCCCACGGGCAGCGTCACCACCACGTGCCCACCCTGGAACGTCCCGAGCGGAGTGCCCTGCCGCGTCCGGGCCCGCACGCGGACCGAGCCCGGCTTCCAGCGCACCTCCTCGGCCACCGCGTTGAGGAACAGCGTGCCCGGCTTCGCGAGCAGCTTCGCGGCCATCGCGTGCAGCACGCGGTCGTATCCCTCCAGCACGCGTGACGGCGTCGTGCCCCCGGAGGCCTCCGCGGTCCGTTCCATCCGGGAGATGGCGAGCGTGCTCGCGACGTCCGGATCCGCCGCGTAGAACCCCCGGACGTACGAGCGCGCCATCGCGCTCACGACGGGCGGCCACTGGTGGAGACGCGCCTGCTCCGCCACCCACTCCGCCATGGGACGGTCGGGTGCCTTCGCGGACCTCAAGGGCTCCTGGAACGCGAAGGACTCCTCCCCGTCGTCCAGCTTCCCCCGCCACAGGAGCGCATGCGTGTCGTTGCAAGGGCTCACTGTCAGCCCGGCCCGGCGGATGCGCCGCAGCAGCGCGGCGGGCTTGCCGTGGACGAACTCGGCCCCCAGCTCCAGGGGCACGTCCGCCACCGTGTCGCGTATCGTCGCCACGCGGCCGCCCACGCGGTCGCGCGCCTCCAGCACGATGACCCGCAGGCCCTTGCCCATCAATCGTTCGGCCGCGGCGAGCCCCGCGGCGCCCGCGCCCAGGATGATGACGTCGGCCTCGTGAACCATGCCGCTCCTGCTCCGCCCAAGCGGAGCTCCCATCACGAAAAAGACGCCCGCGGCCCACCTGAGGAACGGAGGGCCGCGCGCCGGCCGTCCCCCTCCCAGGCGGGAGGAGGACAGGGGAGGGGAGAGGCGGGACTAGTACGTCTTCGGCGAGCTGCTGGAGCCCGTGCTGGAGCCGGTGTCCGGGTTCATCGTGGAGCCGTTGCCCTTGCCCATGTCCTGGTTCTTGTCATCCATGCCCGAGCCGCCCGTGCCCTCGTTGATGGACGAGTCCGGCGACATCACGTCGGACCCCGAGCCGCCCGTGCCCTGGCTCGGCGAGATGCTGGTCGCCATGTTCTTCTCGTCCTTCACCTGGAAGCTGGCGCGGATCTCCTGGCCCTCCTTCAGGCTCTTGGCGTTCTTCAGGCTCGGGTCGGTGAACTGCGTGTTTTTGTCGATGTCCAGGGGCACCACCGCGCCGCCGGTGCTGCTGATGTAGACCTTCTTGCTCTCGCTCTTGACGACCTTGCCCGTCAGCTCGTTGGCGCCCGTCATGCTCGACGAGGACGAACCCGTCGAGTGCGCGGCGGACGACCCCGAGCCGCCCATGGCGTCCGAGCTGCCGCTGGACGAGCCTTGCATGCTGCCCGAGGACGTCGACGGCTGCTGCGAACCCTGCGTCGCGCTGTCCTGGGCAAAGGCCACGCCCGAACCCAACAGCGCCACGGACGCGAAAACCCCGATGAGCTTCTTCATGGAATCTCTCCCGGATGATGTGAGTGGGACGGGGTGTCACCTGCGCGGCCCCCCGCTGGGAAAAAGCTAGGGGTGATGGGAGCGGGGGACAGGTCGGGGGGAGAAGACCGCGTGCGTGCCCGTTCGCTCCCCGGCCCGTGGGACGTGGTCCAGACCCGACAACCGGCACTCCAGCCGCCGGGTGGGGTGCTTGAAGCCGATTCCGGATTCACCTAGCGTGCTGGGGAAAGAGCGGAGGCTGGCCGCATGGCCTGCTCCCCGCCAGGAGATCGTGACCTCGATGCCCCCGCCCGCCAGGCCCTCCGCGCCGCAGCCCCAGCCCCAGGAACTGCCTGTCCCGTCCTATCCCGCCGTCGAGACCTTCATCGAGAAGGCCTCCGCCAGCGACGTCCAGGCGCTCTTCGCGCCCGTGAAGCAGGGACTCGCCGAACTCAAGGGGCCGCGCGCGGAAGTCGGCAAGAAGGCCCAGGCTGCGATCGCGCGGTCCGAGGAGCTCCTGGCCCTGCTCGTGGACGTCCGCGAGAAGCTCGTCGCGGAGTCGAAGCAGCCCAAGGGCCGGAAATGACGGGCTTTTCGGGAGCCATGACGATTTCTCGTCACCAGCAGGCAACCGGCGGCTGGCTCTCCCGATAATCCATTGAAAGAGCCACGGGATGATCCCCGGCTCCCCTTTTGAATCAACGCTGGCACCAGCGCGGAGGCTGAAATGAGCAAGATCGACAGCGGCATGATGGGCCCGAACCTGCGCATGAACACCCAGATGACCACGGCTCGGCAGACGCCGAACACGAGCTTTGGCGCGCGCGTGCAGAACGGCCTGAACAGCACCGTCGGCGCCGTGGGCGCGGGCGTGGGCGCGGTGGCGGGCTTCGTTCCCGGTGCCGGCATCGTCTCCGCCGCGGTCTCCTCCGCGCAGACCTTCTCCGGCGCCTCCGGCTCCGGCATGGCGGGCGGCCCCTACGTCGGCGTGATGAACACCGGCTCCGGCGCGGTGCCCTCCACCAACCTGCCCGGTGCGGGCACGGGCCTGCCCTCCACGGGCGGCTCCGCCTCCACCATCGGCACCAGCGTCGGCTCCGCCTCGGGCGGCGGCAGCGTGGGCGACCAGCTCAACATGAACGGCTCGCTCAAGTCGATGATGGACGACAACGTCAAGCTGCTGAACATGCAGTCCGCCATGCAGCACGAGTCGCAGCTCTTCACGGCTGTTTCCAACGTGATGAAGTCGCGGCACGATACGACCAAGAACTCCATCGGCAACATCCGCTAGTCTTCACCGACAGCGGAATCTGACCGGTGCAAGGAAGGCGGCCCTCGACGGCCGCCTTCCGTGCTTCCGGCGACCAGAAAGGCAGCGCGACGTCCATGGCGGAGACCCCCTCGGAGATTGCCAACAGCCTCGTGCCCCTGGCGCGCCAGCCGGCCATGGTCCTGCTGGAGTCCGGCTACCTGTGGCTGGACATGGGTCACTTCGACAAGGCCAAGGAGGTCTTCGTCGGTGCCGCCGCGCTGATGCCCAAGAGCGAAGTGCCGCAGATCGGCCTGGGCGCCGTGGAGTTCGCGCAGGGCAAGCACGACAAGGCCCTGGCGGCCTACCGGGTGGCCCAGCGCCTGGCGCCCCTGTCGTCGCTGCCCCGGGCACACGCCGGGGAGGCCCTGCTGTTCATGGGCAAGGTGCCGGAGGCCCTCAAGGAACTGAAGGCCGCCATCGACCTGGAGCCGGAAAGCGACGGCGCGAAGCTGGCCCAGGCGCTCATCCAGGCGAAGGAAGCGGGGGCCCTGCCTCCGCCGAAGAAGTAGCAGGCAGGAAAAGGAGGTACGTCGATGGCTGTCGGTGGAGTCGGACGTGGGGGTGGGAAGGGCCGCGCGGGCGGCGTGAAGGGGGCGTCCGGTCCGTCGGGTGCCTCTGGCGCGTCCTTTGGCGGCAAGGTGGACCGCACGGAGTCTCTCGTTGGGCCCTCGGGTCTGGTAGGCTCCAGCAACGTCCAGGGCCCCCAGGCCACGGATCCGATCGCGGCGCAGGCACTCGCCATCGCCAAGCGGCTGAAGAACGGGGGCTTCAAGAGCAAGGAGGAGGCGACGAAGGCGCTCGTCTCAGAGGTGCTCCAGGAGAAGTTGAACATGAAGTCCGCTGCCCTCACGGGCCGCATCGCCGGGGCGCTGCAGGATGATCCCCGGCTGAACCAGGTTCTCGAGCGGCTGTGGTCCAAGGCCGAGTGAGCGCGCCGCTTGCCTCTGGGTGAAGACAGGAAGGTCATCCTGGAGAAGTACGGCCCGTACGTGCGGTCGCTCGCGGCCACCGTGCGCAAGCAGTTCAATGCCCAGCTGGAGCTGGATGAACTGCTGGCCTATGGGCAGATCGGCCTCCTGGAAGCCGCGGAGCGCTTCGATCCCAAGGTGGGTGCCAACTTCCTCACCTTCGCCCACTACCGCATCAAGGGCGCCATCTTCGACGGTCTGAGGAAGATGGGCGTCCTGCGCGGCGCCGACGCCCGCACGGCCTATCAAGGCGAGCGCGCGACGGCGTATCTGGGAAATCTGGCGGACCGCGAGCAGGGCGCAAGCAACCGCGGGGCGTCATTCGACGATGATATTGGAGACATCTCGGATGCCGTGGCGGGCCTCGCGGCGGTTTTCGCGGCGGGGGCGGAAGGGGCGGAGGCGGCGGGCTACGTGGATGAATCGCTCCCGGCGGATCAGCGCCTGGAGATGGAGCAGTTGAAGAACCGGGTGCGCTCGGCCATCGAGAAGCTTCCGGAGAAAGAGCGCAAGCTCCTGCAGGGCTATTACTTCCAGGGCCGCACGCTGGAAGAGGCAGGGGCTGAAATCGGGCAGTCGAAGAGCTGGGCGTCGCGGCTTCACGCGCGCGCCATTGACCGGCTCAAGGAACTCTTGAACGAGGAGGAGGAACTCCCTCCCCCCTCGACGGATGCAAGGAGGGTGTCACATGGCGGCTCCGATGAGCGGCATCTCCGCGGGACAGGTAGCGCAGCAAAAGCTGCAGGACCAGGGCGCGCAGCAGACGCAGAAGACGGGCGCGTCGAAGTTCGACGGAGTTCTCGCTGACAAGGCGCAGGGCGCGGGCCAGGCGGACGCCGCCCAGAACGTGAACAAGGCCCAGGCCGCGCAGGCCACCCAGAAGGTGGACTCCGTCCGCCAGGTGGAGACCGTCAACAAGGCGGAGAAGGCCAACCTGAACAAGGTGAGCGGCGCTGCCCAGCAGCCCGCCACGGCCAAGGGCGCGGAGCCCGTGGACGCGAAGGCCGAAGCCTCGAAGACGACCAAGTCGGGCGGCATGGTCTCCGACCTCGTCTCCGGCCTTGAGAAGGGCCAGGTCAGCATGGACAAGCTCATCAAGGAGGCCTCCTCCGGCAAGAACATGTCCAACGCGGAGCTGCTCGGTCTCCAGGCGTCCATGTACAAGTACTCGCAGGAGCTGGACCTCACCTCGAAGGTCGTCGAGAAGGCCACCAGCGGCCTGAAGGACGTCGTCAAGACGCAGGTCTGAAGTCCCCACCCCGCCGGGCCATGGCGGCATGCGAAGGGCGGTCCCTCCCGGGGTTCGGGAGGGGGCGCCCTTCCGCGTTTTGCAAGGGCCCTGTTAAGCTACGCGCGCCCATGACTCGCCGAACGTCCGTCTACGCCGCCCCGCTCCTCGCCCTGCTGTTCCTCACCGGCTGCTCCATCGAGCTGCAGCACGAGCTGACGGAGGCGGACGCGAATGAAATCTACGTCCTGCTCAGCAAGAACGGCATCAACGCCAAGAAGGAGAAGGCGGAGGGCGGCAACGAAGTGCGCTTCACCATCGTCGTCCCCAAGGGCGACGCCGCCCAGGCCGCGGAGCTGTTGAAGCGCAACTCGCTGCCGCGCCCGGTGGAGAAGGGCCTGTCCCACTTCGCCAAGGGCAGCATGGTGCCCACCGCCACGGAGGAGCGCGCCATGCTCCTCAAGGCCATGGCGGGTGAGGTCTCCAACGCGCTCAACCAGATCGACGGCGTGCTGGAGGCGCGCGCCATCGTGATGGTGCCGGAGAACAACGACCTGTCGCAGCCGGAGAACAAGCCGATGCCGTCGGCCTCCGTGTTCATCAAGTACCGCACCGTGGAGGGCGGCAAGCCCCCCGTCACGGTGGACGCGGTGAAGCAGTTCGTCGCCAGCTCCGTGTCGGAGCTCAAGCCGGAGGCCGTCACCGTGCTGATGACGGAGGCCATGGCCCCCACGGCGGAGACCACGGAGACCAACCGCCTCCAGGACGTGCTGGGCGTTCGCATGACGGCCGCCAGCGCGAGCACGTTCAAGATGATCCTCGGCGGCGCGTTCGCGCTCATCCTGGCGATGATGGGCGTCACCGCGTGGACCTTCATGCGCGGCGGCTCCGGTGGCGGTGCCCCCGCCGCGGCGGCGCGCCCCGCCCGTGCGCGCGGCGGCCGCACCGAGTAGTCCCGAACGTCGCTTCCCGCGGCCCTCCTGGGGCGGACCGCGGGACGTGTCCTCCAGGCCGGGGACACGTCTTCTATCTTCAGCGGGCCACCTGGGGGCCCGCGAGGTGACCGTTGGATTCCTTCTTCACCTCGCTCAGCAAGCGCCAGACCATGATGCTGCTCACCGCGGTCACCTTCGGGGGCCAGGAGAGCATGGCGGCGCTGGAGCACCTGCCGGACGAGGAGGGCGCGCTCTTGCGCCACCGCGCGCAGGAGATCCTCCAGATTCCGCGCGAGAAGCGCCTGCCCGCGGTGGTGCAGGAGCTCAAGCGCCTGATGAAGGACCGGCGCGGCCAGCTGTGGACCGCGGATCCGGAGCGGCTGGCGGCGCTGCTCCAGCGCGAGCGCGGGGCCCTGGTGGAGGTCACCCTGCGCGCGCTGCCCGGCAACATGGCGGAGGCCGTGCGCGGCCACCTGCCGCCCTCGCGCGTGAAGCTCACCCGCGAGGTGCGGCCCCAGGTCCTGGACATCATCCGCTGGAAGCTGGAGGAGGCGCTGGCGCGCGAGGTCGCCGGCCAATCCGCGGGCTTCAAGTTCGCGGACGTGCTCAACCTCCAGACGCGCGAACTGCTCACGGTGAGTGATCGCCTGGGGGCGCGCGTGCTCGGCCCGGCGCTGGCGGGGCTCCCCGAAGGCGAGCTGAACGGCCTGATGGAGTCGCTGCCTCCGGACCTGTTGCAGCTCGCCAGCAAGTCCGTGGCGGCCAATGCGCCGCGCAAGCTCCCGGAGGAGGACGCGCGCGCGCAGATCAACCTGCACGAAGGCTTCAGCCGCCTGGCCGGGGCCATCCGCAGCGCGGGCGTGCAGCGGCTGGCGCGCGCGTGCGTGGCGCAGTCCCCGGAGTTCGCCGCGCGCATGCTGGAGAAGCACCGTGGCGAGTTCGGCCACCTGCTGGCGAAGTGGGTGCGCGAGGAGCGCTCGCGGCCGACGGCCCGGGGCGATGGCGGCCGCACCGACATCGTCATGGACCTGGAGCGGCTGGCCGTGCGCGGCCTCATCGAGCGGCCCGTCCGCCTGACGGCGCCGCCGCCGCGCCCCTCCGCCGTGCTGCCTCCACCGCCGGGAGCGCGCAAGGCCGCCCCGGCCCCGGGAGCCCGTCCCGCCGCCGCGGCACCCCCGGCACCGCGCGAGGCCCAGCGTCCCACCGCCGCGGATCCGTCGCGTGCGCCCGCGCTCCGGCCTCCCAGGCCCATGCGGGACGCGGGTCCCGCCGACGACGAGGCCGCGGGAGATGCCGGCGCCAGGCGCGACTTCATGGCCGAGCGCGCCGCCCGTCGCGCGGGTGCGGCGTCCAGCCGTGACGCGGGGCCGGGCGCTGCCCCCGGTGGACGTCCGCGTCCGCCCCCGGGAGAGGAGCGGGGCTCGTCGGTGGGCCCCGCGCCCCGTGCGTCCATGGCCTCGCCGGAAGGAGACGCGAACGGCTCGCGGATGCGCCGGATGCCGGTGGAGCGCGAGCGTGGCCCCGCGCCCCGTGCGTCCACGGGGGCGCCAGAGGGGGAGTCCGGGGGCTCGCAGATCCGCCGGATGCCGCTGGAGCGCGGCCCCGCGCCCCGCGCGTCCACGGGGGCGCCGGAAGGAGAGGCCGGGGGCTCGCAGATCCGCCGGATGCCGGTGGATCGAGGCTCGTCGGTGGGCCCCGCGCCCCGCGCGTCGACCGGGGCTGTTCCCAGCCGCCGTGAGCCGGACGCATCCCGGCCCTCGCGTCCGGCCCGCCCGGATCCGCAGGGCGCCCGCATTGGCCCGCCGCCCTCGAGGTTGGGCGCACGCGGTGCGTCACGCCCGCCGGAGCCGGACGCGCCCGAGGGCCGCTCCGTCCGGGCCGAGCGCCCCGCGCGGCCTCCCGCCGACGCGGAGGAGCGCGCGCCCCGGCGCCCGGAGTCTTCCGGGGAGTCCACCGACGGGGCCCGGGTGCTGCGCTCGCGCACCGGTGCCCGTCCCGCGGCGCGTCCCGAACCGGGGGATGCTCCGGAGCGTCCCCCGCGCGTGCTCTCCAGCCAGGCGTCCTCCTCCTCCCGGTCCTCGGAGGGAACCCAGGTGGGCCGCAGGCGCCCCCCTCCCACCGACCGGCCGGCCCCGGATGACGCGGGCGGTCCGGGAGGGCGTGGACCGCGCGGCGGAACGCGCTAGCATCCGGTCTGCAAGGAGCGGCCCATGGCGATCGGGAAGGTAATCAAGGGGGACGGGTTGGCGGAGTCGGTGGTCGTCGCCACGTCCGAGCGGCCGGCGCTGCGTCCGCCGCGCGCGGGCGTGATGAACGCCGAGGTCTTCGAGGCGCGCCAGGGCGCCCAGGGCATCATCGAGGAGGCCCAGCGCGAGCGTGAGCGCATCCTCGCCGAGGCCCAGCGCGAGAAGGAGGAGCTCTTCGCCAAGGCGAAGGACCTGGGCCGGCAGGAAGGCATTGCCCAGGCGACGGAGCTGCTGCTGCGCGCGAAGATGCAGGCCGGGGAGATGCTCCAGTCCCAGGAGCAGGACATCATCGCGCTGGCGCTGAAGATGACGGAGAAGATCCTCGGCCGCGACCTGGAGCGCGAGCCGGAGCTGCTGGTGGACATGTGCGCCGCGGCCATCGACAACCTGCGCAACGCGCGCGCCATGGTCTTGCGCGTGCACCCGAAGACGGCCGCGGTGCTTCGCGCCAAGCGCCCGGTGCTGATGGAGCTCATCGGCCGCACGGTGGACCTGGCCATCAAGGAGGACCCGGAGGTCGCTCCCGTGGGCTGCATCGTCCAGACGGAGTTCGGCACCGTGGACGCGCAGCTGCCCACGCAGCTGGAGATGCTCCAGAACCTCCTGCAGCCGGACACCGCGCGCAAGCCCGGCCCTCCCTGAGCCTTCCTGCTCGCGCCGCGCCCTAGAGCCTCCAGGACTCCGCCATGGCCATCGACCTTTCGCGCTACTACGACCTCATCAAGGAAGCGTCCCTCGTCCGGGTGCGCGGCCGCGTGACCGAAATGACGGGCCTCGTCATCAAGGCGAGCGTGCCCAACGTGCGCATCGGCGAGGTGGTGCTCGTCAAGAGCCGCCAGCGCGGCCTGATGAAGTCGGAGGTCGTGGGCTTCGTGGGCGACGAGGTGATGCTCATGCCCCTGGGCGAGCTGTACGGCATCGGTCCGGACAGCGAGTGCATCCCCACGGGCCGTCCGCTCACCATCAAGTGCGGCGACGCGCTCCTGGGCCGCGTGCTCAGCGGCATCGGCGAGCCCATGGACGGCATGCCCCTGGAGGGGGAGGGCCTGGTCGACTGGCCCGTGGACCGCGACTGCCCGGACCCGTTCACCCGCCAGCGCATCGAGCGGCCGCTGCCCCTGGGAGTCCGCTGCATCGACGGGCTGCTCACCGTGGGCGAGGGTCAGCGCGTGGGCCTCTTCGCGGGCTCCGGCGTCGGCAAGTCCACGCTGATGGGGCAGATTGCCCGCAACACGCAAGCGGACCTGAGCGTCGTGGCGCTCATCGGCGAGCGTGGTCGCGAGGTGCGCGAGTTCATCGAGGACGCCATGGGCGAGGAGGGCATGAAGCGCGCCGTGCTGGTGTGCGCCACGTCCGACCAGCCCGCCCTCGTGCGTCTGCGTGCCGCGTACGTCGCCACGGCCATCGCGGAGTACTTCCGTGAGCGCGGCGGCAACGTGCTGTTCATGCTCGACACGGTGACGCGTCTGGCGCGCTCCCAGCGCGACATCGGCCTCGCCATCGGTGAGCCCCCGGCGCGTCAGGGCTACCCGCCCAGCGTCTTCTCCATGCTGCCGCGCATCCTGGAGCGCACGGGCAACTCGGCGAAGGGCAAGTGCACCGCCATCTACACCTGCCTCGTGGCCGGCGGTGACATGGAGGACCCCATCGCGGACGAGGTCCGAGGTATTCTGGACGGCCACTTCATCCTCAACCGTGAACTGGGCGCGCGAAACCAGTGGCCCGCCATGGACGTGCTCCAGAGCCTCAGCCGTGTGATGAGCGGCATCGTCAGCAAGGAGCACAAGAAGGCCGCTGGCAAGCTGCGCGAGACGCTCGCCACCTACGAGAAGCAGCGCGACCTCATCCTGCTGGGCGCCTACCAGGCCGGCGCGGACCCCCGGACGGACTACGCCATCGAGAAGTACGACGCCATCATCGACTTCCTCAAGCAGGACACCCACTCCAACTCTCCGTATGAGGAGACCGTGGAGCAGCTCATCAACCTGTTCGCGGACTGACGCGGGCCGCCTTCCGGCCGGCCTGCATGGACGGGGCGGTTTTTGGGTAGGATGCCCCCACCATGCCCCCGTACCGGTTGCAGTCGTTGCTGGACATGCGTGAGAAGGCGAAGGAGGAGGCCGAGCAGGCCTTCTCCGACGCCGTCAAGGCGCTGGCGAAGGAAGAGGCGGAGCAGAAGCGCCTGGAGGCGGAGCTGGAGCGCCGCCGCAAGGAGCGCAAGGCCAAGGTCGCCGAGTACTTCCAGCAGATCATGGCCAAGGGCGCCGGCATCAACGGCATGAACATGATGGGCCGCTTCGAGGAGCGTCTGAAGGACGACGAAGCCCAGGTCGCCCTCCAGATTGAACACCAGAAGGAGGTCGTCCGGACGGCCGGCCGCCTG
This sequence comes from Corallococcus caeni, assembly GCF_036245865.1. NCBI lineage: Bacteria > Pseudomonadati > Myxococcota > Myxococcia > Myxococcales > Myxococcaceae > Corallococcus > Corallococcus caeni. The sequence continues at coordinate 752,097 of NZ_BTTW01000001.1, read as the reverse complement.
GTGGAGCAGCGCCGCATGCTGATGGCCGAGGCCGCCAAGGAGCTCAAGGCCATCGAGAAGAACAAGGAGAAGTTCATCAAGCAGGTGAAAAAGGAGCGCCAGGACCGGGAGGAGTTGCAGCAGGAGGAGATCGGCAGCGCCTTGTTCCTGGCCCGCCAGCGCAAGTAACCTCCCGCCGCCTTCCGCCGAGTCTGGAGAGACGCCATGAGCCGAGTTGATGACGATCGCGATGCCGCGCGCTTGGCGGAGCGGATGATCCAGGAGCGCAAGCTCGCGGAGGCGAAGACCCAGAAGCGCCTGCAGGGCGACTCCGTCTTCTCCAAGCTGGTCCAACAGGGGCAGGCGGAACAGGCCCAGCCCAAGCAGGCGCAGGAGCTGAAGCAGCCCCTGGGCAAGCAGGTGCTGGCGCGCCTCGCGCAGGGCCAGGGCAAGACGTTCGACGAGAAGCTGGCCCAGAAGGAGACCCCCTTCGCGAAGCCCGGGGAGACCACCCAGGGCGCCCAGCAGTCGCAGCAGTCCCAGCGCAGCGCCCAGACGCAGAACCTGTCCAAGGGCGGGGAGGCCCGCAAGTCAGAGGTCGTGGAGGAGAAGCGCTCCACGGACGTCCGCGAGGGCGACATGACCAAGGCCGAGGGACAGGCCGGCCGGCTGAGCCAGGAGAAGGGCGAGCTGAAGATCGACGTCAACGCCGGAGGTGGCAAGGGCGCGGGCGGCGGAGCCGGCAAGGAGAAGGACGACAAGGGCGGGCAGATGGCCGCCGCCGCGGGCTTCCGCTTCAACCCCGCGCTGATGGCGCCGGTGCCGGTGGCCAAGCCCAAGGACACGGCGGGCTCCGAGCGGCTGCGCGCCATGGCGAACGAGATCGCCCAGAAGATCGTCGAGCGCGTGCGCGTGGGCACCAACGCCGCGGGCAACGCGGAGTTCCAGATCGACCTGCGCGGCGACGTGCTCAACGGCCTGTCCATCAAGGTCAGCGCGAAGAACGGCAAGATCTCCGCCGTCTTCAGCGGCAACGACCGCGACACGCTGAAGATGCTGGAGGAGCAGAGCGACGGCCTGCGCAGCGCCCTGGGCGGCCGGGGACTGGCGCTTGAAAATCTGAGGTTCGAGGCGAAGACATGAGCCTGGAGCCGGACGACGAGCCCGGAGTCTTCGAGCGCACCATGTTGGTCGACACCCGGAAGCTGGGACCGCCCCCGAAGCCCGCGCAGGCTCCCGCGCCGGTCATGCCGTGGCGGCCGTTCGCCTTCTCCCACCTGGAGAAGGTGTCGCGCACGCAGGGCCAGCTGGCGGAGCGGCTGCGCTGGCTCACGCCCAACGCGGGCACGCTGGAGACAGTCTGCGCGCGCCTCAAGGCCCTGTTCGACGTGGACGTGCGCCTGTCGGTGGAGTCCGCCCAGGCGCGCCCCATGACGGAGCTGCGCCGCTTCCTGGGCGACCCGTCCTTCCTGGCGGTGCTGGCCCCTGGCGCGCTCAAGGGCCGGGTCATCCTCGAAATCGAGCTGTCGCTGGCGCACTCGGCGGTGGACCTGCTGCTGGGCGGCGCCGGTGAGACGGTGGGCCTGCGGCCCCTGACGGACATCGAGGAGGGCGTGATGGGCTACGTCGTCCTGGAGGCCCTGAAGGAGCTGGTGCCCGGGCTGCAGCCCGGCGTCCCCCGGCCCCGGCTGGACGGCGTCGCGCGCGGCGTGGACGAGGTCTCCGCGCGCCTGGGCGAGGACGGCCCGATGCTGGCGGTGCACCTGAACGCGGTGCTGGGCACGCACCGCGGCATCGTGCGGCTGGTGGTGCCGTCGGCGGTGCTGGAGGCCGCCGAGCCCGCGGTGGAGAGCGCCCAGCGGCGCGACCAGCGCCGGCAGGACATGAAGGCCAACGGGCGGCGCCTGTCCGCGCTGCGCGACTGGCTGCGCGCGGAGATTGGCGTGGCGGAGCTGTCCGCCCAGGACCTGGCGTCGCTGCGCATCAAGGACGTGCTGCTCCTGGACCTGCTGTCGGCGCGGCCGGACAGGGGCGAGGCCGGCACGGCGCAGCTGCGGCTGGGCCTGGGGCGCACCGGCCACTTCGCGGCGGACGTGTTCGTGGAGAACGGCCGCTACCGGGCGCGCATCACGGACATCATCCCCGGCGAGCCGGGCAACCCCCAGGGTGGGGAGTCCGGCGGGTCGGAAGAGAACGAGGACTTCACCAACCCGGAGCTGGGCGTTCCTCCGGAACTCGAAGGGGCGGCATTGGACGACAAGGACGGAAGCGATCTGCTCAGCGACCTGCCCCTGCAGGTGGCGGTGGAGCTGGCGCGCGTGCCCATCACGGCCGAACAGGTGGTGGGCCTGCGCACGGGCCAGGTCATCGACCTGCGCCGTGGGGCAGGGGAGCCCGTGGACCTGTCGGTGAACGGCAAGGTCGTGGCTCGGGGCGAGCTCGTGGAGCTGGAGGGCCAGCTCGGTGTGCGCATCATCCACCTGAGCTGAAGCGCCTGTGCCCGTGCGTCAGAGGGCAGGCGGGCAGGGAGGCGTGCTCGTGCCCGGGCCCGTGGCGGTCCTGACTCGGGTGAACTAGGCTCGCGCCCATCCATGGCGGTCCTCGGTCTCTCCTCCTCGCGCCTGTTGCTCGGCGCCGCGCTCCTCTTCGCGTCGCCCGCCGTCCTGGCGCAGGCGCCCGCGGCCTCCACGCCGGATGCCTCCGTCGCGGCGCCGGCCCCGGAGGCGGCCGCGCCCGAAGCCGTGAAGCAAGCGGCTCCCGCGGTGGCTCCCGCCGCCAGCGATGGCGCGACCCGCGCGAAGCGCCACGCGGACGAACTGGACCGCGAGCTGGGCGTCGGTGAGCCGGACCCCCTCGAGGAGCAGGAGAGCCTGGGCTGGGTGGTGGTGCGCACGGTGGCGCTGCTGGGCGCGGTGCTCGCGGCCATCTACCTCACGCTCAACGTGGGCCTGCGCAGGCTGATGGGGTTGCAGGGCGTGCCCATGGGCAAGGCGGCGGTCGTGTCGGTGATGGAGCGCATCCCGTTGGATCAACGGCGCACGCTCTTCGTCCTGAAGGCCGCGGACGAGTACCTGCTGGTGGGTGGCGGCGAGGGTGGCGTGCAACTGGTTTCGAAGCTGGACCGTGACGCCGTGGAGCGCATCCGAGCCGCGCGTCCGCCGTCGTCGCCGGTCTCCCTGAGTCCTTTCCTCCAGAAGCTCCTCTCCCGCCGGACCGGTGGCACCACGCCGCCGCCGGGCGTCTGAAGGCCGTCCCGTGAACCGTTCGTCTCCCGCCGCCCGTCCGCTGTTGTTCCGCGCTCCGCCCTGGCTCTTCGCGGCCCTCGTGTCCCTGCACCCCTTCGTCGCGTCCGCGGCGAAGAAGGGCGGGGACGCACTGCCGGATTCACTGGTGAAGGAGGCGGCGGCCACCGACTCGTTCACCTCCAAGCCGCTCATCCTCATCCTCGCGCTCGCGGCCATGTCCCTGGTCCCGTTCGCGCTGATGATGGTGACCAGCTTCGTGAAGATCTCCGTGGTGCTCTCCATCGTCCGCTCGGCGCTGGGCACCCAGCAGATTCCCCCCACGCAGGTCATCACCGGCCTGGCCATCATCCTCACCGTCTACATCATGGCCCCCGTGGGTCAGGACATGTACCGGGCGACCGGCATGGACATCATCAACCGGGGCACGTCCGTCTTCTCCTCGGAGACGGTGGGCACGATGCTGACGGCCGCGGACAAGTCCAAGGAGCCGTTGCGCGACTTCCTGATGAAGAAGGTCACCAACAAGGACCGCACGCTCTTCTACAGCCTGGCGAAGAAGATGCGGAAGGAGGAGGACCGCAAGGACATCGGCCCGAACGACTTCATGGTCATCGTGCCGGCCTTCGTCGTGTCCGAACTGAAGGAGGCCTTCCAGATCGGCTTCCTGCTCTTCGTACCTTTCATCGTCATCGACATGGTGGTGGCCAACATCCTGCTGGCGCTGGGCATGCACATGCTGTCGCCCACGACCATCTCCATGCCCTTCAAGCTGCTGTTGTTCGTGCTCGTGGACGGCTGGTACCTCATCGCCAAGGGCCTGGTCATCGGCTACCTGTAAGGAGCCCCGTACTCCCATGAATCAGCTCACGTTCATCACCCAGGAGGCGCTGTTCCTGGTGCTCGTGGTCTCCGCGCCGCCGGTGCTCATGAGCCTCCTGGTGGGCTTCATCATCGCCCTGTTCCAGGCCACCACGCAGATCCAGGAGCAGACGCTCACGTTCGCCCCCAAGGTCGTCCTCGTCTTCGGCGTGCTGGCCATGACGGGCCCGTGGATTGGCGGACAGCTGCTGCGCTTCACCTTCCACGTCTTCGACCGCTTCCCGGCGCTCATCGGCAGATGAACATCGGCGAAGCGATGGCCGAGCTGGGTGCTCGGGTCAACCTGTCGGTCACCATCTTCACGGTGGCGCTCATCATGTGCCGCGTGATGCCCATCCTCATCTTCAGCCCGTTCCTGGGCGGCGAGGTCGTTCCCTCGGAGATGAAGCTGGGCCTGGGCCTGATGGTGTCCGTGGTGTTGTTCCCGTCCGTCGCGGACCGGATGGACAAGATTCCCCTGAGCGCGCTCCCCTATATCGGGCTGCTGCTCAAGGAGGTCTTCATCGGGCTGTCGCTGTCGTACATCGTCAACATCGTCTTCGACGCGGCCCGTGTCGCGGGCAACTTGATGGACACCATGGCGGGCAGCAACAACGCCCAGCTCTACGTGCCGCAGCTGGGGCAGCAGGTGTCGCTCTTCTCCAGCCTCAAGGTGCAGCTGTGCGTGGTGCTGTTCCTGTCGCTGGACGGACACCACATCATCATCCAGGCGCTCGCGGAAAGCCTGGCCGTGGTGCCGCTGGAGGGCTTCCCGCACTTCAGCCGTGGCGTGTGGCCCTTCTTCGACCTGATGATCCGCTCCTTCGCGAACCTGCTGAAGATCAGCCTGGCGCTGGCGGGGCCCGGCATGGTGGCCGCCTTCGCCACCGACCTGGCCATGGGCGCCATCAACCGCGTGGCCCCGCAGATCCAGGTCTTCTTCATCGCGATGTCGCTCAAACCGCTGATGAGCGTGCTCATCATCTTCGTCTCCATCCACGTCATCATCGGCCGCATGCAGGGCGAAATGGTCTCCATGCTGCGCATGGTGCGGCAGGCCATCCAGCTGCTGGGCTGAGGACTCCCGGGACCGCACCATGTCGGACGAGAGTGGCGACAAAACAGAGGAACCGTCTCAGAAGAAGCTCGACGACTCCCGCAAGAAGGGGCAGGTCTGGAAGAGCAAGGACCTGACGGGCGTCGCCGTGCTCGTCGCCGGCCTGGGCATCGCCCGGGGCACCTGGGGCACGGTCGAGGCGGAGATCTCCTCGCTCTTCCTCTTCACCTTCGACGTCATCGCGCATCCGGACCGCCTGGACCTGGCGATGTCGCAGATCCTCTACATGGCGTTGAAGTCGCTGGCCGTCCTCACGATTCCGGTGGCGGCCGGGGCCGCGGCGATGGGCGGGCTGATGGAGTTCCTGCAGGTCGGGTCGCTCTTCACCATCGACCCGGTCATGCCAAAGTTCGACAAGCTCAACCCCATCGCGGGCTTGAAGAACATGTTCACGAAGAAGGCCTTCGTCGAACTGCTCAAGAACCTCATCAAGATTTCCGTCGCCGCCTATGTCGTCTACGGCGTGGTGCGCGACTCGATGCCCCTGGTCATCGAGACGGTCCGGCAGGACACGCACGGCATCATGGCCATCCTGGGGGAGATCATCTACCGGGTGGGCGCGCGCATCGTGCTGCTCTTCGTCATCTTCGGCGTGTTCGACGTGTGGTGGCAGCGCAAGTCGTACATGAAGGACATGATGATGACGAAGGAGGAGGTCAAGAAGGAGTACAAGCAGAGCGAAGGCGACCCGCACCACAAGGCCAAGCGCAAGGAACTCCACCACGAGATCATGGAGGGCGCCCAGATGGAGGCGGTGAAGGACGCGAGCGTCATCGTCACCAACCCGGACCACGTGGCTGTCGCGTTGATGTACGACCAGAACAAGGACGGGGCCCCCCGCGTGCTGGTGAAGGGCATGGACGCCAAGGCGGAGCGCATCAAGGCGCTGGCGAGGGAAGCCGACGTGCCCCTGCTGCGCAACGTGCCGCTGGCGCACGCGCTGTTGCGAGTGGAGGTGGGCGAGGAGGTCCCCGAGGAGCTCTACGACGCGGTCGCGGAGGTCCTCAACTTCGTCTACGGGCTGAAGCAACAGCAGAACGCGGCGCCCCCGGCGCGCGCCTGAGGAGGAGGCCATGGCCAGCGACGAAGAGGCGGACATCGCCATCGCCATCAAGTACGACAACAAGGCGGACGGCGCCCCGCGCGTGGTGGCCAAGGGGATGCGCCTCAAGGCGGAGAAGATCCGGGAGATTGCCAGGCAGTACGGCATCCCGGTGATGCGCAACGTCTCCCTGGCGCACGCCCTGTACCGGGTGGACGTGGGCCAGGAGGTCCCCGAGGAGCTCTACGACGCCGTCGCGGAGGTGCTCAACTTCGTCTACGCGCTCCAGCGTGAGCACCAGGGGGGCGGGCGCTGAAGGGGGGCTGGACGCGGGCCCCCCACCTGTATTGAAGTCGGCCCACCATGGCCAGAATCAACAATCAGCCCCCCAGCACCGCGCTTTGGCCCTGGGGCGGCCCCCGGAGTGTCCGCGAGCGGCTGGTGGACCCCTCCCAGCTCGACCGGGCGAAGAAGGCGCGCAAGGCCGGCAACATCAAGAACCCGTCGCTGCCGTCGGCGGCGCTGCTGGACTTCATCGGGCCCGCGCATTCCTCGGAAGAGCTTCGGCTGCCGCTGCCGCCGCACCCGGGTGGGCACGACGCGGACCTGGAGGGCTTCAGCGACCGGCCCCACCTGGCCAGCGTCGCCGGCCGCGGGGACGACGGGCAGCGCCGCATGCTGGAGCGGGGCCTGTCCAAGGTGAATGCGCCGCCGGAGCGCCTGGAGCGCCTCAAGGCCCTGCTGCAGCGCGAGTCCGCGATGCTCGGCCTGGTGGACCAGGTGAGCGCCGAGTCGCAGGAGATCATCCGCCGCATGTGGGAAGAGCAGAAGGACGAGGGTTACTGACGCATGGCGGCGCTGGACCCCGAAGATCCGCAGGACGAGGCGAAGCTCACCGCGCTCCTGCAGCGCTGGGCGGAAGGGAAGGCCACGCTCCGCGAGGTGCGCGGCTATTCCAACGACGAGCTCTACGCCATCGCCAAGACGGCCTACTTCTTCTTCTACCAGGGGCGGGTGGCGGAGGCGCGCACGCTCTTCCAGGGGCTCTACGCCGTCAACCCCACGGACGTGTACTTCGCCAAGGCGCTGGGCGTGGTGGAGATGGCCGCGGGCAACGGACAGGGGGCGCTCGCCGCCTTCGACGTGGCCGCGAAGCTGGCCCCGCAGGACCCGGCCGTCTACGTGGGCCGCGCCGAGGTGAAGCTGGCCATGGGCCAGAAGCCGCAGGCGCTGGAGGACCTTCGCCGCGCCGCGGCGATGACGCCGGTGGATGATCCCGTGGTGCGCAAGGCCGGAGCCATGGTCAGCGCGCTCACCCGCCGTTAGCGGTCGCGCGCCGCGGCTCGGGATTCCGGGGCTTGAGGACCTTCAGGTGTTTTTAGGCACCCCGGATCTTCTGCTAGGGTGTTTCATGTCATCCATTTCTCTCCTACCCAAAGGACAGCACAATGACGACCCCGAACCCTGATCCGCGAGTCCCCGCCACGATGCCGCCGGCGGCGCCCGAAGAGGTGACCAAGAAGCGCGACGGCCTCATCTCGGGTCTGGACGCGGCCGCGAAGACCGCGACGGGGACCCTGCAGGCGGTGCTTCGGAAGATGTCCGAGCTGCTCGCGAACACGAAGGACGGCGCGCAGCTGAACATGAACCTCTACGAGGACGTGAAGACGGCCTTCAACCGTCACCTCAAGGAGGCGGAGAAGAACCCGAAGCTGGCGGCGGACATGCCCGCGGTGCTCATCAACGCCGTCGAGTGGATGCAGGAGTACATCTCCTCGCGTGGCTTCGACAGCCCCCCGGCCGCCGCCGCCGCGCCGGCCGCCACGGCTCCGGCCGCCGGAGCGCCGGCCCAGGGGAAGGTGAAGGACGCCTTCGAGAGCTCCAGCGCCGCGAAGAAGCGCGCCGTCCTCACCGGCGACGTGCCGCCGCCGCCCTCGGTCGCCGCCGCCAAGCCCCCGGACGCGCAGGAAGTTCAGAAGGACATGGAGTCCTTCAAGGCGTGGATGAAGAACCCGGCCCTGGGCAAGCTCAAGGGCTAGCCGGCCCTCCGCGGCGGGGGGCTCGCTTTCGGGCTGCCCCCTGTTCCGCGCACGCAACTTCTCGTCCCGTCGGCGGATAATCACCTCAAGATTCAACTTCCTTCCTACGGAGTTCCCCCATGGCTGGTGGAGTGAATGGTGTCGGCGCGGGCAGCGGCGCGCAGCGCAAGCAGTCGACCAACACGGAAGCCCAGAAGCAGCAGGCCGTCCAGGACGCCATCAACGCGTCCGTTGCCCGCATGAAGGAGGACGAGGGCAAGACGAGCTACCTGGGCGAGGGCCGCATCGACAAGGTGAAGGAGAAGGTCGCCGAGGAGATGGAGACGTTCATGAAGGAGAACCCCAACGCCACGCCCGAGGAGATCAAGGCGAAGGCGGAGGAGAGCGCCTCCAAGAACGAGACCAACGCCGGCTTCGAGAAGATGCGCGACGACAACTTCTTCAAGAAGCTGATGTCCCGCCGCAAGGAGCTCATCCGGGACATGTGGGGCTGAGTCGTCCCCTGTATGTGCCGTAGCCCGCGCTGCCGTCCGGTCCACCCAGGGGTGGCGGGCGGCAGTCGTGCTTTGCGGGGCAGGCTAGCGGGCGGGCGCTGGCCTCCGGCTTGAAAGGGGGACTGGCGCCCCGGTTTCTCCGGTAGAACCTAGGCGGGGCGACCGGCTCTTCAGGGACTGGCGCCGGAACGGAGCGGAAACCCAAGGAGGACGCGGATGCGCTGGACGCGAAACGCAGTGGCCTGGAGCCTGGTGGGGTTGATGGGCGTGGTGGGTGGCTGCAGCAAGGACAGTGGTGGCGGCAAGGACGACGGTGGGGGAGGGACGCCGCAGACGGGCTATCTGTCCGGCAAGGTGCTGGACACGCAGGGCCAACCGCTCGCGGGCGCGATCATCACCGCGGACAACACCCAGTTCTACGACTCCAACGTCCAGACGACCTCGGGCTCGGATGGGACGTACCGCGTGGACACGAGCCGTCCGACCGGCACCTGGCACGCCAGCGCCGTCGTGAAGCGGCAGTACAACGGGAAGGAGTACACCTTCGACCTGGATCCGAACGACGACAACGTCTTCGCCGGAAACGAAGGGGCGGTGCGCAACTTCACGTGGAAGCTCACGGGGAAGCGCCCGGATGACCAGGGCTACTACGGTGGGCGGGTGACGGTGTACGTGGATCAGTTCACGGACCCGGCGGATCCGAGCTCGCCCATCACCAGCGAGGACATCGAGCTGACGCTGACCCCCAGCGGAAAGCTGGTGGACGGCACCGACGGGCAGCCCATCACCCAGAAGCTGGTGCGCACGGCGGACGGGGATTCCGTGACGGATGTGCCGGTGGGCCGGTACACGATGTCCGCGCGCTACGTGCAGACCGGGAAGTCGCCTCGTCCGATGCAGGTGCGCATCCGGGACACCGGCCAGTACGCCAGCTCCGTGACGGCGGACTTCGAGAGCGTCCTCATCGGCCGGCACTCGATCGAGCTGAACGCCGAGCTGCCGGAACCCTGAGTCCGCTGCCGTGGACGCCTGGCGGGAGGGATGGAGCCAGCGTCCCTCCGGCCAGGCGGCGCGGTGACCGCGGCCCGCAAAGGCGAAGAGCCGGCCTCCCGTGAAGGAGGACCGGCTCTCGTACGCCCGGGAAAGCGGCGGAATTACTTGGTGTTGCCGATGATCGACATGGCGATGTCGCTCAGCTTCTTCATGATGTTGGAGGCGAAGGCGGCGGCCTCCTGCTGCTTCTGGAGCATCAGCTGCGCCTTGGCGCGGGTCAGGTCGTCACCCTTGAGGCCCTTCAGGGTGGCGGACTCGGTCTCGTTCAGACCCTGCGAGGCGTTGAAAGCGGAGCGAACTGCAGAGCCGGCGACGTCAGCGTTCATGGGAGACTCCGAAGGTTGGAAGCGGGTGGGTACCGCGAAGCTGCTTACAAAAGGATTATCCGGGCGAGCATTCCGGAGTTTCCTCCGGCCTTTTCTTCCTGATTTTTCCCTGCCCTGGTGGGGCGCGGTGGCCGCGGGGCGCACGAGCCCGCAAAAGCGAAGAGCCGGCCTCCCGCGAAGGAGGACCGGCTCTCGTGCGCCCGGAAAAAGCGGCGGAATTACTTGGTGTTGCCGATGATCGACATGGCGATGTCGCTCAGCTTCTTCATGATGTTGGAGGCGAAGGCAGCGGCCTCCTGCTGCTTCTGGAGCATCAGCTGCGCCTTGGCGCGGGTCAGGTCGTCACCCTTGAGGCCCTTCAGGGTGGCGGACTCGGTCTCGTTCAGCTCCTGCGAGGCGTTGAAGGCGGAACGAACTGCAGAGCCGGCGACGTCAGCGTTCATGGGAGACTCCGAGGGTTGGTGCGGGTGGGTACCGCGAAGCTGCTTACAAAGAGGATTATCCGGGGCAGGGCCGAAGAGTTTCCTCACCCCTATTTTCTCCCGAATTTTCCCCGGGGATCCAGGGGGGGCCTCCGAGAAAGCCCGCAAAAGCGAAGAGCCGGCCTCCCGCGAAGGAGGACCGGCTCTCGTGCGCCCGGAAAAAGCGGCGGAATTACTTGGTGTTGCCGATGATCGACATGGCGATGTCGCTCAGCTTCTTCATGATGTTGGAGGCGAACGCGGCGGCCTCCTGCTGCTTCTGGAGCATCAGCTGCGCCTTGGCGCGGGTCAGGTCGTCACCCTTGAGGCCCTTCAGGGTGGCGGACTCGGTCTCGTTCAGCTCCTGGGAGGCGTTGAAGGCGGAACGAACTGCAGAGCCGGCGACGTCAGCGTTCATGGGAGACTCCGAAGGTTGGAAGCGGGTGGGTACCGCGAAGCTGCTTACAAAAGGATTATCCGGGTGAGCATTCCGGAGTTTCCTCCGGCCTTTTCTTCCTGATTTTTCCCCGCCCTGGTGGGGCGCGGTGGCCGCGGGGCGCACGAGCCCGCAAAAGCGAAGAGCCGGCCTCCCGCGAAGGAGGACCGGCTCTCGTACGCCCGGGAAAGCGGCGGAATTACTTGGTGTTGCCGATGATCGACATGGCGATGTCGCTCAGCTTCTTCATGATGTTGGAGGCGAAGGCAGCGGCCTCCTGCTGCTTCTGGAGCATCAGCTGCGCCTTGGCGCGGGTCAGGTCGTCACCCTTGAGGCCCTTCAGGGTGGCGGACTCGGTCTCGTTCAGCTCCTGCGAGGCGTTGAAAGCGGAACGAACTGCAGAGCCGGCGACGTCAGCGTTCATGGGAGACTCCGAAGGTTGAGGCGGGTGGGTACCGCGAAGCTGCTTACAAAAGGATTATGGCGGATCAGGGGCCGGAAGTTTCGTCCCCATTTTCCGATCATTTTCCTACCCGGGAGCAGGGCGCGAGGTCCGGACGTGGGCGTGCGGACGCACCCTCTTTGAAGGTTCTGCCGATAACAGCTTAAAGTGTCCGCGCCCGGCACCCCTCCCGTCCCTCAAGAGGCGGTTTCCGGAGCACGACTTCCTGTCCTCCCTCTGAGGGACCCGCGCTGATGACGACCGAATCCAAGGCTCCGGTGTCGAACGACAACGAGAAGCCCCTGTCTGGACCGGAGATGCTCGAACGGGCCACGGAGGGCTTCAATCTCTTCCAGGACGGGAACTTCAGCGAGTCGCTGGCCATCTTCGAGAAGCTCTCCGCCATGGACGCGGGCGAGGCCTACTTCCAGACCGCCCTGGGCGCCTGTCACCTGGCGCTGGAAGACCTGGACTCCGCCGTGGCGTGCTTCAACCGCGCCATCGAGCTGGATCCCACCGACATCACGCCCTTCGTCAACCGGGGGGAGGCGTTCCTGCGCCAGGGCCGGACGATGGAAGCGGCCCGCGACTTCCAGAACGCCGTGTCGCTGGACCCCGAGGACAAGGACCCCTTGAGCCGTCGTGCGCGCATGCTGGCCGCCGCGGCCCTGGAGAGCTCGGACGAGGCTTCGGAAGCCGAAGCCCCCGAGGACCGCTCGTAGGCTGACCGCAGGCTCCCTCTCCGGACAGGGGAGGGATGGCCCCCCCTTGGGCTCGGGGGCGGCCACGGATTAGGATGGCGCCGCCGATGGCCAACGCCGATCCGAACAGCTTCCTGAACAAGTACTCCGACATCGTCCTGGCCGTGGTCGTCGTGGCCATCGTCGCGATGATGATCGTCCCGCTGCCGACGATCATCCTGGACGTATTGCTGACGCTGAACATCAGCCTCTCGGTGATCCTGCTCCTCATCTCCCTCTACGTGCCCAGCGCGCTGTACCTGTCGTCGTTCCCGACGATCCTGCTGATCACGACGATGTTCCGTCTGTCGCTGACCATCTCCACCACGCGACTCATCCTGCTCACCGGTGACCCGGGCGAAGTGGTGGTGGCGTTCGGTAACTTCGTGGTGCAGGGCAACTTCGTCGTCGGCGCCATCCTCTTCCTCATCCTGGTGGTGGTGAACTTCATCGTCATCTCCAAGGGCTCGGAGCGCGTCGCGGAAGTGGCCGCGCGCTTCACCCTGGACGCGATGCCCGGCAAGCAGATGTCCATCGACGCGGACCTGCGCGCGGGTGTGATTGATCAGGACCAGATGAAGAAGAAGCGCCGCGACCTGGAGCGTGAGAGCCAGCTCTTCGGCGCCATGGACGGCGCGATGAAGTTCGTGAAGGGCGACGCCATCGCGTCCATCATCATCACGGTCATCAACATCGTGGGCGGCCTCATCATTGGCGTGACCCAGAAGGGGATGTCCGCCGGTGACGCCGCGCAGAAGTACACGCTGCTCACCATCGGCGACGGTCTGGTGGGCATGATCCCCGCCATCCTCATCTCCACCTGCGCCGGCATCCTGGTGACGCGCGTGGGCGGCGAGGAAGAGGGCGCGCACCTGGGCAAGGACGTGGGCTCGCAGCTCACCGCCTTCCCGAAGGCCATCGCCATCGCCGCGGCCATGCTCATCGGCCTGGGCCTCATCCCCGGCCTCCCCAAGATTCCCTTCTTCCTGCTGGGCGCGGGCGCGGGCTTCGGCGCGTACTCGATGATGCGCAAGCGCGACGAGGCGCTGGCCGCCGAGGAGGCGGGCCCCGCCATGGAGTCCAGCTTCGGCACGCCGGTGTCCGCCGAGCCTCCGCCCAAGGAGCAGCTCAACCCGGACTCGGAGCTGTTCATCCCCGTCGTCACGCCCATCGTGCTGGAGGTGTCCGACGCGCTGGTGCCCTTCGTGGACTCGCGGCAGGACGGCGGCAAGTTCCTCTTCGAGCTCATCCCGTTCATGCGCGACGGCCTCTTCGTGGAGCTGGGCGTCCGCTTCCCCGGCGTGCGCGCGCGCGGCAACGGCGGCCTGCCGCCCGGGGCCTACCAGATTCAAATCAACGAGGTCCCCGTCGTCACCGGCCAGGCCACCCTGGGCCACATCCTGGTGAACGACACGGTGGAGCGCCTCAAGCTGATGAACATCCCCGGCTTCGAGGCCATCAACCCCGCGACGCGCCAGCCGGCCGCGTGGGTGCCCGAGCAGTTCCGGGAGACGCTCGAGTCCGCGGGCCTCACCACCTGGGACGTGCCCGGCTACATCATCCTGCACACCGCCGCCGTGCTGCGGAAGAACGCCCGTGAGTTCGTGGGCGTGCAGGAGACGCAGACGATGCTGGAACAGCTGGAGAAGGCGTTCCCGGCCATCGTGAAGGAGGTGGTCCCGAAGATCGTCAACGTGCTGAAGCTGACGGACATCCTCGGGCGCCTGGTGGAGGAGGAGCTCTCCATCCGCGACCTGCGCGGCATCCTCCAGGCCCTGTCGGAGTACGGGCAGGTGGAGGCCGACAACGTCATGCTCACCGAGCATGTCCGCGCCTCGCTGCGCCGCTACATCTCCCACAAGTACGCGCGCGGCACCGGCACGCTGGTGGTGTACCTGCTGGACCCGAACATCGAGGAGGCCATCCGCAGCTCCATCAAGCGCACCTCTGCGGGGGCCCACCTGGCGCTGGAGCCGGAGATCGCCCAGGAGATCGTCGGCGCGGTGCGTTCGGAGTGCGGCCACCTGCCGCCCAGCGCCCAGCGCCCCGTCATCCTCACGGCCATGGACATCCGCCGCTACGTGCGCAAGCTGCTGGAGTACGAGTTCAACCCCTCGTTCTCCATCCTCAGCTACCAGGAGCTGTCCCCCGAGCTGAACATCCAGCCGGTGGCGCGCATCTCCTCCGGCCGGTAGTCCCGCGCCGGAAAGACGAAGGCCCCCGTCTTTCGGCGGGGGCCTTTGTCGTTTCAGGAGGACGCCGTGGCGCGCGAGGTGCGCCGGGGACGCGGCTCAGGCGCCCGCGAGCACGGCGATCATCAACACCAGGAAGCTCAGCCCCACCACGCCCATCACGATGAGCGGGACGAGCTTCTTCTTGTCCGCGAGCGCGGACACGGCCGGGGCGGGCTCGGGTTCCGGCTCCGGCATGGGCGCGTCCTCGCCGCCGTCGGGCTGCGGCTCCTCGGAGGAGGCGGAGCCCTCCTCGGAAGGGGCGGGCTCCTCCGGTGGCGCGGGGGCGGGCTCGGGCTCCGGTTCGGGCTCCGGCGGGGGCGGCTCCTCGCGGCGGGGCGGGGAGGGGCGCGGCGGCGAGGGCGCCGGGGCGACGACGGAGCTCTCCGCGGAGAGGCTCACCGCCGGCTCGTCGGGCGGCTCGGCGGGGTCCACGTAGACGAAGCGGGTGGCGCCAATCTCCAGCTCGTCGCCGTCCTTGAGCGCCTTGCGGTTCACCCGCTTCTTGTTGACCTTGATGCCGTTGCGGCTGCCCAGGTCCTCCACGTGCGTGCCGGACCAGTCCCGGCGCACCTTGGCGTGCTTTCGGGAGACGAGGTCGTCCTTGAGGATGACGTCGGCTTCCTTCTCGTCGCGGCCGAAGACGTGCTCCTGGGCCTCGGAGATTTCGATGCGCTGGCCCTCGCGCGGGCCGTTCATGTAGCGCAGGAAGCGCTCCTCGCCGCCGGAGAGGCCGCGCATCGCGTCCTTCAAGGCGCCGCGTGCGAGGAAGGACGTCTTGTCGCTGACGTCAGGGGCGATCTCCACGACCTTGTCGAAGCGGACGTCGTACTGCGCGATGGCGATGACGTCGCCGTTGCGCAGCAGCTCCTTCTCTCCCTTGGGGAGCACCTTGCCGTTGATCTTCGTGCCGTAGGCGCTGCCCAGGTCCTCCAGGAAGTAGAGGGTCCCCTCCTGGATGATGCGCGCGTGGTTGCGCGACACCGCCTGCTGCGGAAGCACCACCTGGCAGGTCTTGTCCCGCCCCAGGGTGATGACGGAGTCGTCGAGGACGACCTCTTTGCCCGAGGCGCCTCCGGCCTCGCTGCGCTGTGTGACGGTCAGACGGACGCTCATCGCGTGTGTCGCTACCCAGGGGGACGGCTAGAACGAGTCGTTGGCGAGGAATCTCTCACACGTCGTGTACTCGGTGGGGAATTCCTCGGAGGTACCAAACTTCATGAAGTTCTTGCACGCCGTCTGCGCGTGGGTCTGCTTGTGGGCCTCGTTGAAGATCTGGAAGAGGCCGAAGTGGCAGGGCGCGAACTTGGCGTCCAGCTTCACGCACTTGCGGTAGGCGGCTTCCTCTTCGGTGAGCAGGCCCTTCTCGCGGTACTGGCGCGCGAGCAGGTACATGGCCGGGGCGCTGTTCTCCGCCGTCTGGGTGTCCTTCAACTCCTTGAGGGCGGAGTCCGTGAGGGCCACCTTGCGCTGGGCGACGGCCAGGTTGTTCAGGCAGCTGGAGTTCTTCTCATCCAGGCGGGCGCAGTTGCCAAAGGCCTCGCGGGCCTCCGCGAAGCGGCTCTGCTCCATGAGGACGGTGCCCAGGTCGTGCCACACCTCCGCGGAGTCCGGGGTGAGCTGGGCGGCCTGGGAGATGTGCTCGAAGGCAGTCTCCAGGTCCTTGTCCTCGTAGGCCATGATGCCGAGGTTGTGATGGGCGTTGGCCACGTTGGGGTTGACCGCGAGCAGCGTGTCGAACTCCTTCCGGGCCTCCTTCTTCTTGTCCATCTTCATGTAGGTGAGGCCCAGGTCGTAGCGCGACTCCAGGTTGTCCGGGTTCACCTGCAGGGCCCGCTTGAAGTTGTCGTGGGCCTTTCCGTAGGCGCCTTCCTCCAGGTAGAGGACGCCCAGGTTCTGGTAGGCCTGAAGGTGCTCCTGGTTGAAGCGCAGGGCCTTGATGAAGAACTCCTTCGCCTTGCCCTTGTTGCCCGAGTACATGGCGATGAGGCCCTTGTTGGCCCACAGGTCCGCGTACTGGGGGGAGAACTCCAGGCCCAGGTTGCAGTAGGTCTCCGCCTTCTGCAGGTCCCCGTTGGCCATCTCCTGCGCGCACAGCTCATTGTTGATGAGCGCCCGCTCGTGCGGCGGCGGCGTGCTGAGGCAGGCGGTGGTGGAGAGGGAGGCGGCGGCGGTCAGCGTGAGGAAGAGGCGGCGAAGACGCATGGCCGGCCGAGTGTAGGAGAGCGCCACCCCGTGAGGCAACGCCGGCCTTCCGCTGAATCAGCGCTGTTTTCCAGGGGTTAGGCCGGCTGTAGAGTGCGCCGCCATGCGTACCTACCTTTGTGCTTTCGGCTTGCTCGCTGCCCTGCTGGGCGCGGCTCCTGCTCACGCCCAGTTCTCCAACCGCAGCCTGGGATTGTCGCTGGGCTACATGGACTTCAAGGAGACCGCGGGCCTCGCGGGCACGCCGTTCATCGGTCTGGAGGGCAGCCTCTACATCGAGAACGGCTTCGAGGTCGTCTCGCTGTCGAAGCTGATGTTCCCCAAGGACACCTACGCCTCGCCGCAGAAGCGCGTGGTGGGGCTGGCGCCGTCGCTGGGCATCCGCTACCTGCTGCTGGAGGAGAGCATCCGGCCCTACATCGGCACGGACGTGAGCTACCTCATCGTCTTCAAGGACACCGTCAGCAACTTCGTGGGCATCGGGCCCAACGCGGGCGTGGACTTCTTCCTCAGCGACTCGGTGAGCCTGGGCGTGCGCGCGCAGTACAACTTCTACATCGCGCTCAACGAGGATACGCAGACGTCGCTGACGGGCTCCGTGGGCCTGGCGACGTACTTCTAGGGCCGGACGCCGGACGCCCCGGGCGTGCTCCCGGGGCGGGCAGCAGGGCGGCGGCCACGAGCAGCGTCCACTTCTCGTCCGAGAGGTGGGCGGGCTTCTCCATGGCCAGCGAGTCCTGGAGCCGGGCGCCCAGCGCGGAGAACAGCGTGAGCCGGGCCTCCAGCCGCAGCTCCTCACGGCGCAGGGCCGCGGACAGCACCAGCTCGCGCTCCTCGGTGGACAGCCGCTTCACGCGCGAGACGAACAGCGGATCCGCCAGCAGGCCCTCCTCGCCCCGGGTCTCCAGGGCTGAGGGCACCTTGAGGCGCCGCTCGCGCACGACGATGGTGCCGGCCAGCAGATCTCCCAGCCGCTGGTGGGAGCGCGACACGAGCGCCACCGAGCCGCCCACGAGGTAGAGCAGCGGCAGCCGGTCCACCACGCGCGCCAGGTTGCGCAGCGCCGCGTGGTAGAAGCCGATGCGCACGCCGCTCTCCTGGATGACCCGGAGGGACATCACGCGCTTGCCCACCGTCTGGCCCGCCCACGCGGTCTCCAGCGCGATGCCGTAGCCCCAGTCCACCAGGAAGTACACGACGATGCCCAGCGCGCTGGCGAACCCCGGGAACGCGGCCATCCCCACCTGGAAGACCAGCAGCACCACCATCGTGGCGAAGCCCACGATGAGCGCGTCCAGCAGCCACGCGAGGAAGCGCGAGTACACGCCCGCCAGCGTGAAGCGGAACTCCACGTACTCCGGGGTCAGCACCGTGTGGGTGCCGTCGAGCAGGGTGTCGGAGGAGGGCGTCACGGCGCCGCAGTGTACGCCACGCGGACCGCGGGGAGCAGGCGGGCGACCATGCCCGGCCGGAGGGCAGATGCGGGCGGGGCTTGAAGAGTGTTATTCGTGAATAGCGGGCTCCCACGTTATCCTGTCCGCATTCCCGCGCCCGTGGCCTCTTCCGACACCTCATCCTGGAACCGCCGCGTCCTACCGGCGGGTGCGTTCCAGTTCGCGCTCATCGCCGGGGTGACGCAGCTCAAGACGTCCGCGAACGCGCTGGTGCTGTCGCGCTTCGAGTCCCAGGCGCTGCCGTACCTCTACCTCCTGGGTGCGCTGATGACGGCGTCGCTGACGCTGCTGCCGCGCGGCCGCCCGGACGGGCCCACCGAGTCGCCGGGCATCCTCACCGGGGTGGGCGGGGTGCTGGCGCTGGGGCTGGCGGCGGCGCTGTCCGCGGGGCAGCGCATGCCGGCGCTGGCGCTGTACCTGTTCGCGGACTGCTTCAGCACGTTCGTGTCGTTCCGCTTCTGGGGCCGCATGGCGTCCGCGTTCGACGCGCGCGAGGCGCGCCGGGCGTTCACGGTGCTCAACGGCTTCGGCATGGGCGGCGGCATCGCGGGCGGCCTGCTGGTGCAGGCGCTGGCGGTGCGGCTGGGCACGCCCGTGGTGGTGGTGAGCGGCGCGGTGAGCCTGCTGGCCGCGGGCGCCATCTTCCACCACCTGCACAAGGCGGAGCCGGTGCAGCCCTCGCGCCCGCGCTCGTTGCAGGCGTGGTTCCCGGCGTGGAGCTACCTGGGGGAGAGCCCGTACGCGCAGGTGCTGGCGGCGCTGGGCATCGCCTTCGCCGTCCTGTCGTCCTTCGTGGACTACCTCTTCCGCCTGCGCGTGGAGGGCACGCTCAGCGAGGACGGGCTGGCGGCGCTGTTCGGTTCCTTGCAGCTGTGGATTGGCCTGTTCTGCGTGGCCTTCCAGCTGCTCGTGGCGGAGCGGCTGCTCAAGCGCATGGGCCTGCTCATGTACCTGGCGCTGGTGCCGCTGGTGCTCGCGCCGCTGGCGGGCGCCACGCTGGCCACCGGGCAGCTGTGGCCGGTGCACCTGCTGCGGCTGGTGGAGACGGCGGTGAGCTACTCCATCCTGCCGGTGGGCATCCAGCTGCTCTACGCGGCGGTCCCGGACGAGCAGCGCGAGGGCCTGCGAAGCGCGGTGGACGGCCTCTTGCGCAAGGGCGGCGTGGTGCTGGCGGGCCTGCTGCTCATCGGCGCGGGCCGGGGCGCCAACGGCATCACCATGGCGGTGGCGGTGGTGGGGCTGTGCGCCGCGCTGGGCCTGCTGCTCGTGCGCCTCAAGCCCGCGTACCTCACCGCGCTGGGCGAGCAGGTGGGGGCCCACGAAGAGGAGGAGGTCGAGCTGGGCGGCGAGGCGCAGAAGCTGCTGGTGGATGCGCTGGGCGCGCCCACGCCGGAGCGCGTGCTGCGCGCGGTGGACATGCTGGAGCAGGCGGAGGCCGCGCCCCTCCGGCAGCACCTGGCCGCGCTCTTGAGCCATCCCCACGAGCGCGTTCAGGAGCGCGGCGTGACGCTGGCCCTGTCCATGGATGCGCGGGAGCTGGCGCCCATGCTGGAGCGGCTGGTGGAGGAGGGCCCGCGGCGCCCTCGCGACCAGGCCGTGTGGGCCCTGGCGCGGCTGTCTCCGGAGCGCGCGGAGCGGCTCCTGCCGCCCCTGCTCACCAGCCCCGACGTGGGCCTGCGTTGCGCGGCCATTGGCGCGCTGATGCGCACGCAGGGCAACTCCGCGGCGCTGGAGTCCCTGCGCGAGCTGCTGTCGAAGGGGGACCACGCGCCGGTGGCCGAGCGGCGCGAGGTGGCGCGGCTGCTGGGTCGGCTGAAGGATCCCCGGTTCGCGGGGCAGCTGTCGCTGTACCTGGAGGACATGGACATCTCCGTGCGGCGCGTGGCGCTGGTGGCGGTGGGGGAGGGCGGCTACGTGGAGCTGGCGCCGCGCCTGCTGCCGTTCCTCACCTGGCGCGAGGAGCGTCCCGCCGCGCGTGAGTCGCTGGTGCAGCTGGGCGACTCCGTGACGCCGCTCTTGGAGCTCCAGCTCAACAACAAGGCCGCGCCGCTGGCCATGCGGATGCAACTGCCCCGCGTGCTGCGCGGCATCGGTTCCTCCGCGGCGCTCAACGCGCTCTTGTTCTCCAACGTGCGCGACGACGCGGCCCTGCACTTCCGCATCGGCGCGCAGCTGTCGCGCCTGCGCGAGGAGCAGCCGGATCATCCGGTGGACGTGGACCGCATCCACGAGGCGCTGGGCCGCCGCCGCGACACGTACCGCCAGCTGGTGGGGGCCTTCCGCGACGTGCAGGCGGCGCTGGGGCCCCAGTCGCTGCTCACCCGCGCCGTGGGCGACCGGTTGGATCAGGCGCTGGAGCTTTCGTTCTTCCTCCTGGGCCTGCTGCACCCGCCGCAGGCGATGCGCCGCATCCACCAGCACCTGGTGGGCAAGGACTCGCGGCGGCGGGCCTATGCGCTGGAGCTGCTGGAGAACCTGGTGGCGCAGGAGGAGCGCGAGCTGGTGATGGAGCAGGTGGAGGCCCACCACCGCGAGCTTCCGCCGGGAGCACCGGGCCGGCTGTGGCGGCGGCTGGCGAACCTCGTGCAGAGTGAGGACCTGGTGCTGCGCGCGTGCGCCCGCCACGTGGCGCGGGTGAATGGCCTGGACGTGCTCCCGCAGGAGGGTGACATGAGCGATACCATCGTCCAACGGATGTTCGCCCTGGAGGGCGTGAGCGTCTTCTCGCAGAGCGACGTGGACGACATCGCCGCCATCGCGGAGGTGGCGCGCGAGGCTTCCTTCAAGGCGGGCCAGCGGCTCTACAGCCAGGGCGACCCGGGCGACGCGCTCTACGTCATCGTCGAGGGCGCGGTGGACGCGTTCCGCAACGGCGAGCACGTGCTGCGCTTCCAGGCGAAGGAGGCCATTGGCGAGGTGAGCCTGCTCGACGGCGCGCCCCGCCCCACGGACATGGTGGCCGCGGTGGATTCGCGCGTGCTCGTCATCGACCGGCGCGACTTCCTGGACCTGCTGGCGGACCGGCCGGAGCTGCTCACGGGCTTCTTCCGCTCCGTGAGCCAGCAGCTCCAGAGCGTCATCGACCTGCCCGCGCGCCGAGAGGAGGGCCAGCGGCTGGAGCTGGGCGCTCCCCAGCAGCCCGCCGCGCCGCTGGAGGGCATTGGCGGCTTGCCTCCCGAAGGCAACGCGCCCTCCGACGTCTGAGTCAGTCTCCCGCGCCGTGCGGAGGCGGCGGCTCGCCGCTCTTGCGCGCGGGCGGCTGCACCGGGTCCAGGCCGATGAGGTGCGCCGACGCCACCGGGATGAACGGCCGCGTGAAGCAGCGGAACGGCGGGATGCTGCCCACGAAGCGCGTGAACGCGAGCCCCGCGAAGACCCACGGCTGACGCTCCACGGTGGCGATGGGCGCGGCGACGGCTTCCGCCCGGTGCGCCAGCCGCGACACGTACCCGCGCAGCGGCCCCCCCTGCAGGAACGGCAGCGCGCTCCAGATGCGCACGAACCAGGGTGGCCGCGTGACGGGGGCCATCCAGGCGCGGTCGCTCTTGGCGGCGGTGAAGACGAGCAGCCACCAGAAGCCCCAGAGGCTGCTGACCAGCGTGAACGAGTTCGGGATCCAGCACAGGGGGACGCAGAGCAGCAGGAGCGCGGGGACTCCCATCACGAACAGCAGGAAGGCCCTCCAGCGGCGCTGGAGCTTGGCGCGCATCCAGGGGACGTTCAGGCGCACGCGCGGGGTGATGTCAGGGTCCTCGGGCGGCACGCCGGTGGCGAGGCTGGCCTCGCGGGAGATGGACGTGTGGTAGTCGCGTGACAGGGCGACGATGATCCACTGCGCCGCGCTCAACGAGCCGAAGAAGAGCGCCCAGAACTCCCAGCTGCCCAGGAAGAAGACGCCGTCGCGCACCACGGGCGCGTCGATGTTGAACCCCTTCTTCTGGGGCTCCTTCTGGATGCGGGGGCCCTTCGCTTCCTCCTCCGAGATGTCAGCCACGTCCCGGAGGGCCTGCTCGACCTCCGTCCGGATGGCGGCGGAGAGCGAATCACTCTCCGCATCCCCCTCGTCCGTGACCTGTGCGTCCTCGCTCGCGGCGGCCGTGGCCTTCTCGGCGGACTGCCTTTGTTCCTCTGCCGCCGCCTCCTCGGCGGCGGCCGCGGCCTCATCCGCCGCGTCCCCGGCCACGGCGGCGGCTTCATCCGGAGGGAGCTCGCCCTGCTTGCCGGAGTTGACGGCTTCATGGATGAGCGCGCTCAGCGCCGCCTTCACGGCGGCCGCGTCCTCCTTCTCCGAGCCCTGGCCCTTCCGGGCCTTCATCGCGGCCTCCAGCTCCTTCGCCCGTGCCTCGATGCGGGCCTGCGCCCTCTCGCGCGCGGCCCGGGTCTCGGACGTCTCCGGCCGCTTCCGATGCTCCTGTGCGTCGAACTGGTTGAACGCCCAGCCCGCGGCGATGGCCAGCAGGAACGCCGTCTGGAGCGCGGTCACCTTCACGTAGGTGGCGCGGACCGCGGGGCTCGCGAGCGTGACGCGGGCGATGTGGAAGGGCAGGGCCACGCCATAGAAGAACTGGCGGATGCGGCCCGGGGGCAGCTGGCCCTTCGTGGACTGGAAGTGCTCGGCGCCGCCCCGGACCTCGCCCCACAAATCGGAGGCGAAGTTCCGGCCTCGCGAGCCTCCCTGACCCCCGGGAGTCCCGCCGTCCTCATCCTCCTGTAAAGGCTTGAAATCCTTGCCTTTCATGCCCGTCATTGGGTCACGCTACCACGTCGGGGATGTGCTAAAGGCCCGGCCGTGAACCCGAACCCTCTCTCGCTGCGTCCCTTCCGTCGTCCTTCCCGCCAGCTCACGCTGTCGTCCGGCGCGCTGGTCCTCGCCCTGGGAGCCCTCGCGGGTTGTGAGAAGACTCCCCCGCCGGCCCCGGCCACGCCGCCTCCCGCGGCCGAGCCCGCGAAGCCCGCCGTGCCCAACGAGGTGACGGTGCTCGTCACCGGCAGCGCCCGTGGCCAGCTCCTGCCCGTCGAGGGCAAGGGTGGCGCCGCGGAGCTGATGGGCCGCTGGGTGACTGATGAAAAGCACTGTGCCGGTCCGCTGAAGGACGGCCAGGCGACCTGTCCGGATGCCGGCACGCTCGCCCTGACGACGGGCGACCTGTGGACGGGCCCGGCCATCTCCTCCTTCTTCCTGGGGGCTCCGACGGCCGAAGTGATGGGGCACATGGGCTATGCGGCCTCCGCGCTGGGCAACCACGAGCTGTCGTACGCCAAGGATTCCTTCCTGAAGAACCGCGCGGCCGGGGGCTTCCCCTTCCTGGCGGCGAACCTGAAGGTGACGGACGCGTCGCTGGCGAAGGACCTGTCCATGCCCGCGTTCCAGGTCTACGAACGCCGGGGCCTGAAGATTGCGGTGGTGGGCCTCACGTCGCAGAAGACCGTTCGCACGGCGATGTCCGGCCGCGCGGAGGGCCTGGAGGTCACCCCCAACGAGGACGCGCTCAACACCGCGGTCCCCGAGGCGCGCAAGGCGGGCGCGGACGTCGTCGTCATCGTCGCGGACCAGTGCCCCACGGACCTGCAGCCGGTGCTGGCGAAGCACGCGGACTGGAAGGTGTCGCTCGTGGCCGGCGGCCGCTGCGGCACGGAGGCCCCTGGCGTGAAGACGGAAGGTGACACCACCTACGCGTCGCTGGGCCGCGGCTTCGAGTCGTACCTGCGCGCGCAGTTCAAGTTCGACCCGGCGAAGCCCGCGGGCCAGAAGGTGACCGGCGTGGACACGAAGGTCGTCCAGGTGTCCGGTGGCACGCCGGACGCGGAGACGGCGAAGCGCATCGCGGAGTGGCAGGCGAAGGTGGACCAGGCGCTCGGCCGGAAGATCGGCTTCACCAAGACGGGCATCCCGCAGGACTCGCCGCTGATGGCGAAGTGGGTGGCGGGCGCGGTGCGCACGCAGCTGAACACCGACGGGGCCATCCTCAACAAGGGCGGCATCCGGGGCGGCCTGGCCAAGGGTGACGTGACGCTGGGCAGCGTGTACTCGGCCCTTCCGTTCGAGAACTCGCTGCTCACCGTGAAGCTCAAGGGCGAGGACCTGGCGAAGCAGCTGGCGAACCCGGACGCGCTCGTCGCCGGCTTCACCCCGGCGGGCAAGGGCAAGTTCAAGGACGCCAAGGGCAAGCCGCTGGATCCGCAGAAGGAGTACACGGTGGCCACCGTGGAGTACCTGTACTTCGGCGGTGACGGCTTCGACTTCGAGAAGCTGGACAGCGACCCGGCGGAGACGGGCATGGCGTGGCAGACGCCCGTCGTCGAGTGGACCGAGGCCCAGGGCTCCACCGAGGCGAAGCCGCTCGAGAAGCTCATCAAGTAGTCCGCTGGAGTGCTGAAGCACCGGGGCGCCGGAGTCCTCCCTCGAAACGAAGGAGGGCGGCCGGCGCCTCGTCGTTTCCCGTGCTCGGCTAGAGTGGCCCCATGGAGATGGCGGAGTTCATCGAGACGCGGCGGCCGCGCTGGCAGCAGCTGGAGTCGCTGCTGGACAAGTCCGAGGGCGAGGGGCTGCGCAGGCTGAGCCTGGACGAGGCCCGCTCGCTGGGGAAGCTGTACCGCGCCGTCTCCAGCGACCTCTTGTGGGTGCGCGCGCGCAGCGGATCCGCGGACGTGAGCGCGTACCTCAACGACCTGGTGGGCCGCGCGTACGCGCTGACGTACCCGGGCAGCCGGCCCCGGTTCGCGGACGTGTGGGCCTTCGTCGCGCGCGGCTTCCCGGCGCTGCTGCACCACGAGTGGCGGATGTACGTGGCGTCGGTGCTGCTGTTCCTGGCGGGCGCGGGCTTCGGCTACGTGGGCATGGTGGTGGATCCGGACGCGGCGCACTACCTGGTGCCCGAGCAGCACCTGAGCATGGACCCCGTGAAGCGCGCCGCCGACGAGGCCGCGGGCAAGGGCATGTCCGTGGAGGAGCAGGCGCAGTTCACGACGTTCCTCTTCACGCACAACATCCAGGTGGCCTTCCTGGCGTTCGCGCTGGGCATCACGCTGGGGCTGGGCACGGCGGTGATGCTGTTCACCAACGGCCTGTTCCTGGGGGCGCTCGCGCAGGTGTACGCGGCGAAGGGGATGGCCGGGTGGTTCTGGGCGTGGATATTGCCGCACGGCATCCCGGAGATTTCCGCCATCTGCATCGCGGGCGCGGCGGGGCTCGTCATTGCGCGGGGCATGGTGGCGCCGGGCGGGCTGTCGCGCGGGCAGGCGCTGCGCAAGGAGGCGGTGACGGCGGTGAAGCTGCTGTTCGGCACGCTGGTGCTGTTCGTGCTCGCGGGCTTCATCGAGGGCACGGTGTCGCAGATCCACCCGCCGAAGCTGTCGGTGGCCTTCAAGGTCACCTTCGCGCTGACGGTGGGGACGGGCGTCTACGCGTACCTGCTGTCGGACTGGATGCGCGGCCGGCGGGACAGGGCGCGGGCGACGGCGGAGCTGGCGGGATGAGCGGGCCGGAGCTGGCCGTGCCTCCGTTGCCGCGCGAGCCGGAGGTGCTGATTGAATGCCCGCGCTTCTCCCTGGTGAAGCGGCGCGCGGACGGCTCCGTGGACTTCGTGTCGCCGCTGCCGTGCCCGTACAACTACGGCTCCATTCCGGGGCTGCTGTCGGACGACGGGGATCCGCTGGACGCGGTGGTGCTGGGGCCTCGCCTGGCGCAGGGGCAGCGCGTGCGCGTGCCGGTGGTGGCCGTGCTGGGCTTCATCGACGCGGGGAAGGGCGACCCGAAGGTGGTGTGCGGGACGCACCCGATGACGCCCGCCGAGCGCGCGGGCCTGGAGCGCTTCTTCCGCGTCTATGCCCTGTTCAAGCGGGGCCTGCACCGCGTGCGCGGCGACGTGCCCGACACGCGCTTCGTGGGCTGGCTGCGTGAGGGGCCCGAGGCCTGACGCCTCAGCCGAGGGCCTTGGTCATCTTCAGGACCCGGTTGTGCTTCAGCCCCTGCTCGATGGGGCCCACCCATTGCTCCGGCTGGAAGCCCACGCGCGTCCAGAAGCGGCGCCCGACCGTGTTGTCCTCCACCACCGCCACGCGCAGCAGCCGGCCGCCGTTCGCGCGCACGTGGCCTTCGTAGGCGCTCAGCACGGCCTCGCCCCGGCCCTGGCCTCGGGCTTCGGGCGCGAGGAGCAGCAGGCCGATGTACCACTCACCCCGGGCCGGGAAGTCGCGCAAGGCTTCAATCATCCCCGCGAGGACGCCGTGCGCGTCGCGAAGCGCGAGGAGCTGGCCCTGGCCGGGGGCGAGCCCCGGAGGCCGTTCGCTGGGGATGTTCCGGGCCTGATCCGGGAGCGCGGGGCGGCCGTAGGCGATCTGGTGGTAGTCCTCGCAGCGGTCGAGGAGCGGTTGCACGACGTGTGTCTCGCTGTCGTCGACGGGCTCCGCCGTGAAGTCCGCCGTCTGGAATGCGGTCCGGGCCATGGGGCTCCTACAGGACGCCGCGCGCCTTGATGTCGAGGTATCGGTTCACCGCCGCGAGGCTCAGCTCGTCCGGCGCCACGTCCAGCATCTGCACGCCGCCCCGGCTCACGCGGGCCTTGAGCACCTCGCGGTCCGTGAGCAGCTCCGACGCCACCGCGTGCTGGAACGCTTCCTCCGGGCCTGACGGCGGCGTGCGCAGCAGCTTCTGGAGTGCCGTGTCCTTCACGGACAGGCACAGCGGGACGTGGCGGCGGGCCAGGCGGTGCAGTGGAGCCACCAGCGTGTTGGCCTGCTCCTCGTCGAGGAAGTCCGTGAAGACGCACAGCAGGCTGCGCCGGTTGAGGCGCACGTTCAGCTCCTTGAAGAGCGCCAGGTAGTCCACGTACGTGAGGCTGGGCGTCGTGGAGTAGAGCGTGTCCACCAGCTTGCGGTACTGGCCCCGGCCCGCGGCGGGCGGCAGGTAGGCCTTCACGCCGTCCGCGAAGAGGGCCAGTCCCACCCGGTCCCCGTTGCGGATGGCCACGAAGGCGAGGAACAGCGCCGCGTTCACCGCGTGATCCAGCTTGGTGAGGCCGTCCACCTGCGCCGCCATGGAGCGCCCCGCGTCCACGCAGATGAGCAGCGCCTGGGAACGCTCCGACTCCAGCACGCGCGTCACCGGACGGCCCCGGCGCGCGGTGGCCTTCCAGTCCACGTCGCGCACGCTGTCGCCCTGGGCGTAGTCGCGCAGGCGCGCGAACTCGCTGCCCCGGCCGTCGCGCCGCAGCTGCCTCAGGCCCAGGTTCACCAGGTCCAGCGCCGCGCCCGAGAGCAGCAGCCTCCGGGCGCCTCGCAGGTCCGGGTACACGGACACCGAGCGCTCGGCAGGGAAGGCGCGCTCGTGCGACATGAGCCCCAGCGGGCCGCGCACGCGCACGTGCACGGCGCCGAAGCTGAACTTGCCGCGCTTCGCGGGCGTGGCCCGGTACACCCACTGCGTCTGGCTGTCCGGCGTGAGGCGCAGCGTGGCCTCCGAGGGCTCCGTGGCGAAGGACGGAGGCGCGTCGTCCTTCACGCGCACCTCCACCGTGCCGCCTCCCCGGTGCACCAGCCGCAGCTCGACGCGGTTCGCCACGCCGACGTTGAGGCGCTCCGGCAGCGTGCGCTCCACCTCCAGGCGCACGCGGCGGGCCTGGAGGAAGTCGAACGCGGCCAGGGCCACGGCCAGCGCGTCCAGCGCCAGCACCGCGCCGCCCAGGCCCGGGAAGAAGCCCGCCAGCGCCATGGGCAGCGCGAGCAGGGCGAGCAGCCCCCACAGGCGCTCGGAGGGAATCACCGGGGGACCTCGACGCCCTGGACCACCTCGCGCAGCACTTCCGTGGGCGTGGCCCCGTCCAGCTCCGCGTCCGGCGACAGGAGCAGCCGGTGGCGCAGCACCGGGCCCACGAGGAATCGCACGTCGTCCGGGGTCACGAAGTCGCGGCCCCGCAGCGCCGCCAGCGCCTTGGACGCGAGCAGCAGGTGCACGCCCGCGCGCGGCCCCGCGCCCAGGCGGATGTTGGGCGAGCTTCGCGTCGCCGCCACCAGCTTGCGGATGTAACCCAGTACCGGTTGCTCCACGTTCACCGCGCTGAGCGCCGCGCGCGCCTCCAGCAGCCCGTCCTTCGTCACCGCCGCGTTCACTCCGGCTCGCGCCAGGTCGCCCGAGTCGAAGCCCCGGTGCACGGACTCCAGGATGGCGTCCTCCTCCTCCGGCGCGGGGTAGCCCACGTCGATCTTCAGGAGGAAGCGGTCCAGCTGCGCCTCGGGGAGCGGGTACGTGCCCTCGGACTCCACCGGGTTCTGCGTGGCGAACACCGTGAACATGGGTGACAGCTGGAGGTTCTTGCCCTCCAGCGACACGGCGCGCTCCTGCATCGCCTCCAGCAGCGCGGACTGCGTCTTCGCCGGGGCGCGGTTGATTTCGTCCGCGAGCAGCAGGTCCGTGAAGATGGGGCCTCGCGCGAGCACGAAGGCCTGTGACTTCAAGTCGAAGACGCTGGTGCCCAGGATGTCCGCGGGCATCAGGTCCGGCGTGAACTGGATGCGCTTGAAGTCCGCGCCCACGCTGCGCGACAGCGCCTTGGCCATCAGCGTCTTGGCCACGCCGGGCACGCCCTCCAGGAGGATGTGTCCGCCGGCCACGAGCCCGCAGAGCATCAGCTCCAGCGGTTCGTCCTGCCCGACCACGGCCTTGCGCACCTCCGCGAGGACGCCCTCGCGGATGGCGTTCGCGGACCGCACGGCGTTGCCGCTGTCCGGGAAGGGAGGAGGGGAGAAGGGCGGGGCGTTCATGGGGTTCCGGGGCGGGGCCGGCCGGTGCCGGCGGGGTGGATGCGCTCGCGCAGGTGCGCGGCGGAGGTGGCGAGGGCCTGGAGGTCGGCGTCCTTCTGGACGGCGGCGGATTGGCGATTCACGTCGAGCAGCCCTTCCGCCAGGTCCTGGCGTCCGCGCGACCGCAGCCCTTGCGCGACGGCGTCGGCGGTGGAGTGCGAGGGCAGGCCCGCGAGCGGCGCCAGCTGCTGCGTGAGGCCGCGCGAGATGAGGCCCGCGGCGAAGGCGTGGTGCTGGCCCTCGCGGTACAGGCGGCTCATGGCGAAGAGGGCGTCCGTGGCGCCCACGCGCATGGACTCGGGCGGAGGCAGCGGACGGCCGAAGCGCTTCAGCGCGCCCGCCCACAGCACGACGCCCAGGAGCAGCTGCGCGACGGCGAAGTGCAGGCCGTAGCGGCGCGCGAAGTCCACGATGGAGCGCTCGTTGGTGAAGCCGTGGTGGAACTCGTCGAAGGCGTAGGGGCCGGGGCCCATGGCGCCCAGGGCGCTCAGCCAGAACTGCGCGTTGTCCGCGCGCGCGAGCGCCGGGTTCATCGCGAGCTCGGGGGCGCCCACCACCAGCACCCGGCCCTTGCCCGCGGGGACCACCGCCGCCACGGGGAAGCCCAGGCGTTCATCCTCCAGCACGGTGACCGCGCCCTCCGGGAGCCGGAGGTAGGCCTGGACCTTCGCCTCCACGCGCTCGACGCCCAGCGTGTACGGCGTGGGCAGCGGGGGCACCAGCGTGCGCATGGGCAGCGTCACGTCCGCCTTGTCCAGCTTCACGCCCAGCGCATCCAGGAGCGCGTTCTCCCGCGAGCCCCAGGGCACGTACACGAGCGACGCCCCGGCGCGGACATGGGCCAGGACGCGTTCGACCTCGTCGTCGTCCAGTTGCTGCGCCCGCAGCGCGTTGAAGCCCTGGTGCGGCGCGTCCTCGCCGTGGGTCCCCGCGTCCGGATCCGAGGCGAGCCGCGTCTGATCCGGATCCTCCTCGTGCGAGTCCTGGACCTCCACGGCGAGCAGCACCAGCGCCTCATGGCCGGAGAGCAGGCGCAGGTCCGCCATGTTGCGTGTCACCGGCAGGCCGCTCTCCTGCGCGAGCAGGTACAGGGCGCGCGCGCCGTCCGGCTCCGCGCGGAAGGTGGACAGTGGATCCGCGAAGCCGCCGCGCTGGGCGCCGCGCACCAGGAACGTCCCGAGCACGCCCGCGAGCAGCAGGCTCCCCAGCACGAGCAACGGGAAACGGTCACGCACCGGCGGCCTCCTGCACGGGCGGCGCGGCGAGCAGCGGGGCGGTGATGGCACGGAACTCGGTGTAGCCGTCCGGGCCCACGGGCACGTTGCCGTACCACGCGAAGTCGAAGCGGCGCGTCAGCTCCCGGAACGGGGCCTTCACCTCGGGGCGGCCCCGGAACGCGCGCAGGTAGTCCCAGTTGGAGAGGGTCTCGTCGTAGTGGATGGCGCCGTCGCGGTGCAGGCGCGACAGGAGCGCGAGGTAGAGGTTGCGCACCGCCTCGCGGTACTCGCCCTTCGCGGCCAGCGCGTCGGCCAGGTGCGCCCAGCCTTCCGGCGGACGGGACAACGCGTGGTCCGGGTTGTCCGCGAGCGCCGCGGCGTCCACGGTGCGCACGTCCAGCGCCGGACCCGGGGCCGCACGCTTGCGCCGCAGCACGCTGACGAGCACCACCCCCAGCACCGCCAGCGTCAGCGCGACCAGGATGACGACGAGGATGTCGGCCGCCGCGCCGCCGCTCAGGGGCAGGGCCGTCTCACGCGACCTGGGCTGCGGGTCGTGGCGCTTGAAGAACTCCTTCAGCCACTCGCCCAGCTTGTCGATGAAGCGGCGCCACCAGCCGGGCTCCGGAGGGACCTCCTCCTCCTTGGGTTCGGACGGGGCCTTCTCCGGACGTTCCTGGAACTCCGGCCGCGCGAGGATGGACCGCGCCCGGTCCGTCGCCGCCCGGGCGTCCGCGCGCGCCTGGGCCTCGGCCGTGGCCGTCACCTGCGCGAGCCCTTCCTCCAGCGTCACCGCCGCGCTGTCGCAGTCCTCGTCGTCGTAGGCCTGCTGCTCCAGGCGGCGCACGAAGCGCTCCAGCTTGACCGTCTCACGCGCGTCCAGCGCATCGAGGTCCCGGAGCGCCGGGCCCTCCACCTGCTCGGGCAGCTCGCACGTCGTCGCGACCTTCACCAGCCGGGCGCGCACGGCCTTGCGGTCCACCGGCGCGGCTGCTTCCGGAGCCGCTTGCGCCGGAGCGGGCACGGCGAGGAGCAGGCCCGTGGCGAGGAGCAGCGCGGCGGCGACGCCCTTCGACGCCAGCGTGCCGGGCTTCCTGCTCCGCTCCGGCAGTTGCTGCACGGCGGCCAGCAGGTCCAGCCCCTCCTGCCGTACGCGTCCGTCCACCAGCAGCAGCGTGGCGGTCGCCGCGCGCAGGGGCTCGAAGAGGGCGAACGTCGTCGCGGCCAGGAACACGAGCCACGGCGGGTTGTCCAGCGACGCGAACCGCTCCGCGAACGTCAGGTCGATGCCCACCAGCTGCCGCCCGAGGTACAGCAGGAAGTTGAACCCCACGTGCAGGTTGAAGAACACCAGCACCTGCACGCCCATCAGCCAGCGCACCGCGGTCGCCGTTCCCCGCGACGGGCCCAGCAGCCGCGAGCCCAGGGCGTACAGCTTCAGCGGGCTGCCCCGGCCCTGCATCGTCGCCGCGTAGCCCACGCCCTGCGCGGAGAGCAGCAGCGTCGCGATGCCCAGCGAGAACGTCAGCGTCAGCACGTTGAAGAACGCCAGGTACGCCACGGCGATGAACAGGCTGGGCAGCCGCGCCAGCGCCGCGCGCAGCGACTGCCGCACGGACGGCTCCGCCTTCGCGCCCAGCAGCACCTCCTGCACGTAGTGGCACGCCGCGCCCTGGCCCACGCCCCGGAGGAACCACGCGAGCGTGACGTACAGCGCGGGCAGGGTGGGGGAGCGCCCATGGTCCACGGCGTCCAAGAGGTGCAGCAGCGCGGCCACCACCGCGGCGCCACCGGGCAGCGTGAGCGCCCAGACGCCCGCGTCGCGCGCGCACAGCCGCAGCGCCGCGTCCATCAAGGCCACCGGACCCCGGGGGCGCAATTCCAATGCGGAGACGGCCATCGCGTCAGCCCACCGCGTGCGCGGCCAGCAGCACGCCGCCCCACACGAGCACGACGCCCACGAGCGCCAGCACCACGTGCGCCACGCTCCACTCGCGCCGGGGCGGCGGCCCCTCCAGCGCCTTGCGGCGCGTGTCGAGGCAGCTGGCGCAGCGGTTGATGCCCTCGAACTGCGTGGTGCACTCGCGGCAGATGACGCGCCGGCACTCCACGCAGACGCCCAGGCCCGCGCGGTCCGGGTGATAGTGGCAGCGGCCCGAGCCCTGAATCATGCGCTCACCTTACGCAATCCAGGGCTCGCCACACCACCCCCGCGCGGGCGGACCGGGGCCTACAACTCGTCGAAGAACTCGTCGTTGTAGGTGTAGCGGCCGAGCCGTTTGACGAGCGCCTCCATGGCCTCCACCGGCTTCACGGAGAAGAGCATCTGCCGCAGCTTCTTCACCTTCTCGTACTCGCGCAGGGTGAAGAGCTTCTCCTCCTTGCGCGTGCCGGACTGGGGGATGTTGATGGCCGGGAAGACGCGCTTCTCCGCGAGGAGGCGGTCCAGGGTGACCTCGGAGTTACCCGTGCCCTTGAACTCCTCGAAAATCACCTCGTCCATGCGGCTGCCGGTGTCGATGAGCGCCGTGCCGATGATGGTGAGCGAGCCCGCCTCTTCCGTGGCGCGCGCGGCGCCGAAGATGCGCTTGGGGCGCTCCAGGGCGCGGCTGTCCACGCCGCCCGTCATGGTGCGGCCGGAGCTGTCGACCTCCTTGTTGTAGGCGCGCGCCAGGCGGGTGATGGAGTCCAGGAGGATGACCACGTCCTTGCCGGATTCCACCAGCCGGCGGGCGCGCTCCAGCGCGAGCTCCGCGACCTTGAGGTGGTCGCCCGTGGGCCGGTCGGAGCTGGAGGCGATGACCTCCGCCTTGATGCTCCGGCGCATGTCCGTCACTTCTTCCGGGCGCTCGTCGATGAGCACCACCATGACGTGGCACTCCGGGTGGTTCTGGATGACGGCCTGCGCGATGCGCTGGAGCATGATCGTCTTGCCCGTCTTGGGCGGGGCGACGATGAGCGCGCGCTGACCCTTGCCGATGGGCGCGATGAGGTCCAGCACGCGCGTGACCATCTCCTTGTGGCCGTTCTCCAGCTTCAGCCGCTCGGTGGGGTCCACGGAGGTGAGGTCCGCGAAGTGGGGCAGCCGGGGCGCGCCCTCCAGCGGGCGCCCGTCCACCGTGTCCACCTTCTGGATGACGCCCTTGTGGCCGCGCATCTGCGCGAACGCGGTGAGGTACTGGCCCTGCCGCAGGCGCAGCTTCTGCACCAGGTTCTTCGGCAGCTCCGGGTCGTCCGGCGACGCCAGGAGGTTGCGCTTCACCTGACGCAGGAACGCGTTGGGGCCCTTGGCCTCCGTGTCCAGCACGCCCTCCACGGGCGCCAGGTTCTGCTGCTGTTGCTGCTGTCCGCCACCGCGCTGCTGCTGCTGATGGCGCGGGTGCTCGTGGCGCTGCGGCTGCTGCTGCGGCTGCCCGCCGTCCTGCGCGGGGCGGGCCTCCTGGGCCTGCGGCTGGCCGCCGCCCTGGGGCTGCTGCTGTTGCTGCTGCGCCTGGCGCTGCTTGTACTGCTCCAGCTCCTGCGGCGTCAGGAACACCTGTACCTGCTGGCCGTCCGGGCCCGGCTGCATGCGGTAGGCCTGGCCCTCCGGGGTGAAGTGCACCTGCGCGCCACGACGGCGGCGGCGGCGGCGGCGACGGCGGCCACCCTGGCCCGCGGGGCCTCCGGGCGCGCCGTTCTGCGCGGCACCTCCCGCGGAGGCGTCGCCCTCGTCGGGGCCCTCGTCTCCCTCGTCGTCTCCGCCGTCGTCATCCGCCTCGGGGGGCGGAGGGGGACGTGCGGCCGCGGGCGGGGGCGGCGGGTTGCGGGTCTCGGGGTTGTCGGAATTCTCGCTCATGGGGCTCCACGCGTGACGGCCCTTGAGGGCGGCGGCCTTGAGGGGGCACGCCGGGGACGTCAGGAAGCAGGTTTTGGGACAGGAAGCCGGACGCGGGGCCTGCGAGAAGGCCGAAACCGCCGGTTCCTGAAACCCCCCGACGGCCCTAGCGCCGGCCGGGAGGCACTCACCACCCTAACAGAGCGCCCGGATGGGGCGCCCGCAATTTCGCCGGGGGTGTGCGTGGGCTGTCCACCCGCCGACCTCCCCGGCCCGAACCCGGGGCCTCCGGGCGCCGCTCAGCGGATGCGCACGCGGAAGGGCATCATGGCCTTCAGCCCGGGGCGCAGGAGCTCGGGCGACCCCAGCCCCACCTCCCGGGCGAGCACGGACAGGGCCTCCGGCGGGCGCTCCGGCAGCGCGGGCAGCAGCAGCCCCGCCAGCGCGTGCACGCCAGGCTCTCCGCCCAGGCCGGAGAAAAAGCCGCGCGCGTCCCCCATGACGTCCAGGTCCAGGTCCTCCGCGGGGGGCACCTTCGCGCGCCTGCGCGCCGACGCGATGGCCTCCGGCAGGCCGCCCAGCCCGTCCACCAGCCCCCGGGCGAGCGCGTCCGTGCCGCTCCACACGCGGCCCCGGGCCACGGCGTCCACCTTCGCCTTGTCCATCTTCCGGTTGCGGGCGACCTCCGTGATGAACGTGTCGTAGGAGTCGTCCACCCAGGTCTGCACCGCGGCCTGCTGCTCGGGCGTCCACGGCTTCCACCACTCCAGGAGGTCCGCCAGCTCGCCGCGCTTGAGCGTCTCCTGGTTCACCCCCAGCTTCATGCCCAGGCCCTCCAGCGCGGGCTTCGGGTAGAAGACGCCGATGCTGCCCGTGAGCGTCGTGGGCTCCGCCAGCACCTCGTCCGCGGCCACCGCCGCGTAGTAGCCGCCGGACGCCGCCGCGTCGCCCATGGAGGCGACGACGGGCTTGTGCTTCTTCGCCTCCAGCACCG
This sequence comes from Corallococcus caeni, assembly GCF_036245865.1. Lineage (NCBI taxonomy): Bacteria > Pseudomonadati > Myxococcota > Myxococcia > Myxococcales > Myxococcaceae > Corallococcus > Corallococcus caeni. The sequence goes on along the minus strand of NZ_BTTW01000001.1, from coordinate 717,153 downwards.
CGCGGTACATCAGGTCCGACGCCAGCACGTCGCCGCCGCCGGAGTCCACGCGCAGGACGATGGCCACCACGGACGGGTCCTCCTGCGCCTCCTGCAGCGCGCGCACCACCGTCTCCGCGCCCGCCAGCTGCGCGAAGCCCAACGGATCCTCGCGGCTGCGGCCGCCGGTGATGTCGCCCAGCACCGGCACCACCGCGATGCGGCGGCGCAGGCCCCAGCGGTCCTCGCGCTCGTCGCGCGGCGAATACGACGGGTGGAAGCGCAGGCCGGGGAACCACTCCGCCACGCGCGCCTCCAGCTCCGTCGCGGACACCACGCCGTCCAGCAGCCCCGCCGCCTGCGCCCGCTTGGAGGACAGGATGCCCTGGGCCCACGCGGCGCGCAGCTTCTGCGGGGGCAGCTTGCGCCCCGCCTCCACGGCCTTCTCGTAGTGCGTCACCTGCGCATCCAGGTATGCGTCCAGCGTCTCGCGCTCCGCGGGGCTCATGTCGGAGCGGGTGAACTGCTCCATCGCCGTCTTGTACTCACCCACGCGCGCCACGTCCCAGTGCACGCCCAGCTTCTCCATGGTGCCGCCCAGCGACGTCACCGTGGCGGCCAGGCCGTTGATGGGCAGCGACGCCTCCGTCAGCGCGTAGACGCTGTCCGCCGCGGACGCCACCAGGTAGCTGCGGTCATCCCCGGACAGCATCACCACCACGACCTTCTTGCCCGCCTCGCGCAGCTTGAGCAGCGACTGGCGCAGCTCCTCCGCCGTGCCCCAGCCCACGCCGGGCAGGCCCTCCATCTTCAGCACCACGCCCTTGAGCCGCTCGTCGCGCGTGGCCAGGTCCAGGAACTTCATCAGGCGCAGGTACGGGTCCACCTCGCTCACGCCCAGCAGCGAGAGCACGGGGCTCACGCCGCCCGCGAGCATGTCGTCCAGGTCCACGAGCGCCACCACGCCGCCGCCGCCGTGCACGGAGCGGTAGCGCTCCGACGACAGGCGAAGCTGCAGCACGTGGTCCAGCCCGTTCCCCGCGCCGCCCGCCGCGTACGTCAGGCCCGCGTGGCCCAGGTCCACCGTGGCCGCGAACTGGAGCGCCAGCGGGATGCCGCTCACGAAGCCGTGGGACAGCCCGCCGCCCAGCCGCAGGCCGCGCACCACCTCTGCCTGGAGCGTGTACGTGGCCAGGCCCTCCCGGAAGCCGCCCTCCGCGAAGAGCCAGTCCACGCCCAGCGTGTAGCGCTCGCCCAGCGGGCGCAGGCCCAGGCCGAAGTTGTAGCGCCGCGGCAGCTTGAGGCCGTCCTGCTCCGGCGCGTTCACGTCCTTCGCCACGGCGGCCAGCGACAGGAAGCGGAAGGGGCGCGCGGTGAGGCCCACGTCCCAGCTGGTCAACCCGCCGATGCGGCGGTCATCCGAGCTGAAGTCGTGCAGGGCGGCGCCCAGCTGCAGCGTGCGCGGCCCCAGCGACAGGCCGAAGGACGTCTTGCGGTAGTCCGGCGCGTTCTCCCCGCGGATCCACTCCAGGGAGAAGCCCGCGCCCAGCCCCAGCAGGCGCGTGCCCAGGAACACGGCGTCCGCGACGGAGTCGGATTCGAGGTTGCGCTCGTGGAGGTAGAACAGCTGCCCCGCGTCCTGGAAGCCCAGGCCGGCGGGGTTGAGGGACAGGGCGGGCGCCTCGTCGATGAGCGCCGCGTTGGTGGGCGGCAGCGTGACGCCCCGGGGCGGGGCGGGGGCGCGGTCGACGGCGCCCGTCTGGGCGAGCGCGAGGCTGGGGAGGAGGGCGAGCAGCGGCAGGTGGCGCATACGGCCCGGGACTCTAGGGGGGAGCCGTCCCGGGACAAGCGCCGCGTGCTACCAGTCCTCGGTACCCGACACGTTATCCAACGGATCATCCCCGGAGTGCTTCTTGACGGACTGTCGGGAGTTGCCGCCCCGGTCCTCCGAACCCCAGTCCTCCGCGCCGCTGCGGTTGTCCAGCGGGTCGCGCTTCTTGATGACCTGTTCGCCCTCGCTGTTGATGAGCTGGTTGACCACCCGCTCCATCTCCGACTTGAGCTGGCCGTACTCGTCGCCCTGGAGCACCAGCTTGCGCGAGCCCAGGCGCTTGCCGCTCTTCACGTCGAAGAGGGCCACCGCCAGCTCCGTGCCCCGCTCCGGGATGACGCGCACGGTGCCCACCATGGCGCGGTCCAGGCTCAGCGACTTGCCCAGGGACATGACGGCGTTGGCCGGCTTGTCGCTGCCGCGCGCCACGTCCGGCACCACCTTGTCCAGCTGCGCGTCGTAGGCCTTGTAGGTGGCCGTCGGCGACAGCGCGGTGGTGACCTCCACGTCGTCCGGCGTGACCTCCGCGATCTGCCCGAACTGGCGGAAGCCCGGCCGCTCCATGCGCACCAGGTGCTTGCCCACGGGCAGCGTGGGCAGCGTCACCGGCGTGAAGCCCACCGGCTCGCCGTCCACGTAGACGCGGGCGCCCGCGGGCCGGGACTTGAAGGTGGCGCTGCCGCGCAGCTGCGAGGTGCGGCTGGTCGCCACCTGCACGCGCAGGCTCATGAACTCCCGGCTGAAGCGCTTGGGGTTCAGCTCGAAGGTGGGGTTGAGCGCCATCAGGTCGATGAGCAGCAGCTTCGCCTCCTCCACGTCGCCCCGCAGCTGGAGGATGGCGCCGTGCAGCGCCAGCGCGTCGCACAGCGGGAAGCAGGAGGTCATCGCCGCGACGGAGCCCTCCACCTCCTTGAGGGTGGCGCGCACCTTGCGCTCCGCGTCCTCGTAGTCGCGCGCCTCGAAGGCCTTGAGGCTCTCCTCGTAGCCCTTCTTCGCGCGCTGGAAGGACGCCTGGGCGGCCGGGTCGTCCGGCAGGCCGAACAGGTCGCGGGGCTTTCGCACGGAGTAGCCCGCGAAGTTGCCGAGCGCGTCGTTCATGTAGCTCTCCATCTGCACCCCGGAGGACTCGGACGACGGGTCCATGGGGATGAGCAGCGCGGAGACGCGGCCCTGCGGGGGCGAGGACGACAGCGCCAGGGCGGGCAGCAGCACGAGCGCGAGCGAGAGGGCTTTCATGAGGAGTCCTGTGCGCTTGACGCCCGGCCTAGAAGGAAATTCCACCGGGCAGACCATTCACCGGGTTGAAGCCGGAGCCGCGGTCCGTCGTGGCCACGTACACCACGCCCGCCGTCACGGCCGCCACGCCCGCCGCCGCCGCCCAGAACCAGGGCTTGCGCAGCACGGAGTCGCTGGAGGACACGGCGTCCTTCTCCTCCTTGCGGCTCTGGGGCAGGGCGGCGCCCGCGAGGAAGGTGTGCACCTGGTCCGCGGCGGCGTCCGCGCTGCCCTTGCCGTCGCGCTTGGTGAAGTCCACCTCCACGTCGCGCAGGCGGTTCTTCGTGCGCAGGTCCCACGCCTGCACCTCGCCGTGCAGCCGGCCCTTCTTGTCCTGGAACGACGCCGCCAGCACCACGTAGCGGGCGTTGAGCCGCTCGCCGATGGCGCCCACCTCCGGCGGCACGCCGTCCGCGTCGAAGGCGGCTTCCGTGCCCGCCTTCGCCGCCGCGTCACGCAGCGCGGACAGGCCCGGCGCGGAGGCCAGCTTCGTCTTCACCTCCGTGGGGGCGGACGGCTTCACCTCCGCGTACGTCGCGAACGGGGCGTAGCCCGGCAGCACCACCTGCACGGGGTAGTGGCCCGGGGCCAGCTTCGCGCCGGACAGCGGCGTCACGCCCACGTCGCGTCCGCGCACCAGCACGCGCGCGCCCTGCGGCTGGGACGTCACCGCCAACGTGCCCTGCGGCTGCGCGTTCAGCTCCGTCTGGGCCTCCGCGAACACCCGCTGCACGTCCTGGCCGAACAGGCCCGCGTCCGGGCGCAGCGACGGCTCCGCCAGCAGCGCGTTCGTGAAGGCCGCCTTCGCGCCCGCCACGTCGCCGTTGAGCAGCTGCGACGCGCCCTGGAAGAGGTACGTCTCCCCCAGCTTCTCCGGGCGCAGGTCGCCGGGGCGCTGCACGTAGGCCTCCGCGGCCGCCTTGAACTTCACCGCCGCGGTGTCCGGATCCAGGTTGTCGTACGCCGTGCGGCCCTCGTCGAAGAGGGCGTCCCCCTTGGGGTTGCCCTGCGGCTCCGGCGGCGGGAAGGCGGTGGCCAGGTCCACGAACTGGATGTCGCCCGCGCTGCCCAGCTTCCGGGTGAGCGTGTCCTCCAGCTTCGCCGCGGAGTCCGCCGCGGCTGACTGGCGCGCCACGCCGAAGATGGCGACCGCGTTGGACGGCGCCGCGCGCACCACCGCGGCCGGGACCTCGGCCATCTTCGGGAGGGTGGGCCTGGCCGGGGCGACCGGGGCCTGGGTGGCCGCCTTGGGCGCCACGGGCGCGTCCGACGCGGGGGCCGCTTCATCCGGAGGGGTGAAGGTGTCCTCGGGGACGGGCGCGGGCACCTTCTTGGTGGCGGCGGGGCGCTTCTTCTTCGCGGCGGGCTTCCGCTTGGTGGCGGCGTCGGCGGCGGGAGCGCTCAGCACACAGGCGAGCGCGACAGTCAGGGCAAGACGGGCAGTGTTCACGATTCGGCGGATGCTAGCCGACCGGCGGGGCGGAAGACCAATGCCCCCCCGGGACGGGGAAACGCCCGTCCCGGGTGTGCGGGGACTCCCGCTTTCTCAGACGTCCAGCTCCTGGACCTCGCCCGCCATTTCGGTGATGAACTTGTAACGCGCCGAGACATCCTTGCCCATCAGGTCGTTGATGATGCGGTCGGTCTCCAGCGCGTTGTCGATGGTGACGCGCAGGCTGATGCGGTTCTTCGCATCGAGCGTGGTCGTCTTCAGCTCATCGGCGGTCATCTCGCCCAGACCCTTGAAGCGCATGATGTTGGGCTTGGCGTTGCCCTTGGCCTTCTCGCGGATGATGCGGTCGCGGTCCGGTTCGTCCAGGGCCCAGTACGTCTCCTTGCCGATGTCCACCCGGTACAGCGGCGGCTGGGCGATGTGCACCGCGCCCGCCTCAATCAGGGGCCGCAGGTGCCGGTAGAAGAACGTGAGCAGCAGCGTGGCGATGTGGTGGCCGTCGCTGTCCGCGTCCATCAGCAGGAAGACGCGGCCGTACCGCAGCTTCGTGATGTCGAAGTCGGAGCCGATGCCGCAGCCCAGCGCGCTGACGATGTCCTGGAGCTCCTTGTTGGTGGCCACCTTGTCGGTGGAGGCCTGCTCCGCGTTGAGCACCTTGCCGCGCAGGGGGAGGATGGCCTGGGTGCGCCGGTCGCGGCCCTGCTTGGCGGAGCCGCCTGCGGAGTCACCTTCCACGATGAACAGCTCGCTCGTCTGCGGGTCCGTGGACGAGCAGTCCGCCAGCTTCCCGGGGAGGTTGAGCCGGTGGCTCACCGCGGACTTGCGGCTGATGGCGGCGGAGGCCGCGCGGGACGCCTCACGCGCGCGGGCGGCCAGGATGATGCGCGCCAGCAGCGCTTCCGCGATGGACTTGTTGTCGTTGAGCCACTTCTCCAGCACCGGGCGGATGGCGCCGTCCACCTGCGCCGTCGTCTCCGGGTTGTTGAGGCGGCCCTTCGTCTGCCCCTGGAACTGGGGCTCCACCACGTACACGGAGAGGATGGCGGTGATGCCCTCGCGGATGTCCTCCGCGGTGAGCGACACGCCCTTGGGCGTCAGGCCGTGCGTCTCGATGTAGTTGCGCATCGCCTTGACGATGGCCGCCCTCAAGCCCGCCTCGTGCGTGCCGCCCAGGTTCGTGGGGATGCCGTTGACGTACGAGCGGATGTGCTCGTCCGTGGCCTCCGTCCACGCCAGCGCCACCTCCAGGCGGACCTCGTTGTCGCGCGAGAAGTAGAACGGCGTGCTGCCCGCGGGGACGATGGGCTTCTGGCGCTCCGTCACGACCTTGGTGAGGTACTCGGCGATGCCGCCGTCGTGCTTGAACGTCTCCGACACGGCGGGCGTGACCGTTTCGTCCTTCCAGACGACCGTCATGCCCTTGTGCAGGTAGCTCTTCGCCTCCAGGCGCTCGCGCACCAGGGCCGCGTCGAACTTCTGCTTCTCGCCGAAGATCTCGGCGTCCGGCTCGAAGGTGATGGACGTGCCGGTGCCGCGCGCGGGGCCCTCCACCTTCAGGGCGCTCGTCGCCTTGCCGCGCGCGTACGACTGCACGTGGCGCTTGCCGTCCTTCTTGATTTCGATGAGCAGCTTGCTGGTGAGCGCGTTCACCACGGAGCTGCCCACGCCGTGCAGACCGCCCGAGTGGATGTAGTTGCCCTGCTCGAACTTGCCGCCCGCGTGCAGCGTCGTGAGGATGACCTCCACGGCGGGCTTCTTGTGCTTGGGCATCATGTCCACGGGGATGCCGCGCCCGTTGTCCACGACGGTGATGGACTTGCCGCCCTTGTGCAGCGTGACCTCGATGTGGGACGCGAAGCCGTTGATGACCTCGTCCACCGAGTTGTCGACGATCTCCCAGAGCAGGTGGTGGTAGCCCGTGGTGTCGGTGCCACCGATGTACATGGCCGGGCGCTTGCGCACCGGCTCCAGGCCTTCCAGGACCTGGATGTCCGCGCCTGTGTAGCTTTCCTTCTTGGTCGCCATGGCCTTCCCGCTACTCCTTCTTCTCCGGCAGCGGCACGAAGGTGACGGGCCGCGCCACCTCCTTCACCGTGTCGCGCTTGGACATCTCGTGGCCCTTGCCGCCGCGCGCCGTCACCGTGAACTTCGCCGGTGACAGGTGCAGCTTGCGGCCCTTCTGCGTCTCGAACTCCAGCGTGGCGTCCTTCTGACTGGCCGGCGCCGCGAGGAAGTCCACCACCTTGTCGCCCGCGTCCACCTTGATGACCTGGACGCCCTTGCCCGGGCCCGCCAGCTCGTTGACCTCCGCCACCTTGCAGACGAGGGCGTTGGTCTTCTCCGTGAGGACGGCGAGCAGGTCCTTGTCGCCCACCGGCTGGGTGCCGATGATCTCATCGCCCTCGCCCGTCTTCGCGTAGCGGCGGCCGGCGCGGGTGGACACTTCCAGGTGCGGCGCCAGCAGGAAGCGCAGGCCCAGGCCCTGGCGCGTCACCGCGACCAGCTTCTCCGGCTGGGGCAGGCGGGCGTCCTGGGACAGGGCGCCCACCACGCGCTCGCCGTCGTCGAACTTGAACAGCTTCTGCACCGGGTCGCCGTAGCCGGTGGACGCCGGCACGTCGTTGAAGCGGGTGACGTACGCGGTGCCGAAGTTGCTGAACAGCACCAGGTTCGCCTTCAGGCTGCCGGCGAGCACCGCCATCACCGCGTCGCCCTCGCGCAGGCGGGTGGTGGACGGGTCCTTCACCTCGCGCACGCGCTTGATCCACCCGTCACGGGTGATGACGACGTGGGCGTCCTCGTCCGCGATGAACGCCTCCGCGGAGAACTCCATCTCCTCGGAGCCCGCGCCGCCGATGCGCGTGCGGCGCTTGTCGGTGTACGCGGCCTTGAGGCCGGACAGCTCGTCGTGGATGACGCCCCAGCGCTTCTTCACGTCCTTGAGGATGCCCTCGATGCGCTTGATCTCCGCGCGCTTCTCCTTGAGCTCCTTCTGGACGATGAGGATCTCCAGGCGGGCCAGCTTGTAGAGGCGCATCTCCAGGATGGCGTCCACCTGCACTTCGTCCATCTTGAAGCGCGCCATCAGCTTCTGGGCCGCGTCCTGCTTCCCCTCGGACTGGCGGATGATCCGGATGATCTCATCCAGCGCGTCGTAGGCCTTCTCGAAGCCCTCGAGGATGTGGACGCGCCGCTTGAGCTCCGCCAACTCGTGCTCGAACCGCTTGGTGACGATCTCCAGGCGGAAGTCGAGGAAGTAGCGGAGGATGGACTTGAGGTCCAACCGCTTGGGCGTGCCCACGTCCGGGTTGTCGGAAGGGACGAGGCACGTGAGGTTCACGCCGAAGTTCGTCTGCAAGGGCGTGTGCTTGTAGAGGTACGCCATCACCAGCTCGGGGTTGGCGTCCTTCTTGAGCTCCAGCACGATGCGGACGTCCTTGGTGGACTCGTCGCGCACGTCGGTGATGAGCGGCAGCTTGCGCTCGCGCACCAGCTCGCCAATCTTCGCGACGAGCGTGGACTTGTTCACCGTGTACGGGATGGAGGTGACGACGATCATCTGACCGCCGCGCTTGAGCTCCTCCAGCTTGTACTCGCCGCGGATGCGGACGGAGCCCTGGCCCGTCTCGTAGATTTCGCGCAGCTCCTTCTTGTCGTTGAGGATCTGCCCGCCGGTGGGGAAGTCCGGCCCCTTGATCCACTTGAGCAGGTCCTTGGTCTGCAGCTCCGGGTCGTTGATGAGCGCCAGCAGCGCGTCCACCAGCTCGCCCAGGTGGTGGGGCGGGATGTTGGTGGCCATGCCCACCGCGATGCCGGTGGTGCCGTTCATCAACAACTGCGGGACGCGCGCGGGGATGACGACCGGCTCCTCGCGGGTGCCGTCGTAGTTGGGGCGGAAGCGGACCGTCTTGCTGTCCAGTTCCCCCAGCAGCTCCGTGGCCAGCTTCTCCAGGCGGCACTCGGTGTAGCGGTAGGCCGCGGCGGAGTCGCCGTCGAGCGAGCCGAAGTTGCCGTGGCCGTCCACCAGCGGGTAGCGCAGGGAGAAGTCCTGGGCCATGCGCACGAGCGCGTCGTAGATGGCCGTGTCGCCGTGCGGGTGGTAGCGGCCCATGATGGCGCCGACGACTTGGGCGCACTTCTGGTACTTCGTGTCGAACGACAGGTTCAGGTCGTTCCACATGCCGTACAGGATGCGGCGCTGCACGGGCTTGAGGCCGTCGCGCACGTCGGGCAGGGCGCGCGAGGTGATGACCGACAGGGCGTAGTTGAGGTACCGGCGGCGCGCTTCCTCGGCCAGGCCCGCGGGCAGACCGTCGCCGCCGCCGGCGCCGGACGCGCCGCCGCCTCCCTTGCCTCCGCCCCCTGCCGGGCCTCCCTGCTTCTTGCGCGACTTCGTTTCGGCTTCTGCGAGCATGGTCATGGAATCCAGATGGGTGTCACTCGGGCCGCCCCCACCGTGCGTGACGCGGCGCGCGGGCCGCGCCGTACGCCCTGCGACTACCAGTCGGGTCGGACACTCAACGTCAGATGGCCGGGACTACCATGGGCCTCTGACATTGAGAACGAATTCGGGAGGTTGCGTCGGCTCCAACGCGGGACTTCTGCACGTCCGTACAGTCCTGTGCCTGCTTAGAACCCACCGCCAACCCCCCGGAATTCCGAGGGGAGCGCTGTCAGGGCCTGACTGGCCGGCAGCTTGGACTAGCCGTTGTCGCCGGGGGGATTGGCGCGGGGCTTCTTGCCTTCCGCGTCAGGGGCGCGACCCCAGTTGCCGCTGCCGCGCTTGAAGATCTGCACGCCCCGGCCGGAGCTGCCGCCGGCCATCCCGTTGATGCTGGCGGTGAGGGCCTTGCCACCCGGCGGGTGGTAGATGACGCGCACCTTGCGCGCGGAGGGCAGCAGCGCGCTGGTGGCGTCCACCAGCAGGTAGACCGTGGTGCCGTCCGTCTGGATGCGCTCCGGATCCTGCCGGTTGTTGAGGTCCGCGAGCAGCTCGCCCGCGTCCGCGCTGGTGGCGTCGGAGCCCAGCTGGCGGACCTTCACGCGCAGGGCCATTTCCGGGGGCGCGTCCTGGCGCTTGTACTCCCGCACGCCCTGGATGACGACCGCCAGGTCGGCGCCGTTCTCCGGGGCCTTGTTGGCGGCCAGCTGCAGGCCGGACTGGGTGCTGGAGTCCGTGTCCAGGAAGAGGGTGATGTTGGCGCAGCGCTGCTTGCACTCCTCGCCGAAGGGGTCCTTGTTGAACTTCAGGCGCATGGCGAAGTCGCTGCCCTGGGGCCCGATGGTGGCGTCCACGATGACGGGCCGCTCGTCGTCCGGCGACGGCTTGTAGCGGAAGGTGGAGGTGCTCCGCCCGGCGGCGGAGGCGGTCGCGCCAGCCAGGAGCGAGCAGGCGAGCAGGGTGGGCAGGCGCTTCACGGAAGAGGACCTCCTGGCGGCATGGGACGGCGAACGGGCGCATTCAATGGGAACAGGCCCCGGGGCGGCAAGCCTGGGGCGTAGAGTGGCCGCCTGGAGGACAACCATGCCCACCCCGTACGTACGGCAGCTGAAGCTCGGACCGATGGACAACTTCGTCTACCTCGTGGGGCCCCAGGACGGCCCGGAGGTGGTGGTGGTGGATCCGGCGTGGGACGTGCCGGCCATCGAGGCGGCGGTGGCGAAGGACGGCAAGCGCCTGGTGGGCGCGTTCGTGTCGCACTGCCACGGCGACCACATCAACGGCCTGGCGGAGCTGCTGTCGCGCCACGACGTCCCGGTGTACGCGCAGGCGGAGGAGGTCGCCTTCTCCAGCGAGCTGCGCGCCAAGGGCGGTGACGCGCTGAGGGCGCTGAAGGCGGGGGACCCCGTGCCGGTGGGCGCGCGCACGTTCCAGGCCCTGCACACGCCCGGGCACACGCCGGGGTCGCACTGCCTGCTGGCGGAGGACGCGCTCGTGTCCGGGGACACGGTCTTCATCAACGGGTGCGGCCGGTGCGACTTCCCGGGCGGCAACCCGGAGGACATGTACCGCTCGCTGTCCCAGGTGCTGGCGAAGGTGCCGGACTCCGCGCGGCTGTTCCCCGGGCACGACTACGCGGACGTGCCGGTGGCCCAGATGGAGGCCATCCGGCAGAAGAACCCGTACTTCGGCTTCCCGGACATGGCGTCCTTCGTGGCCTTCCGGATGCGGCCGCGCAAGTAGCGCGGCCCCCAAGCTCACACCCGCCGCGCGCGGGCCACGGGCGGCAGCTTCACGCCACCGCCCGGCTTCGCGTGCATGGCCCAGTACGCGGACACGCCCAGCAGGGCCAGCGACAGCAGCGTCCACAGGGCCGCCCAGACGATGGAGGGCACCCACGTCTCGCTGGCGAGGATGGCCGCGTCGCTCTGCGCGCGCACCGCGCTGTTCCACAGGTCGTCCCGCAGGTCGAAGATGACGTAGAGCGCCGTGAAGGCCGCGAGGAACAGGTTGAGCGCGTCCACCAGCCCCGTGGGCAGGAAGCGCGCGCCCAGCCCCATGGCCACCGCCATGCCCAGGCAGAAGGCCAGGGTGAAGAGGTCCCCCGCGTAGAAGAAGCCCATCACCGCCAGCCACACGGACGCCGCGCCCATCACCGCGCGGCCCAGCCGGAAGCGGAACGTGGCCAGCATCAGCGCCGCCCCCGCCACCGCGCTGCCCAGGTAGCCCGCGGACGACACGATGACGCGGTTGAACACGCCGGGCGGCAGGCGGGAGAAGCAGGTCCCCCCTTCGTTCACCTGGAGGTGGACCCGGTCCACCGAGCCCCCCACGAGCAGCGAGGCGATGGCGTGTCCGCTCTCATGCATCATCACCACCAGCACCTTCACCGGCCACAGCACCGGCGAGTACCAGAAGTACCAGGACGCCCCCATCAGGAGCAGGAGCAGCGCCAGCCTTCCGAAATCCAGTGTCGCCCCGCTCGCGGTCCGCATCGCTGGTCCCCTCCTGCCTGGACACCGGAACATCCAAGCGCGTTCCATCTTCCGCGAAAACGCCCGCCCCGGACACCGGAACGGTCGCGCCCGGGCGGCGGACGGAGTAGGGAGGGGGCACCATGAAGAAGACGCTCCTTCTCCTCTCGCTCGTGGCTGCCCCGGTCTTCGCCGGGGAAGGGAAGTGGACCCCGCAGCAGGTGCTGGAACTGAGCCCTGCCTGGCTCAAGGCCCAGGGGCTCCAGCTGCCGCCCAACAAGCTGTGGGACCCCAAGCGCGGCACGGGCCTGCTGGCGGGCACGGTGAACACCGGAGGCTGCTCCGGGTCGTTCATCTCCGCCTCCGGCCTCATCATCACCAACCACCACTGTGCCTTCTCCATCATCCAGGAGCACAGCTCCCCGCAGAAGGACCTCATCACCGACGGCTTCCTCGCCAAGAGCCAGTCGGAGGAGCTCCCGGGCAAGGGCTCGCGCGTGCAGGTGCCGCGCGGCTTCAAGGACGTGACGGCGGAGGTGAACGCCGCCGTGCCGCAGGGCGCGGACGACCTCGCGCGCTACAAGGCCATCGACCGCAAGCAGAAGGAGCTGGTCGCCGAGTGCGAGAAGCGCCCCGCGACCCGCTGCCAGGTGGCCACCTTCGACGGCGGCGTGAACTACACGCTGGTGGACGCCGTGGAGCTGCAGGACGTGCGCCTGGTCTACGCGCCGCCGCGCGCCGTGGGCGAGTACGGCGGCGAAGAGGACAACTGGATGTGGCCCCGCCACACCGGCGACTTCGCCATCATCCGCGCGTACACCGCGCCGGACGGCACCTCCGCCGCGTTCAGCGACAAGAACGTGCCCTACAAGGCGGAGTTCTTCTTCCCGCTGTCCACCGAGGGCGTGAAGCCCGGGGACTTCGTGATGGTGCTGGGCTACCCGGGCACGACGTTCCGCACGCTGCTCGCGGACGAGATGGCGGAGCGCCAGGCGCGCTACTACCCGCGCATCCGCGACGTGCTGGGAGAAGCCATCCGCATCCTGGAGGCCGAAGGGGAGAAGGACCCGGCCGGGAAGATCGCCGTGGCCTCGCAGCTCAAGGGCCTGCACAACGTCTACAAGAACGCGGGCGGGCAGCTGGCGGGCCTGAAGCGCGGCCACATCGTGGAGAAGCAGCGCGACACGGAGGCGGCCACCGTCGCCTGGGCGCAGAAGGACGCCGCGAAGTGGGGCGACGCCCTCAAGGCCCGCGAGGCGCTGCTCCAGGAGCAGCAGGAAGCCGCCAAGACCTTCGACCGCGAGTTCCTCCTGAACATGTCCGGCCGTCTGGCGCGCGGACCCGCGCTGGCCACGGCCGTGTCCCGGCTGGCCATGGAGCGCGCGAAGCCGGACCTGGAGCGCCGCCCGGAGTACATGGACCGCGAGGTGCCGCGCATCAAGGACCGCCTGGAGCGCGAGCAGAAGAACCTCTTCCTCGCCGCGGACAAGGCCCTCTTGCACGCGTTCGTGAAGCGCGCGCAGGCGCTCCCGCAGGACGCGCGCATCACGTCCGTGGACGCCGTCTTCGGCAAGACGTACTCGGAGAAGGACGTCACCGCGAAGATCGACTCGCTCTACGCGGGCACCAGGGTGCTCACGCTCGCGGAGCGCCTGAAGATGGCGGACGAGTCCGTGGGACAGCTCGCCGCGCGCCGCGACCCGCTGCTGAATTTCGGCATGGAGCTGGCGAAGGAGCAGGCCGCGCTGGATGACACGCGCGACCGGCGCCAGGGCGCGTCCTCCCGGCTGCGGCCGGCGTGGCGCAAGGCGGTGATGGCGCAGGCGGGCAAGCCGATTGCTCCGGACGCCAACAGCACGCTGCGCGTGTCGTTCGCCAAGGTGCAGGGCTACACGCCGCGCGACGGCGCGCTGTACCTGCCGCAGACGACGCTGACCGGCATGCTCCAGAAGCACACGGGCGAAGAGCCCTTCAACGCGCCGGAGAAGGTGCGCGCCGCCGCGGAGGCGAAGAAGTTCGGCCGGTGGGTGGACCCCCGGCTGAAGGACGTGCCGGTGGACTTCCTGGCGGACGCGGACACCACGGGCGGCAACTCCGGCAGCCCCACGGTGAACGGCAAGGGGCAGCTTGTCGGCGTGAACTTCGACCGCGTGTGGGAGAACGTCGCGAACGACTTCGGCTACAATCCGGACGTGGCCCGGAACGTCAACGTGGACGTGCGCTACCTGCTCTGGCAGCTCGACCAGGTCGAGGACGCGGACGCGCTCCTGCGCGAGCTCAACATCCGCAAGGGCAAGCCGGTGGCCAGGGAGGCGCGCTGACATGTCGGACGCGGGAGCGGGACCCCGGCCTCTTCCCACCTTCCGCCCCGATGAGCGGGTGTGCGGCAACTGCAAGCTCTGGAGTCCGCACTCCGAGGATCACCGTGGTTGGGTGGGGCCGTGCCGCCTGCAGAACTCGCGCGGCATGTTCCCGCCCTCCGCGCCCATCTGTGACAAGTACGCGCCCAAGGGCTCGGCGGCCCCGGCGCCTGTCGTTTCGAGCACGCGAACCCGCACCGCGCGGAGCGTGGCGCCCGTGGTGGTGCGCCACCGCGCGGATCCGCACGCGGTGGTGGACCTGGAAGGGCTGAACATGACGCGCGAAGAGCTGATGGACATCTTCCGGGAGGCGGCGGGCCTGAGTGAACCGCCGCTCGCGGGCAAGTGGGAGGGCGGCACGGTGCGGCTGGTGCCGGGCAACCCGGAGCTCCAGGCGAAGGACCTGCCCATCGACAACCTGTTCCACAAGGTCACGATGGTGCGCGACCGCATCCGCGTGCTGGAGCAGAAGCTCAACGCCCACCCCAAGCTCACGGAAGCGGAGAAGGCGGAGATGCAGGGCTACATCACCCGCGTCTACGGCTCGCTCACCAGCTTCAACCTCCTCTTCAAGGAGAAGGGGGACCAGTTCGTGGGCAGCAAGGGCGACGAGTAGCGTGCTCTGTCACGGCCGCTGGCCGCGCTCCTCCATCACGGTGAGGGCGCGCTGGCGGCCGCGGTGCAGGGCGCTCTTCACGGTGCCCTCGGGGATGCGCAGGAGCCGGGCGATTTCGGTGGAGCCCAGGCCGCGCACCTCGCGCAGGTAGAGCACCTGCCGCTGCTGGGGGTTCACCTCCTCCAGCGCTTCGTGGAAGTGGCGCTGCATCTGCGTGCCCATGGCGTGGGCCTCCGGCGACACGGTCTCCTGGGGCGCGTGCGTCAGCCGCTCCCGGCGACGGCGCGCGCGCAGCCAGTTGATGCTGCTGTTGACCATCACCCGGTGCAGCCAGGTCGTCCACGTCGCGCGCCCGTCCAGCCCCGGGGGCTGCCGCGACAGGCGCAGGAAGACGTCCTGCACCACGTCCTCCGCGTCGTCGGTGTCGCCCACGATGCGCCGGGCGATGGCCAGCGCTCGGGGACGGTGCTGGGCGTACAAGTCATCCAGGGTGGGGAAGGCGAGGACGGCGGCGTGCGGGCCCATGGCGGACGGTCTCCTGTGTCTTCCCCTGGAACGAACGGGCGCGGGAAACGGTCTATGACCCTGGAGGGCATGCGACTGCGGGGCCGTGTTCTCGCGCGGACAGCCGGTGCGCACCTTCCGGGCCAGGGGGACGCCGACATGGCCCAGCTGGCCGACTACGGACGCAGGAGGCCGTTCATGCCCCGGCGCCGGGAGGGCAGCGGCGTCGCGGACCTGCTCCTGGGGCGCCCGCTCACCAGCGCCCAGGCAATGCAGGAGAAGACGGGCGTCCTCACCGGCGTGGCGCTGCTCGGGCTGGATGCGCTGTCCTCCGCCGCGTACGGCCCGGAGGCCGCGCTCACCGTGCTGCGCCCGCTGGGGGCCGGGGGGCTGTGGCTGCTCCTGCCCATCACCGTCGCCATCGTGGGGCTCCTGATGATCGTCGCGGGCTCGTACGCGCAGACCCTGGCCGCGTACCCCAGCGGCGGCGGCGCGTACTCGGTGGCGAAGCAGAACCTGGGGCGGGGCGCGGGGCTGCTCGCGGCGACGGCGCTGATGCTGGACTACCTGCTCAACGTGGCCGTGGGCATCTCCGCCGGCACGGGCGCGCTGGTGTCCGCCGTGCCCGCGCTGAGGCCCTACACGCTGCCCATCACCCTGGGCCTGCTGGCGCTGCTCACCCTGGTGAACCTGCGCGGCGTCAGCGAGGCGGGCGCCGTGTTCGTCCTGCCCACGTGGTTCTTCATCACGTCGCTGAGCGTGGTGCTGGCCGTGGGCGTCTTCAAGCTGGCCTCCGGTGACGCGACGCCCGTGCAGGCCCCACCCGCGTTGGCGGTGCCCACCGCGTCGCTGGGCGCGTGGCTGGTGATTCGCGCCTTCGCCAGCGGGTGCACGGCGATGACGGGCGTGGAGGCCCTCAGCAACGCCGTGCCCATCTTCCGCGACCCCGCCGTCCGCCGCGCGCGCGTCACGCTGGGCCTCATCGTCGGCATCCTGGTGACGATGCTGCTGGGCATCGCGCTGCTGTGCCGGGCGTACGGTGTGGGCGCGACGGACCCCGCCGGCGCGCACTACCAGACGGTGCTGTCGCAGCTCATCGCGGCGGTGATGGGGCGCGGCGTCTTCTACTTCGTGGCCATGGCCGCCATCCTCTGCGTGCTCGCGCTGTCCGCGAACACCAGCTACGCGGGCTTCCCGCTCGTGTGTCAGGTGCTGGCGCGCGAGCGCTACCTGCCCCCGGGCTTCGCCCACCGGGGCCGGCGCCTGGCCCTGTCGCGCGGCATCCTCACGCTGTCCGCGCTGGCGGCGCTGTTGCTCATCGCGTGCAGGGGCATCACGGACCGGCTGATTCCGCTGTTCGCCATCGGAGCGCTCATGGCCTTCACCCTGTCGCAGGCGGGCATGGTGGTGCACTGGGGCCGGCACCGGGAGGAGGAGGGCTGGCGGTGGCGCCGCGCCCTCAACGGCGCGGGCGCGGTGATGACGGCGCTCACGCTGTGCATCGTGGCCGTGTCCAAGTTCATGCACGGCGGCTGGGCCGCGTTCGTCATCGTCCCCGTGGGGCTGGGGGTGCTGTCGCGCGTCCACGCCTCGTACACGCGCACGCGCCAGGCCACGGAGCTGAAGCGGCCCCTGCGCCTGACGCCTTCGTCGTCGCTCGTCGCCGTGGTGCCGGTGGACCGCTGGTCCCACGCGTCGGAGACGGCGCTGCGCTTCGCGCTGGAGCTGGGCGACGACGTGCGCGCGGTGCACATCTGCAGCGGGGACACCGACGAGGCGGCGCTGGATTCCCAGTGGCAGCACTTCGTCCAGGGGCCGCTCCTGGCGGCCGGGCGGACGCCGCCGCCGCTCGTGCACGTGGGGTCTCCGTACCGCGCGCTGGTGTGGCCGTTGATGGACTACCTGGACGCGCTGCTCGCGGAGGTGCCGGGCCGCACCGTGGCCGTCGTGATGCCGGAGCTGCTGGAGAAGCGCTGGTACCGGGCCATGCTCTACAGCCGCCGCTCGGAGCTGCTGAGGAGCGCGCTGCTCCTGTCCGGCGAGCGGCGCCTGGTGATTGTCAGCGTGCCCTGGTACCTGCGCACGGACGCGCACCCCGCGCCGCACTCGGCCTGGGGCGACCCCGTCCACCCGGGGAACGGGTAGGGCGGGGCGCGGCGGAACTACTCCTGTTCGTCCTGCTTCGTCAGGCCCCAGTCCTTCAGGCGCTTGAAGAGGGTGGAGCGCGCGAGGCCCAGCTCCCGCGCCACGCGCTCGCGGTTGTTGTTGAAGCGGCGCAGCGCGGTTTCGATGATCTGCCGCTCCAGCTTCTCCAGCATCTGCTCCAGCGTCATGCCCGGCGGCAGCTCCGGCACGGTGATGCCCGTCTCGCGGTTGACCTCCTGGTCGAAGGACAGGTCGCTTCCGTCGATGGACGGGCCCTTGCGCAAGAGCAGCGCGCGGTGCACCACGTTGCGCAGCTCGCGGATGTTGCCCGGCCAGGCGTGCTGCTGGAGCCGCTCCAGCGCGGCCTGGGTGAAGCGCACCGTCTGCCCGCGCGGGGCGAACGCGCGCACGAAGTGCTCCGCCAGCGCCACCACGTCGCCCCGGCGGTTGCGCAGGGGCGGCAGGTGCAGCGGCACGACGCACAGGCGGTAGTAGAGGTCCTCGCGGAAGCGGCCCTCGCGCGCCGCCGCCAGCAGGTCGCGGTTGGTGGCCGCCACCACGCGCACGTCCACGTGCAGGGGGCGGCTGGCGCCCACGCGCTTGATTTCACCGCTCTCCAGCGCGCGCAGCAGCTTTGCCTGGAGGTCCAGCGGCAGTTCTCCAATCTCGTCCAGGAACAGCGTGCCGCCGTCGGCCTCCTCGAAGGCGCCCTTGCGCGCGCCCACGGAGCCGGTGAACGCGCCCTTCTCGTGGCCGAACAGCTCGCTCTCAATCAGTTCCTTGGAGATGGCGGCGCAGTTGACCGGGATGAGCGGCCGGTTCGCGCGCGGCGAGCACGCGTGCAGCGCGTTCGCCACCAGCTCCTTGCCCGTGCCGGACTCGCCCAGGATGGTGACGGCCGCGGTGGACGGGGCCACGCGCTGGATGAGGTCCGTGAGCTGCCGCACGGACGGGTCGCTCCCGAGGATGCCGTGGAAGGCCTGGGCCTCCTTCTTCGCGGCGGGCACGGCCTCCAGGATGAGCTCCGCCTCGCCCACGCGCAGCGACGTGGGCAGCGTCACCTCCGCCTCGAAGAGGCGCACCGGGCCCAGCCACGTGCCGTTGGTGGAGCGCAGGTCCACGACGTGGAAGACGCCGTCCTTGCGCGTGACCTTGAGGTGCCGCCCGGAGATGAACCGGTCCTGGAGCACCAGGTCGTTGCCCGCGTCCTTGCCCACCGTGAAGCTGTCGCCGGTGAGCCGGTGCACGGCCTCCGTGCCGCCCTGCTTCACGCGCAGCTGCGCGGGCTGCCAGCGCTGCGCGTCCCGGCCCTGCACGCTGGTAGCGTTGCCTGCCTCCGTGGCCGCGTCCGCGTCCTCGCTGGCGCCGTGCTGGCGGAACACCGCGCGCCACTGGCCCAGCTCCAGGTCCGCGCCGTCGGGCAGGTCGCCGCGCTCCACCACCGCGCCCGCGACCTTCGTGCCCTTGCCGGACAGGTCCTCCACGCGGCACTTCTGGCCGTCCCACAGGAGGGCCACCTGCTGGCGGCTCACCTCCGGATCCGGAATGGCCACGTCGCTGGAGTCGCCCCGGCCGAGCACCACCCGCGCCCGGTCCACCGCTACCCGCAGCACTTCCTCGCCTCGACGGAAGAACACCAGCTCCGGCATTACGAACTCTCTCCCAAGCCCCGGACACCCAGGGGCCGCGCAGCGCTTTACACGGCGCGTGCGCGGGCAGCAACCCGGGGGGGAGGGGAGGAAAACGACCCCCGGGGTCCTACCGCTTGGGCCCGAAGCGCGGGCTGCTCACCATGCCGCTGAGCCGCCCGCCGCGCCAACCCGGGTTGTCCCGGTCCTGCGGCAGCATGTTCACCGCGAGCGCCAGGGGGCCCAGCCGCTGCTGGAAGGCCTGCTCGAACTTCAGCCGCACGTCGAGCGCCAGCTCGCTGTACTCCAGCCGCCGCCCCAGCTTCACCGTGCCGGTGCCCGCGCCCTCCAGGTCCTCGCTCTTGAGGTTCAAATCCCTCACCGTGCCCAGGCCCTTGTCGAACTGGACGTCGCCCTTCAGTTCGCCCAGCACCATGCGCGGCAGGGTCATGGGCATCGCGGGGCCGCCGCCCATGGGGATGGCCGCCGTGCCGCCCTTGATGGTGAGCCCCTGGGTGTCCAGCGCCACCGTGCCGGTCGCCTGGGACCAGTCCACCGGCTGGCCGCGCATCATCGTCCCCGGCGCCTGGAGCGCCAGCTTCGCGTTGAGGGTGCCCTCCATGTCCACGCCCGTGTACTTCGGCAGGTTGCCGCCGCTGGCCTGCACGCCGTCCACGTCCACGTTCAGCGACGTGCCGCTCAGGCCGCCCACGTGGATGTCCACCGTGCCGCCCATGCCGTGGAGCTTCATCACCACGCCGGGCGGGAAGACGGACGGGCGCAGCGCCACGCTGTCGAAGACGAGCGCCTCGCCCAGTTCGTCCGGGCCCAGCCCGCCGGACTCGCCCCGGGCGAGCGCCGCGACGGCGTCCGAGCCCAGCGGCGTGGGCGGCTTGCTGACGCGCACGTTGGTGGCGGTGACGCCGGAGAGGCCGGGACGCAGGCCGCCGATGCGGACCGCGAGCCCGTGGGCCGCCGCCTCCGTCACCAGCCGCGTGCGGACCGCGTCGTACGGGAACGTGAGCAGCAGGCAGAGGATGAACGCCACCACCGCGAAGGCGGTGTAGCCCACGACGAGCTTCCAGCGGGCGGTCTTGGATTCAGTGGCCATGGGCTATTGCTTCATCCGGTAGGTGGCGACGGTCGTCCACGCCGTCAGGGTGTCCGTGGCGGGCCGGGGCTCCACGCGCAGGTACTTCACCTTCACGATGCCCGGGCCCGTCTCCACCGTGCGCAGGAAGTCCGTCAGCTTGCGCAGGTCCACGTCCGTGAAGGTCAGCTCCACGGAGCTCTCGATGATCTTCCCGTCCCCCACGCCCACGTCGCCCTTGGGCGTCATGTTGGGGACGGTGAGGCCCGCGGCGGTGGCCTTGTCTTCGATGTATGTGATCAGCCGCACGTTGCTCTGCGTGAGCTGCTGCTCCACGTTCTGGCGCTCCGCCTGGGCCTCGCCGTAGCTCGTCGCCAGGGCCTGCACCTCCTGCAGCTTCGCCAGCTTGTCCTGCGTGCGCCGGCGGTAGCCCTGCGCGCTGTTGGCGAAGCTGAAGAGGGTGACGAAGAGCACGAACACCAGCACCGCGGAGCCGGCCAGCGCCACGAGCTTGCGCTCGCGGTCGGAGAGCCGCTCGAACCACGTCTGGAGGGGCGCGAAGAGTTCTTTGAGCTTTCCCATGTCAGGTCTCTCCCCCCTGCTTCTCGCCGGGGCACTGCACCTGCACGTCCAGGCGGAAGGTCACCTTCTGCCCGTCGCGAGTCTTCTCCACCTTGCCCTCCTTCACGTCCTTGAAGCAGCGGTGGCCCTTCAATGCGGCGGAGAGCGTGTCGATCTGCTTGGAGCTGTCCGTCTCCCCCTGGAGCATGATGCGGTCCAGGTCCACCTGGATGCGGTCGAACTTCACCGGCACCTCCGGCGGCACGCGCTGGGTGACCTCCGCCAGCAGGTTCACCGCGGACATCGCGGGCAGCGCCGCAGCGGGGCTCTCCACGCCCTTGAGCATGTTGAGGGCGCGGTCGTAGTTCGTCTCGCAGGTGCCCAGGATGCGCTGGGTCGTCTTGCAGAGCACCGCGTCCACCTCCGCCTCGCGGCGCGACAGCACCGTGTTGCGCACCACCCCGAAGGCGACGAGCAAGAGCAGCAGCGTCACCGCGAAGGAGGCCAGCAGGCCCAGCCGGTCCTTCACGTAGTCGTAGCCGCCCTTGAAGGCGAACTCACCCCGGCGCAGGTTGAAGCGCGGCGCCTTCGCCCCGGCCGCGTTGCCGCGCATGGCCAGCGCGTACGCCTGCGCCGCGGACGGCGTCTCCTGGGGGCCAATCATCGCGGCCGCGTCCGCCGGCAGCGCCATCACGCGCACCGGCAGGTTCAGGTCCTTCGACAGCTGCTCGGCCAGGCCCGGCATGCGCGCGGTGCCGCCGCACAGCACCACCGCGGCGACCTGCCGGCGGGTGCGCGCGGCGAAGGCCTTGAAGGACGGGCGCAGCTCGCGCAGCACCGGCTGCAGGCCGCGCACGAAGGCGTTGGCGGCGCGCTCGGCGTCCGGCCCCTTCGCGGCGCTGGCCATGGCGCCGTGCGCTTCCTTCCACGCGTGGGCCTCCGGCAGCGTCGTCTGGAACTCCGTGGCCAGCGCGCGCGTCAGGTCGCGCCCGCCGCCCGCGAAGGTGCGCGCGAACTCCACGCCCTTGCCCGGCTGGCCAATGGCCACCGACGTGCGCTCGTGGCCGATGTCCACCACCGCCACCGGGCCGCCCTCGGACGCGCCCTCGAAGAGGCCGGGCATCTGCGTGAAGAGGTTCTGGTACGCGAGCGCCGGGTGGGTGATGACGCGCGGGTCCACCTGGAGGCCGCCCAGCAGGGCCAGCAGCGACTGGAGCTCCTCCTTCTTCACCACGCCCACCAGCAGGTCCGCGGCCTTGTCCTTGCCGCCGGTGTCCTTCTGGCCGACCACCTGGTAGTCGTAGACGACCTCCGAGATGTCGAACGGCAGCTGGCTGCCCACCTCGAAGGGCAGCGTCGCCTCCACGCGCTTGCTGTCGGAGAAGGGCAGGCTCACCGCGTGCGTGGTGAGGGACGGGCCGGGCAGGGCGATGACGACCTGGTCCACGTGCCCCTCCGGCATCTTCCCGAGCAGCTCCTCCAGCGCGGCGCGCAGCGTGTCCGCGCGCTCGCCTTCCTGCGCGCGGCGCACCTCCGCGTAGGCCTGGGTGGTGCTGCTTTTCGCTCCGGAGGTGAGCACCACCCCCTTCACGGAGTGGCTGCCCAGGTCCAGGCCAAGAATGCGGGCCATGCTATTCCTCTCTGTAATACACGAGCTTGCCCAGCCCGTCGTCCAGGCGGATGACCGCGGTGAGCGTCTTCTGGACGCTGCCCGCTTCTCCCACGGACTTGATGGTGAATGTCTTGCTCTTGTCGCCCAGGTAGCGGTTCTGCTGGACGTTGCCCTTGATGAGCGGGTTGACCGCGATGCCGGCCTGCTCCACGACGCCCACGAAGTCCGACACCGACATGCCGAAGAAGTTGAACATGCGCGCGGCGCGGATGCGGCTGATGAGCTCGTTGAGGAACACCGGGTCCGTCAGGCGCGGATCCGGCCGGTTGGGGTCCGCGGCGGACATGATGGCCAGCCCCAGCATGATGGGGTCGTCGGTGTTGACGTTCGGCTTGGAGTTGATGTCCGGGTACACCGTGAGCCGGTCGCGGAAGGCCGCCATGAAGCGGTCGTTGACGCCATGCACGCGGTACAGCTCGTCCAGGCTGTCGAAGCGCGCGTTCTTGACGTCATAGCGCGGTTCGTAGCGGCTGTACGGCGAACCCTCGTCCGCGAAGCCCGCGACGAAGGGGTTCGTGGGGTCCTTGGGGTTGAGGGTGGACTGGGTGGTGTCCTCGTCCGACCAGTCCTTCAGCGCGATGACGGTGTCCTGCGGCGTGGAGCGCACCTTGTTGGCGTCGTCCTGCTGCCAGAGGAACTCGAAGCGCTTGTCGGAGAACATGTCCATCATGCGCGCCGCGGTGGCCTGCGCCTCCGCGCCGCCGGTGTTCAGGCGCATGACGTTGAGCTTCTCCTCCTCGTCGCTGATGGTCGCGAGGAAGCAGCCCTCGAAGCCGCCGAAGGAACGGCGCTGCATCTGCGCCGCCATCTGCGTGGCCGCGCCCGCGTTCTCCCCCTCCTCGCCGTCCATCTGGAAGTTGGAGTCCACCTGCACGGGCTCCGTCTCCACGGGGCGGCCGTCCTGGCCCTCCGCGCCGTCGCTCTTCACCAGCCCCTTGAGCATGTGGCAGTCCACCCGGGCCAGCTTCCAGAGCTGGATGTTGAGCGACTGCGGCTGGAACGCGTTCGCGCCCCCCGCGCCCGCGCCCGCGCCGCCCAGGGCTCCGCCCAGCGCGCTCAGGAGGCTCGCGGGGTTGGGGATGGGCGTCTGGTCCACCTGCTTCTGGAAGCGCAGCAGGAGCCGTCCCAGCGACAGGCCGGAGCGGGCCATGTAGTAGGCGCGCACTTCGTCGCGCTGGTTGGCGGCGAGCTGCAGGTCCACGCGGCTGTTGTAGGCGAACTCCGTGGCCACCACCGTGAGCAGCGTGATGGAGACGAGCGCGATGATGAGCGCCACGCCGCGCGAGCGCTTGTGCTTGCGGGCGGCCGGCGACGGCGGCGCCTGGGGGGCCACCGCAGCCCGCGCCTTGCCGCGCCGGCGGAACGCCTGCTGGAAGTAGGGGAGGGCCATCAGTTGAACCTCGGCAGTTCCGTGTTGAGCACGATGCGCGTCTGCGTGGTGTAGCGCGCTTCCTTGCCCGCCTCATCCAGGGCGATGACGGTGATGCGCACGCGCGTGGGGAGGATGGCCTTCTTCTCCGTGCGCCGCGTGTCCCATTCGTCATCCCACTCCTTCTTCTCCGAATCCCAGTAGGCGAACTCCACGCCCTTGACGCCCTCGAAGAGGACGTCCGTGGTGCCGCCGCGGTCCATGCGGTCCCCCACGTTGGGGTTCACCCGCCGCTTGAGGTCCTGCCGCTGCCGGGCGCCCTTCTCGCTGGAGTTCTCCACGAAGTACTCCACCACCGCCTGGTCGGACTCCTTCACGTCCGTGTACAGGCGCTGGTGCGCGAACGTCGTGAAGGTCAGCTTGTCGCGCTCGCCAATGAAGTTGGTGGGCCGGTCGTTCTGGTCGCGGAAGCGGCGCAGGTCGTAGCGGTCGCTCACGAAGGCGGAGCCGATCTCCCGCGCCATGCGGTTGAGCGACACGCGCACCATGCGGTAGCGCTCCGCCTCGCCCTCCACGACCTCCTTCGCGTTGATGCCCGTCTGGAAGGCCATGGCGACGACGGTGCCCATGAGGGCGGTGATGCCCACCGCGACCATGACCTCCATGAGGGTGAAGCCTCGCATGCGACGCTTCATCGGATGGTCCCCCCTCGCGGCATGCCCGGGAGGCCGCCGTTGAAGATGCCGCCCGGCAGGCGCGGGTTGATGCCGGTGTTGCCGTTGGCGCCGCCCTGACGGCCGTTCGGGTTGTTGAGCTGGTCGAGGACCTGGGCCCGGTTGACCAGCGGCTCGCGTGTGTTCGGGTCCAGCATCTGCCCGTTGGGGCCGGGGATGGGGTTGTCCACCACCTGGCCCGTGCGCGGGTTCACCCACTGGTTCGCCGCGCCCGGCGTGCTGCCCGCGTTGGGCGTGAAGCCGCCGTTGCGGTCGCCACCGGGCCCCAGCGACACGACGTGCGTCACCACGTCCACGCTCTCCACCTGGGTGCCTTCCTTCCAGTACACCGTGAGGTGCACCTCGCGGACGGACTTGGTGAGCTGGTCCACCATCTGCGTGAACATGGGCTGCGCCATGCTCATGGCGGACGCGCCCATGGGGCTGGCCGTGGTGGTGCCGCCCGGAGGCGTGCTGCCGCCCTTGCTGTCGCCGCCGCTGCCGCCAAAGAGGCCGGCCAGCCCGCCCAGCGGGTCGCCGGAGTCGCCGCCGCCCATGGGCAGGTTGAAGATGGCGCCGATGAGCTGGTCCGGCGTCACGCCGTCCGTCTTGGGCGCGATGATGCGGGCGCGCCACTTGAACTGGGGCCAGCCGTCGTCGGAGAAGTCGCCGGACTGCTCGTCGTCGTCCTGTTCGAAGCCGTCGTCGTAGAGCTTCTGCTCCAGGTCCGTCATCTTCGAGCGGGCCAGCAGCGACGCCACGGTGAGCCGCTTGGTGTAGACGTGGTTGGCCACCGCGCCGGAGTTGAGGTCGAAGATGGCCATCAGCGCGACGCTGAGGATGGCCATGGCCACCATCGTCTCCAGCAGGGTGAAGCCCGAGCGCCTTCGTGTGGGAGTCGTCATGAGCGGGGCACCTCCAGGGCCTCGGGTGCGATGAACACCTTGCCCGTCAGGGGTGACACGTCCAACGTCCACGCGTTGTCGCCCTGGCGCAGGAACACCATGGCCTTCTCCGTGTAGCCCTGCGGGAAGAAGTAGAGATAGGCCACGCCGCTCTCCACCGGCTCGCGCTGCTGCCGCGTCCACACCGACACCGCCACGCCCGCCGGAAGCTCCTTGGGGGTGATCTCCTCCGCGGTGTACGCGGAGAAGGTGGCCTGCGACTCGATGCGCGTCTTCTCCTCTTCCATCAGCTCCTGCGCGGACGGCTGCGAGCCCTCGGCGCGCGTGTAGTTCTTGCGCGAGTCGCCGCCGTTGTTGCCCGCGCGCGCGGTGCGCTCGCGGTCGCGCGCCTCGTCCCGCAGCGCCGCGTCCCGGTCGCGCGAGGTGGTGACGCCGCCCGCGGCGCATTCGGCGTGGTAGCGCGTGGGCTGCTCGCGCTTCGGGTCGGGGATTTCGAACACCAGCCGGCACGTCTTGCCGCTGAGCGCCGCCGAGTCGTAGAGCGAGCGGATGACGCCCGCCAGCTCCGTGGCGCTGCCCTTCGCCTTCGCGCCGGTGATGGCGCCGATGCCGACGGTCACCGCGGCGAACATCACTGCCGCGATGGCCAGCGCGATGGAGATCTCAATCAGCGTGAGGCCGCGCGGGGCGCGACGGCGGCGGGCGGGAGCGGGCAGGGACATGACCTTCTTCAAGGCTGCACCTCCTGTGCCACGATGCCGCCGCTGAAGAGGTCCGCGGCGTCGCCGGTGCCACCGGGCTTCCCGTCGGAGCCGAGCGACAGCACGGCGCCCGTCTTGCCTTCCATGCGGTAGACGTACGGGTGGCCCCACGGGTCGATGGGCGTCCCGTCAATCACCTTGGAGTCGATGAGCGGCTGGAAGCCCTGCGCCTGCGTGGGGAAGAAGCCCATCAGCCGGTGGTGGGCCTTGAAGAAGCCCTCCAGGCGGCGGATCTGCTCGCGCGCCTGGCGCTGCGTGGGCGTGAGGGTGTTGTCCTCGGTGGCCCACACCAGCGCGAACGCGAGCAGGCCGGCGCCGACGAAGACGCCCAGCAGCAGCAGCCTGCCCAGGCGTGACGAGCGGGCGCGGGCCTGCTTGCCGGAAACGGGTCGCGCCTCGCGCGCGGACGTCGGTGAGGAAGTTTGCTCGGGGGTCATCACGGGCATTCCTACGACAACACGCGGGAGGCGCGGCTTTGCTTCAGGAAAACGCCTGTTACTGCTTGGCGCTCTGGTCCTTGGAGGAGATGTCGGCGTCGGAGCCCTCGCCGCCCGGGTTGCCGTCGGCGCCGTAGCTGGTGATGACCGGCTTGCCGCCCTCGTTCATGTAGACGTACTCGCGGCCCCAGGGGTCCAGCGGCATGCGCTCCAGGTTCTGGGTGTCCACCAGCGCCTTGAGGCCCGTGGCGGTGTCCGGGTAGGAGCCCTTCTTCGTGTAGTAGAGCTTCATCGCGCTCTGGATGTTGCGGATGTCCAGCTTCGCGGTGTCCTGCTTGGCCTCTTCCAGCTTCGGGATGACGGCCACGCCCACCGCCGCCGCGATGAGCCCGAGGATGGTGATGACCACCATGATCTCGATGAGGGTCATGCCGCGGTTCTTGCGGCGCTGGTTCTTCTTCGCGTTCGTCGTGTGCATGTCTTCACTCACCTTCGGGTGACTTTCTGGCAAGCCACCGCGCCATGGGTGTGTCGGGATGTCAGAAGCGATGGGGTCAGGGAGGGGTGCCCGGGCGGGTGGCCGCGGGCGGGTCCCGGTGGGCGTAGAGGGTGGCCCCCACCGTCGCCAGCGTGGCGGCCAGGGCCAACAGGCCCATCAGCGTGGCGCGCTGGATCCACCGGTCGAGCGTGTCGTTCATCGTGCGCCCCTGCTCCTAATGAATGGCCGTGTTCACCTGCAGAATCGGCATCAGGATGCTGAGTGCGACGAATGCAATCATCACGCCCATCACCACGATGAGCATGGGCTCCAGGAGGCTGGTGAGCGCGCCGATGCGCACGTTCACCTGCGTCTCGTAGGAGTCCGCCACCGACAGGAGCATGTCCTCCAGCTGCCCTGATTTCTCACCGATGGCGACCATGTGGTACACGAGCGGCGGGAACTGGCCGGAGCGCTTGAGGGGCGTGGCGATGCTTTCGCCCTCGCGGATGGACTCGCGGGCGTTCTCCACCGCGTCCGCCAGCACCGAGTTCGTCATCACTGCCTTGACGATGTCCAGCGCGGCCAGCATGGGCACGCCGCTCTTGAGCAGCGTGGACAGCGTGCGGGCGAAGCGGGAGATGGCCAGGAGGCGCACGAGGCTGCCGAAGATGGGGGCCTTGAGCGTGAAGCGGTCCCACTTGGGCTTGCCCTTGGGGCTCTTCGTCCAGCGCATGAAGAAGATGAAGCCCGCCACGATGGACGGAATCACCAGGAACCACCACGCCTGCATGAAGTTGGACGCGGCGATGAGGATGCGCGTGTTCAGGGGCAGGGTGGCCTTCATCGTCTCGAAGATCTTCGTCACCTTCGGGACGACGAACACCATCAGCAGCACCAGGATGCCGCCGCCCACCAGCAACATGATGGCGGGGTAGAGCATGGTGCCGATGATCTTCTGCTGCAGCTTGGCCTGGTTCTCCGTGAAGTCCGCCAGGCGCAGCAGCACGGTGTCCAGCGCGCCGGAGGCCTCACCCGCGCGCACCATGTTGATGTAGATGCTGGGGAAGATCTTCGGGTGCTGGCTGAACGCGTCCGCCAGGGACGAGCCTTCGTTCACGCGCTGCTTGATGTCGGAAAGGGCGCGCTTGAGGCGCTCCTTCTCCGCCTGGTCCACCAGTGCGTTGAGCGAGTCCACGATGGTGACGCCCGCGCCCAGCAGGGTCGCGAGCTGGCGGGTGAGGATGGCCACGTCCTCGGTGCTGACCCGGCCGCCGGCCAGCTTGCGCAGGTCCACGTCGCGCGCCACGAGCGACGCGTTGGCGCCCTTGGACACGCCCGCGCGGCTGCCCTCCGCCTGCCCGAGTACGTCGGTCAGGAAGATGCCATCCGCGCGCAACTTGGAGCGCAGCGTCTTGGGCGAGTCCGCTTCGAGCAAGCCCTTCTTCTGCTTGCCGTGGGAATCGAGGCCTCTGTATTCGAAGACGGGCATGGCGGACTAGATGTCCTCCTGCGTGATGCTCAGGACCTCGGCGATGGTCGTCTCGCCCATGGCGATCTTCCGCACGCCGTCATCGAGCAGCGTCGTCATGCCCTTGGCCAGGGCGGACTTCTTGATGGTGGACGCGTCCACGTTCTTGAGCACCAGCTGGCGCACGTCGTCGTCCACGAAGAGGAACTCGTAGATGCCGGAGCGGCCGCGGTAGCCGTTGCGGTTGCAGGACGGGCAGCCCACCGCGCGGTAGATGCGGTCCGTGTTGAACTTCGCCTTGAAGCTGGCGACCGTGTAGCCCAGCTCCTTCAGCTCCGCGTCCGTGGGCGTGTAGGCCTGCCGGCAGTCCGGGCACACCCGGCGCACGAGGCGCTGGGCGAGGATGCCGGTGAGCGACGACGCCACGAGGAAGGGCTGCACGCCCATGTCCACGAGTCGCGTCACGGCGCCGGCCGCGTCGTTGGTGTGCACCGTGGAGAGCACCAGGTGGCCCGTGAGGGACGCCTGGATGGCGATCTCCGCCGTCTCCTTGTCGCGGATCTCACCGACCATGATGACGTCGGGGTCCTGGCGGAGGAAGGAGCGCAGGCCCTGCGCGAACGTCAGGCCAATCTTCGGGGCGATGGCCATCTGGCCAATGCCCTTGAGCTGGTACTCGACCGGGTCCTCGACGGTGAGGATGTTGAGGTCCGTGGTGTTGATCTTGGAGAGCGCGCCGTAGAGCGTGGTCGTCTTTCCGGAGCCCGTGGGGCCCGTCACCAGCACGATGCCGTGCGAGCGCTTGATGACGGACTCCATGTTGCCCAGCACCTGCGGGCTCATGCCGATCTCCGCCAGGTCCAGCAGCGTCGCCGTCTTGTCGAGCAGACGCATGACGATGCGCTCGCCGAAGGACGTGGGCGTGGTGGACAGACGGATGTCGATGTCGCGGCCCGCGAGCTTGATGCGGATGCGGCCGTCCTGCGGCAGGCGCTTCTCCGCGATGTTCAGCTGCCCCATCACCTTGACGCGCGCGATGATGGAGTTCTGGTAGCGCTTGGGCGGCTTGATGACCTCCTGGAGCACGCCGTCGATGCGGAAGCGCACCAGGAGCTCGCGCTCCATGGGCTCGATGTGGATGTCGCTCGCGCGCTCCTTGGCGGCGCGGAAGAGCACGGAGTTCACCAGCCGGATGACGGGGGCTTCGTCGTCCGCGTCCAGCAGGTCCTTGGGCTCCTCCAGCTCGTGCGCCAGCGAGTCCAGGTCCTCCGTGGTCTCCATTTCGTCCACGAGCGCCTCGGCCTCGTTGACGGAGCGGTCGTACACGCTGTTGATGGCGTCCACGATGGTGGAGGCCAGCGCGATGCGCGGCTGGATGGCCTGGCCCAACAGCAGGCGCGCGTGGTCCAACGCGGTGGTGTCCAGCGGATCCGCCACCGCGAGCACCACCTCGTCACCCTCCACGGAGAGCGGGAGCAGCTGCGTCTGGCGGGCGAAGTTGATGGGGATGCGCTTGACCAGCTCCGCGTCCACCTCCTCCACGAAGATGCGCTGGAGGTAGGGCAGGTCCAGCTGGTGGCCCAGGGCGCGCGCGACGTCCTCCTCGCTGACGGCCTTCATGCCCACCAGGACCTCCCCCAGCCGCCCGCCCTTCTCCTGCTGGGCGGCGAGCGCCTCCTGGATCTTCTCCGGGGTGAGGGCGGGCACGAGCGCGCGGAGGATCTCCCCGAGCGGCCGGCCACAGAGGTAGGCCTGCCCGTGGGCGACGACCTGCGTGGCGTCGTTGCGGCCGCCGGACACGGCGGGCGTCGCGGCGGTGTCTTGAGAGGTCGTGGTGTCGGCGGTCAGGTCCATGGTCCTTACTCTCCGTCTCCCGGCTGGATGCGCAGCCGCTCGGTGTCCGCGTCCGGCGTGGGCGCGATCACCTCGGGCTGTGGCGCGGGGACTGATCTCTCCGAACCCTCCGGAGGCGCCTCGAAATTTCGCGGCGCCTGCTCGCCCTCGGGGGAGGGCGTGGCACCTTCCTGCGGAGGCGGGGCCTGCTCGCCCGGCCGCGCGGGAGACGGAGAAGCGGGCGCCGCGCCGCCAGCGGCCGGGGGCGCGCCAGCCGGACGGATGACCCGTTCGTTGGAGGTGCCGCTGCCGCCGTTCTCCACCCGCTGCTCTTCCTTGATGACGGCCTGGTTCATGCGCGACAGGGGGCCGGGCTTGCGGCTGAAGTCCACCGCGACGTCGTAGCCGGGGACCTGGCCGTAGAACTGCTCCACGAACTGCTGCCGCTCCTTCATCTTGCGCTCGAAGATGCGACGGAAGTCCTCCTGGCCGCGGATGATGTAGGGCGTGAGGAAGAGCAGCAGGTTCGTCTTCGTCTTGCGGCGCGTGGTGTCGCGGAACAGGTGGCCCAGGAGCGGGATGTCACCCAGCACCGGCACCTTGGAGACGGACTCCAGCGTGCGGTCCTGCATGATGCCGCCAATCACCACCGTCTCCATGTCCTTGGCGATGACGGTCGTCTTGGCGCTGCGCTTCGACGTGGTGGGGCCCAGGACGGGGTCCGAGGAGGCGATCTCCTCCGTCTGCTCCGTGATGACGAGGCGGATGTAGTCGCTCTCGTTGATCTGCGGCTTGACGGTGAGCTTGAGCTCCACGTTCTGGCGGGTGATGGGGGCGTACAGCGACCCCAGGCCGCCCAGCGAGCCCAGGAGCGACGGGTTGATGCCGCCGTTGGTGCCGGCGCCGGTGACGGAGCTGCCCAGCGCGGACGGGGTGAAGCCGGACTGGAAGGGCACGTTCTGGCCCACCGTGATCTCCGCCTCCTCGTTGTCGCTGGTGAGCAGGTGCGGCGTGGACAGCACGTTCACGTCGGACGACTGCTGCATGGCGTTGAGCACCACGCCGAAGGCCGGGATGTCGATGCCCAGCGCCTTGAGCTCCGGCAGGACGGGGCCCTGGATGCCGGCGAGGAAGCCGCCCATGCTGGCCAGGTTCGCCAGGGAGAAGGACGGGGGGATGGAGCCGCCGGAGTAGTTGGTGCCCAGGATTCCGGGGATGGCGCCGTCGTCCGTCTTGAGGCTGAAGCCCTGGTGGAAGTTGATGCCGAACTCGCTGTTGCGGTCCAGGTTCACTTCCATGATGACCGCCTCCACGAACACCTGGCGGCGCGGCTGGTCCAGCTGCTGGATGATCTGGACCATGTTCTTGTAGTCCGCCTGGCTGGCGACGATGACCAGCGAGTTGGTGCCCTTGTCGGCGGAGATCTTCACCTCGCCGCTGAAGAGCTCCGCGGCCTGTGCGGGCGCGCGCGGCAGGCCCTGCGCCTGCTGCGGGATGGGGCCGCGCTGGGGGCGGTTGGCGGTGCCCTGCGCGAGCGACTGGAGCGTGCTGGCCAGCTCCTCGGAGTTGGCGTTCTCCAGCGGGTAGACGTTGATCTTGTTGCCGCTGCCGGACGGGATGTCGATCTCCCGCACCAGGTCCTGGATGCGGCCGAAGGCGGCGGGGCTGGCCACGACGATGAGCTTGTTGGTGCGCTCGTCCGGGATGATCTGCGACAGGGTCGCCGCGCCGCCGGTGTCGGTGCCGCCGGACACGCCCTCCGCGCCGGGCGGAGGCTGGCCGGGGGTGCCCTGCGTGAAGTTGCCGGGGCGCTGGCCTGCGCGGCCGCCCGCGCCGGCCTTGGCCTCAAAGAGCTTCTGGATGGTGTTGGCCACGTCCTGCGCGGTGGCGTACTGCACCTGGATGATGCGCATCTCGTCGCTGGAGGAGCGGCTGTCCAGCTGGTTGATGAGGCGCTCCAGGCGGTGGATGTTGGAGCCCACGTCGTTGACGATGATGGTGTCCGGCGGGTACGGGATGGTGTCGCCGTCCTTGGACACGAGCTGCTGGAGGACGCCGCGCAGCGGCTCCACCTCCACGTACTTGATCTTGAACAGCTTGGTGACCATCTGCTCGTTCGTCGTGTACGGGGTGTTCTCGTCCACGATGGTCGGGATGGGGTTCTGCTTCGCCGAGCGCTTGTCGACGATCTTCAGGAAGCGGCCGTACGGGTAGACGGCCAGCCCGTTCGCGTCGAGCGCGGCGAGGAACGCGGAGTAGAACGAGTCCGCGTCCACCTCCACGCGGCCGTTCTCCGGACCGATGATGGAGATCTTCCCGCGCACGTTCTCCGGGAGGATGAAGGTGCGGCAGGTGGCATCCGACACGGTCTGGACGAGCTTCTCGATGTCCACCTTGTCGAAGTAGATGCCGTAGCGCGCGTTGCGCCGGGCCTGCTCGCACGAGGGCACCTGGCGGGGGCCCTGGTTCTCCGCGGGCGCGGCGTTGCTTCCGGCCTGCGGGGTGATGGTCCGGTCGCGTTCACCCTGGGCCGCGGGAGCGGGGGCAGCGGTACCGGGCTGGGTGGGACGGCGCTGGGCCCACGCGGAGCCGGAGAGCGCGAGGCACAGACAGAGCAGCCAGGACGGGAGCGTCGTCTTCATGGAGGAGCGGGCGCTTTGACGGGGGTGTTTAACGGACGTTGTAGGATTTGCGGATCGGCGCGCCGTTGCGCTCGATCTCGATCTCGATGCGGCTGGAGTCCTTCAGCTTCGAGTAGATCTCCAGCGCCTTCTCGGGGCTGTTCATGTCGAAGCCGTTGATGCGGCGGATGACGTCACCGTTCTGGACGCCGATCTTCGAATAGATGCTGTCCGGGCGGATGGAGAACAGCTTGAAGCCCACCGCCTGGCCGTCCTTGAAGGCGGGCACGATGCGCGCCTGCATCGCCACGTCGTTGAGGTTGCTCAACGTCTTGTCGATCTCCGCCTTGGGGACTTCGTACTCGTTCTCACCCGTGGACTTGATGCCGTTGCCCAGGCTGTTGGGCGTGGTGGCGGCGGGCGTGGCCGTGGGGGGCGGGGTGTAGGCGGCGACGGCGCCGTCACCGGGCTGCCCGTCGATGAACTCGCGGCGGCCGTTGTTGTTGATGATGACGCGCTCGCGTTCGATCTCCATGATCGTGGCGCCCATCAGGTTGTTGCCGATCATGTACGTCTGCGACCGCTGGGTGGTCATGTCCTGGATGGACGCGAAGGACCAGTCCGGGTTGGCCGCGACGAGCGTG
The DNA here is from genome assembly GCF_036245865.1 of Corallococcus caeni. Classification (NCBI taxonomy): domain Bacteria; kingdom Pseudomonadati; phylum Myxococcota; class Myxococcia; order Myxococcales; family Myxococcaceae; genus Corallococcus; species Corallococcus caeni. Next base: position 683,892 of record NZ_BTTW01000001.1, on the reverse strand, counting down.
CCCAGCAGCTTCACGCGCAGGCCGCTCTTGGACGGCGGGGCGTTGGCGTCGAACTCCGGCGCCGTGGGCTCCTTCACCGCGACCTCCGGCTCCGGGAGCTTCACGCCGGTGAGGCGCGACAGGCGCTCCGCGTCGATGGTGGCGAGGCCGCTGTCCGCGGCGTGGGTGCGCTGCGCGACGCGGGCGGGAGCCTCGGACGCGGGCGCGGGGGAGATGGAGGATTCAACGAACAGGTTCACCGTGCGCGCCGCCAGGAGGGCGACGAGCAGGATGAACAACAGGTTCACGCTCCAGAAGTACTTGCGAAAGAAGAGTTCCATCACGCTTCCGGGAGAAAGCCAGCCCCACATGGGACCTTGAGCAAGGCAGGTGCCATCGCTGGGCGGGCGTCAAACCCACGACTTACGGCCAAGTCCTTGAAATTATTTCGGAATAGGACGGAGCCCCGGCCAGGTGGGCAGCCGGGACAGGACGTCGGGACAAATTGTCAAAAGCTGGCGGGGGCCGGTGTGACGGCCTGTCAGTCCGCGCTGGTGGGGGAGGGGGGCCCCGAGGGGGCGGCCGGGGCCACGTCCGGGCCGCCCTGCTCGCGCTCCAGCTTGCGGTAGATGGTGCGCGCGGCGATGCCCAGCAGGCGGGCGGCGAGCGTCTTGTCGCCCCGGGTGTGGCGCAGGGTCTCGTGGATGACGCGCCTTTCAATCTCCTCCATGGGCGTCCCGATGGGGATGACGAGCTGACCGGCCGAGCCCAGCGGCCCCTTGCGCACGGACTCCGGCAGGTCGCTGGCCTCCAGCACGTCCGTGCGGGCCAGCACCACGGCGCGCTCCACGGCGTGCTCCAGTTCGCGCACGTTGCCGGGCCACGCGTAGTTCTCCAGCACGTTCAGCGCGTCCGGGGAGAAGCCGCGCAGCACCTTGCCGTTCTTCGCGGAGAAGCGGCGCAGGAAGGCCTCCGCCAGGAGCGGGATGTCCTCGCGACGCGAGGCGAGCGCGGGCACGCGGATCTCCACCACGTGCAGTCGGTAGTAGAGGTCCTCGCGGAAGCGCCCTTCGGCGACCTCCTTCTGCAGGTCCTTGTTGGTGGCGGCGACGAGCCGCACGTCCACCTTCACCGTCTGCGTGCCGCCCAGCCGCTCCAGCTCTCCCTCCTGGAGCACGCGCAAGAGCTTCACCTGCGCGGAGAGGGGCATCTCGCCCACCTCGTCCAGGAAGAGCGTGCCGCCGTGGGCGCGCTCGAAGCGGCCCTCGCGCCGGGTGACGGCGCCGGTGTACGCGCCGCGCTCCACGCCGAAGAGCTCCGCCTCCAGGATGCTCTCCGGGATGGCGCCGCAGTTGACGGCGATGAAGGACTGCTTCGCCCGGGCGGAGTGCTCGTGCAGCGCGCGGGCGGCCAGCTCCTTGCCGGTGCCGGATTCGCCCAGGAGCAGCACCGTGGCGGTGGAGGGCGCCGCCTGGCGGATGGTGTCCAGCATGGCGCGGAAGGCGGGGGACTGGCCCACCATGGCGCGGCCGCCGGCGGGGTTGATCTCCGCGAGCTTCGCCTTGAGGGAGGTGTTCTCCTGGACGAGCGCCTGCTTCTCCAGCGCCTTCTGCACCGCCTTCACCAGGGCGTGGCGCTTGAGGGGCTTGGTGATGAAGTCGTAGGCGCCGTCCTTCATGGCCGCCACGGCCGTCTCCACCGTGCCGTAGGCGGTCATCAGCACCACCTCCACGTCCGGGCGGATGGCGCGGCTGGCTTTGAGCAGCTCCTGGCCGTCCATGCCGGGCATCATCAGGTCGGTGACCATGACGCTGACCTCGGGGCGCCGGAGCAGCTCCAGCGCCTCCGTGCCCTGCGCGGCGGTCAGCGTGGCGAAGCCTTCCCGCTGGAAGATGCGGGCGACGGAATCAAGGTTGGCGCGGTCGTCGTCGACGACCAGGACCGTGGGAGATGTCATGGGAGTGCGGGGCCTCTCTCAACACCGCCCTGCAATCCCCATTCCCTTCAGGCCTGCTCTTCGTCCGGTTCCATGGGGCCGCCGCCCATGCGGCCGATGTCCTCGCGGCGCACATTGTCCACGTTGAAGCGCCGGGCGCTGGCCAGCATGCGGCTCACGGTGGCGTCGAAGGTGGGAGGGGGGCCGTCCTTGCGGAAGCGCAGGAAGTTGAGCCGGGCCACGACGAAGTTCTTGAGGTAGGGGCTCTGGAGGCCGCGCTCCTTGAGGGCGGAGACGATGGCCACCACCGCGTCGTCCAGCTCCAGCAGCCGCTCCGCCTGGGCGTCGCGCACGGCGATGGCCTCCGGCAGCGGCACGTCCTGGAAGCCGTCCACCACCTTGACGAAGGGGTGGTAGGCGCCCGCGGAGAAGCGGGGGCGCTTCTCGTAGGCGGCGCCCAGGGTGAGGAAGGAGGGCTCCTCGAAGAGGTGGGCGAAGGCGGACTCCTTGCCCGGGCGGTTCGCGCCCACGAGCCCGCGCGCCATGCGGATGACCTCCAGCGAGCGCTCCTTCAGGTTGTGGGCCTTCTCCGTGTTGAGGGCCAGGATTTGAAAGGCCACGTCCTCTTCGGGCAGCAGCAGCGCGACGATGGACTTCGCGCCCAGCATCTTGCTGGCGTTGAGGCGGTGGTTGCCGTTGGGCGTCCAGTAGTGGCCCTCCACGCGCACGGCGATGACGGGATCCAGGAAGCGATCCAACCGCTCCATCGCGGTGGCGAGCCGCTTGACGTGGGGCTCGGACAGGTCGCGCTGGTAGGGCGTGGGCTCCACCTTGTCGATGGGGAGCACCGCGAAGACGACGGGGTGGCCGCCCAAGGGGTCGCGGTAGACGGAGAGCACCTCGCCGCCGTCCTCGCGCACCGCCTGGAGGAGGGCTTCGGGGAAGGCCACGGCCTCGCTCGCCACCTCGTGGGGGCCCAGGCCCCGCGACCTCGGTTCGGCCTTCTTGCGGCGCGGCTTGCGCGGCGTGGCCGACTTCGACTTCGCGGGGGCGGACCTGCGGGCGGACTTCGCGGCCATGCGGACGGACCTCGTACCGTGAGGAAGAGGCCCGCCAGCGTAGGCGACCGGACGGGGCTGACTACGCGCCCGACACGGTGAGCTGTCGGAAGCGGACAGTGGGCGCGCCCACGCTGCCGCCGCGGAACTGGAGGTCGCTGCCCACCGCGTCCACGTCCTTCAACATCTGGAGGAGGTGGCCCGCGACGGTGACCTCCTGTACCGGGTGCGTCAGCTCACCGTTTTCAATCCAAAGGCCGTTGGCCCCGCAGGACATGTCCCCGGACACCGGATCCGCGCCGTGGCCCAGGAGGGCGGTGACGTAGAGGCCCTGGGGCACCTCCCGGATGAGCTCCTCCGGCGTCTTCGTGCCCTTCTCCAGGTAGAGATTGGTGGTGCCGATGCCCGGCAGCGCGCTGTAGCCGCGCGACGCGTTGCCCGTGGTGCGCGCCTTCGCCTTGCGCGCGGTGAAGGCGTCGTAGAGGAAGCCGGACAGCACGCCCTGATCAATGATGGGCGTGCGGCGGGTGGGGACGCCCTCGCCGTCGAAGGGCGCGGTGGCCAGGCCCCGGGGCAACAGGCCGTCGTCCACCAGCGAGACGTGCTTGCCGGCCAGCCGCTTGCCCACGTGGGGCGCGAGCACGCTGGACTGCTGGTACACGGCGTTGCCGTTGGCGGCCTGGGACAGGTTGCCCACGAAGCTCGCGGCCACCAGCGGGTCGAACACCACCGGCACCTGCTGCGTCTTCACCGGCTTCGCACCCAGCATGCGCACGGCGCGCTTCGTGGCCTCTCGGCCGATGGACTCGGGCGACTCCAGGTCGTCCAGGAAGCGCTTGTAGTCCAGCCAGTAGCCCGTCTGGAGCTGCCCGTCCTGCGACGCCACCGGCACCGCGACCAGGTACACGTACGTACCGGAGTAGCCGCCGGACGCGCCCTCGCTGGACGCGAGGTACACCTCCGCCACGAAGTCGCCCGCGGACACGGAGTCGAACGTGGCCACGCGCGCGTCCTGCGCCCGGCCCGCGCGCTCCGCCTCCAGCGCCGCGTTGATCTTCCAGTCCCCGGGCAGGTTCGCGACCTTCGGGTCGAAGAGAGCGCCGGTGTCCCCGCGCTTGCCCAGGTCCTTCGCGCCGGGCAGGCCGTTGAGCTTGTTGGGCGCGGCGGCCTCCGCCAGTTGCACGGCCAGGTCCACCACGCGCTCCAGCCCCGCGGTGGTGAAGTCGGACGTGTACGCGAAGCCCAGCCGGTCCTTCACGATGACCCGCACGCCCACGCCCTTGCTGGTGGCCTCCGTGAGGTCCTCAATCTGCCCTTCGCGGACGCGCACGCTGCTCTGGCGGCCCACCTCCAGGTACGCCTCCGCCTGCTTCGCGCCCTTCTTCACGGCGCGCTGGACGATCTTCTTCGCGAGCTGTTCGTAGTTCACGGTGTCCTCAGCCGACCTTCGTTCCGCCCACGGTGACGTTGTCGATGCGCACGGTGGGCAGGCCCACCCCCACGGGCAGCATCTGCCCGTCCTTCACGCAGACGCCCATGCCGGGGTCCGGCATGGGGTCGCAGCCCACGCGGCTGATGTTCTTCAGCGCCTCCGGCCCCACGCCAATCAGGATGGCGTTCTTCACCGGGCGGCCCAGCTTCCCGTCTTCAATCTGGTAGGCCTCGCTGACCTCGAAGACGAAGTTGCCGTTGCTGATGTCCACCTGACCGCCGCCGAAGGTGGCGCAGTACAGCCCGCGCTTCACCTCCTTGAGGATGTCCTCCGGCGCGTGGTCCCCGGGCGCCAGGAAGGTGTTCGTCATGCGCGGCAGGGGCAGGCTCTTGAACGAGTCCCGCCGGCCGCTGCCCGTGGAGCGCTGGTTCATCAGCTTCGCGTTGAGCTGATCATAGAGGTAGCCCTTGAGGACGCCGTTCTCGATGAGGACCTTGCGCTCGCCCGGCACGCCCTCGTCGTCGATGTTGATGGAGCCGCGCGCGCTGGACACCGTGCCGTCGTCGATGACCGTCACCAGGTCGGAGGCCACCTTCTCCCCCAGCTTGCCCGCGAACAGCGAGGTGCCCTTGCGGATGAAGTCCGCCTCCAGGCCGTGGCCCACCGCTTCGTGCAGCAGGATGCCGCTCCAGCCCGGCGCCAGCACCACCGTCTGCGGCCCCGCCACGCAGTCCACCGCGCCCAGCGTGGCGATGGCCTGCCGCGCGGCCTCCTCCGCCACGGACTCCGGCGTCACGCCGTCCCAGTAGCTGAAGGACACCCGGCCGCCGCTGCCGTACATGCCCGTGCGCCGCTCGCCGCCCTTGCCCAGCGCCACCACGTGCACGCTCAGGCGGGACTGGTCCTGCGTGTCCTCGCTGAAGCGGCCGGAGGTGTTGGCCACCGCGATGCGCCGGGTCTGATCCACGTAGGACGCGTTCACCTGCTGGATGCGCGAGTCGAAGGCGCGGGCGGCGGCGTTGGCGCGGGTGAGCAGCGCCGTCTTGCGCGCCACCGCCACGTCCTCCAGCGGCTGGGCGACGCGGTAGTGGCTGGGCACCGGCACGCGCTTGACGGGGTAGGCGCGCTCGGAGCCGCCGCCCTGGGCAATCATCGCCGCGGTGCGCGCGGCGCGGACGAGCGCGGCGTCGTCCCAGTCGTCGGAATAGGCGTAGCCCACCTTGGCCCCGGCGATGACCCGCACGCCCACGCCCTGCACCAGGCCCACCTGCGCGCTGCGGATGCGCTCCTCCTCCAGCACCACGGCGGTGGTGGACGTGCGCTCCACGTACACCTCCGCGAAGTCCGCGCCCCGGCCCATGGCTTCCGCCAGCAGACGTTCCAGCAGACCCGGGGGCAGGAGCGGGGAGGCGGCCGCCTGCCGTGCCGCCGGAGGGGCGAGCTGGGCGGGACGGGCGCGCCGGGAGGAGGCGAGGACTCGGGGCATGGCGGGGCTCGTGGCGCTGGAGGAAGCGGGAATGGAGGAAACCTACATCGGAGACGGGATGGCGTGCGGGCCAACGAACCGGAACGGGCCCGTCTTCCCTGAAAGGAACGGTGGGAGCGCATTCCCACCGTGCGGTGAGCGCTCTAAGATGCTGGCCGCTTCAACCTGGACCCACCCATGCCTCCTCGCCGTCCATCACCGTCATCGCGTTCGGGTACCGGCCGTTCGGCCGGGGGCGCGACGGCGGATCGCCGACCCAAACCTCCCGCGGGGGGCGGCTCTCGCCGCGTGTCCGCCGTGCCGGATGAAGACTGGTCCGCGCCCGAGTCGGGCGAGGACAGCCAGGACGGAGGAGACCCGGAGCTGTACGGCGACGCGGAGCCCGTGCGTTCGCGCACCGGCGAGACGCGGGTGGCATCCATTGAGAACCTGCGTCCGGAGGAGGAGGAGCCCGCCGAGGAGGAGGACAACTCCGAGACGACGCGCGCCGGCCCGCCGGTGATGATGCTGGTGCTGGACGGCGTCGACAAGGGACGCAAGAAGCGCTTCAAGGGCGTGCGCATGGTGGTGGGGCGCAGCAAGGACTGCGACTTCGCCCTGGGCGACCAGACCGTGTCCCGCCGCCACCTGGAGCTCGTCTACGGCGAGAGCGGCGTGGTGATGCGCGACCTGGGCGGCATTTCCGGCACCCAGGTGAACGACCAGAAGGTCGACGAGTGCATCCTCAAGCACGGGGATGAGATCTCCGTGGGCAAGACGCGCCTGCGCTTCGTGGACGAGGGCGAACTCATCAAGGAGATGCGCGCCAAGGCCGAGTCCGGCGAGGCGGATGAGAAGAAGGAGGAAAAGAAGGAGGAGAAGAAGGACCCGCGCCTGGATGAGAAGACCAACGCGAACTACAAGCTCGCGGACCTCATGCGCGACGAGAAGGCGCGCAAGACGGGCGTGCCCCGCCCGCGCCCGGTGCGCTCGCCGGCGCGCGAGGGCTTCCGGCCGACCTTCAAGATGAAGGTGGGCGCGGCCGTGGGCGGCCTGGTCCTGCTGCTGCTCATCGCGGGCCTGGCGATGTCCGGCGGGAACAAGCCGCCGCCCAAGCCGCCCGTGGACCCCAACCAGGCGCGCGCCCAGGAGCTGATGCAGCGCGCGCGCGACAAGGTGCGCGACGGCGAATACCCGGACGCGGTGCGCTTCGCCCAGGAGGCGGAGAAGCTGCGCGTGGGCATCGACGTGGACGGCGTGGCCAAGGCGGCGCAGCAGCTGCAGGACATTCTGGACTCGTTCCAGGCGGTCCGCGGGCTGATGGCGGAGAACCGCTACACGGACGCCCGGGCGAAGCTGACCGCCACGCCGCAGGGCACCGCGCGCACGGACGAGGAGCGCAAGAAGCTGGAGGAGGAGCTGGAGTCGCGGGAGCAGGCGTACACGCTCGGCCTGGTGGAGGCGGCGCTGACGGAGCGCCGGCCGGACGACGCGCGCACCCTCATCGCGGAGCTGCCGCAGAGCACGCGCTCCCTCTACGAAGAGAAGCTCAAGGAGCTGGAGGCGCTGCTCGCCAAGGAGGCGCAGCAGGCCGCGCGGCAGGCGGGCATCCGGCAGGCGGTGGCGGCGGAGAACGCCAAGCAGCGCCGCGCGGAGTTCGTGGCGGAGGCCTTCCAGGACGTGGAGCGCCGCTTCAACGGCGGGGACTTCCAGCGCGCGACGCTGGAGGTGGACCGGGTGATGGACAAGTACCGCTCGGAGGCGGACATCCAGGCCCGCGCGCGCAACCTGAAGAAGCTCATCCCCCAGTTCCGCTCCGCCTTCGAGGAGGGCCAGAAGAAGTACGAGAACAACTCGCTGGAGGCGTCCGTGAAGCCGCTGCGCCGCGCGGCGGACGTGTACCGGCAGATCGGCTTCGCGGGCTCGCTGGGGGACACGCTCGACAACGAGCTGGCGTCCGCGTCCGTGGCCGCGGGGCAGGCGGCCTTCAAGCGCAAGGAGTTCCCGCTGGCGGGCCGCAGCTTCCGCGAGGCGCTGCGCCTCAACCCGGGGGACTCGCGCGCCCGCGACGGCCTGGACGAGCTGCAGAAGAAGGTGGAGGAGCTGTACCTGTCGGCGTACATCGCTCGCGACCGCGACCCCGCCATGGCGAAGGAGCAGTTCAAGATCGTCATCGAGGCGTCCGCGGACGGCGCGGACGTGAAGCGCAAGGCGGAGATGGCGCTGAGCGAGCTGCAGAAGGCCGACGGTTCGTAGCGCGAAGCGTGAAGCCGGGGGCCGCCGCGCGTGGGATGGGGCGGGCGGCCTCCTCATGGATTCCCGTCACCCCTGTCGTCGTGCGCGGTCTGGAGACACTGGATGAACGAGTCGTCGTTGCGTGAGCTGGGCATGGACCTGTTCGAGGAGCGCCAGTTCGAGCGCGCCCTCGCCGTCTTCGCGGAGGCCGTTCGCCGCGTGCCCGCCGACCACCGCTCGCGCATGCTGGCGTCCCGGTGTCTGGCGGAGCTGGGCGAGCGCGAGCGCGCCGTCACCGCGTACCACGCGTGCGCGGAGGGGCTCCTGCGCCGCGACTACCTCCTCTCCGCCATGGCCGCGTGCAAGCTGGCCCTGGAGCTGTCGCCGAACGAGCGGCGCCTGAAGGAGACGCTCTTCCGCGTGCACTCGCGCGCCGCGCGCAGCGCCCCGGGCCGCGCCGCCGTGCCGCCGCCCTTGCCGCCGGAGCACCTGTACGACGGCAAGGTGGACACGGACCTGATGGGGCTGGTGGGCGAGGAGCTGTCCAACCGCGCCATCGAAGTGCTGGCCGCGCCGGACACGGGGGGCAACGCGGATCCGCAGAGCCGTCCGCCCCTGCCGCTGTTCGCGGACCTGGACCGGGACGCGTTCCTGGACCTGGTGGGGCGCATGGTGTGGCGCACCATCAAGCCGGAGGAGGTCATCAGCCGCGAGGGCGAGCCGGACGACCACCTGCACGTGCTCGTCGCCGGCAAGGCGGAGGTGACGCGCAGGACGGACGGCGAGGACCGCACCCTGGGCTTCCTGGGCGGCGGCTCCATCTTCGGAGAGCTGGCGCTGCTCACGGGCGCGCCGCCCACCGCGACGGTGACGGCGGTGTCGGACTCGGAGGTCTTCGAAATCCGCCGCGAGCACCTCAACGCGGTGGCGAAGAGCCACCCGGCGGTGCCGCAGTTGCTGGCGGACTTCGCGCAGCAGCGCATGATGCGCAACCTGATGGCGAACTCGCCGCTGTTCCAGCAGCTGCCGGAGTCCGAGCGGGGCGCCTTCTTCCAGCGCTTCACCTTCCGCGCGCTCCAGCCCGGGGAGAAGGTCCTGGTGGAGGGCGAGTACTCTCAGGGCCTCTTCCTGGTGCTGGCCGGTGAGATGACGGTGCAGAAGGAGGACCCGGCGGGCGGAATGGTGACGCTGGGCGTGCTGCGCGAGGGCGACGTGGCGGGAGAGATTTCGCTCCTCACGGGCCTGCGGGCCACGGCCACGGTGACGGTGACGCGCAAGACGGCGGCGGGGTGGCTCAAGCGCGAGGCCTTCCAGGAGCTGGTGAAGACCTTCCCCAACATCCGCACGTACCTGGAGCAGCTGTCCGACCGGCGGCTGAAGCAGATTGGCGAGGCGCTGCGTCCGCTGGAGATCATCGACGCGGACGACATGATGCTGGAGCCGGAGACCGGGGCCGCCTGAGATGGTGCTGACTCGAGCCCGGGTGCTGAGCGGCATGGCGGCGGTGGTCGCCGCGGCGCTGGTGCTGTTCTTCTGGCCGCGTGAGGAGCCGGGCGTGAAGGACGCCGTCACCCGGCGCATCATCGCGATGACGCGCTCGGCGGAGGAGAAGAACGTCGGCGAGGTGATGGAGGGCGTGTCCGAGCGCTTCAAGACGACGGAAGGCTGGAGCAAGCAGGACGTGCGCGGCATCCTGACCGCGCAGGTGCTGCGCGGCCAGTGGGTCCGCATCTTCACCACCGATATCGACGTGCACGAGGTGTCACCCACCCAGGGTGACTTCCAGGCGCGCTTCATCTTCGGCCGCTCGCAGGCGGACAAGCTGGAGGACCTGGCGAAGGAGAGCGTCCTCAACGCCTATTCCATCGAGGGCACCTTCGAGAAGGAGGCCGACGGGGAGTGGCGCGTGGTGAAGGCGAAGCAGCGCCGGTTGGACCCCTCGGAGCTGCTCTAGCCGTTACTGCTGGAAGAGCGGCCCGGCCTCGTTGAGCCAGGCCTTGGCCATGGCGGGCTGCCCGCTGGTCTCCAGGCGCTTCTTGATGTCGTTGGCGCGCGTGGCCAGCTGATCCACCGGCGCGCCCTGGGCGCGGGCGCGCACGAGCGCGAAGTAGTGCTGCTGGCATCCGGCGGCGAACTCGCCCTGGGCGAAGAGCAGCTCACCCAGCGCCGCGTACGCCTCCGGCATGCTGCCCGCGCCGCTGTCCGGGGCCACGGCGGTGAGCAGCGTCCGCGCGCCTTCGAAGTCCTTGCGCGCGAGCAGCAGCGCCCCCTTGGCGTACTGCGCCCGCGCCAGCCCCACGCCGCGCGCGGAGAGCGCCTTGTCGTATGCCGCGAGCGCGTCGTCCTGCCGGCCCGCCGCCTCCATCACGCCGCCGCGCGCGAGCCAGTACCGGTCATCCCGATCCAACGCGGGCACCTCCTTGCCGTCCGCCGTCCGCGCCTTCACCTCGCGGAAGGTCTTCTCGTAGGCGTCCAGCATCGCCAGCGCGCCCTCGCCGTCGCCCTGGGCCTGGAGCAGGCGCGCGCCCTCCAGCGTCAGCAGGGGCGCGGTGGGCCGCTTCGCCGCCGCCGCCTCGAAGGCCTGACGGGCCTCCGGAGCGCGCTTCACCGCGAGCGCGCGGCCCCGGGTGAAGAGGGCGTAGTGCTCATCCGGCCAGGCCTTGAGCGCCGCGTCCACGTGCGTGAGCGCCTGGTCCGGAGCGCCCTTCGCCAGCGCGACCTCCGCCTGCGCCACCTCCATGCGGGCCTGGAGCGTGGGCGTCAGGTCCTTGGCGCGCGCGCGCACCTCGTCCAGCGTCGCCTGCACGCCATCCGGGGGCTGTCCCGCGTACAGCCGCGCCAGCGCGGACGTCACCTTCGACAGCAGGTGGTCCGGGTTCGCGGTGGTGGCGCGCGAGAAGGCCTCCACGGCCTGGGGGAACATCCCCTCGTCGAGCAGCGCTTCACCGTAGGCCGTGGAGAAGCGCGGATCCTTCCACGCCCCTTCCGCCGCGCGGGCGAAGGACTGGCGGGCCTCCGAGAGCCGCCCCTGCTTCTGCAGCAGCAGCGCCTGCGCCAGCGTCAGCTTGGGGCTGTTGGCGCCCTGGGCCTTTAATTCCTCCAGCAGCTTCTGCGCCTCCGCCGTCTGGCCCGCGCCCACGAGCAGCAGGGCCCGCGCGCCGTAGCGCTCACCGGAGCGCGAGCCCAGCGCCTCCGCGCGCTCCAGCTGTTCGCGCGCCTTCGCGTCCGCGCCCGGCTGGTGGTGGGTGAGCCACAGCTCCGCCTGGAGGTCCGCGGCCAGCGCCCGCGCGTCTCGCGAGTCCGGCGCGAGCGCGAAGAGGGCCTCCAGGTTCTGCTGCGCCATGGCCAGGTCGCTGGGGTTGCCCCTCAGGAACGCGGCGCGCGCCGTGCGCAGGTGGGCGTCCACCTCCTGCTGGACCTGTCCGCGGTGGACGAACCACGCCACGGCGGCCGCGAGCAGCACGGCGACGACGCCAATCTGGGCAAGGGCGCTGCCCAGCCCCTCGCGACGCTTCCAGTCACCGCGGCCCGACGTTTCCATGGGGGTGGCCTCACGCGCAAAGATTGAAGATTTTCAGACAGTTATGCGAAGTAGGACGGGCATGGACAGATAGGTCCGGCCCCCCGGGGTGTCAACGGGTGGGGGCAGCACGCACGCGCGGGTGGAACACCCCGGAGGCACGCCATGGCCGTGTACACGACACTTCCCCCCGAGGCCTTCACCCACGTGGCGGACGCCTACGGCCTGGGGGCGGTGCGCTCCATCACGCCCATCCCGCAGGGCTCCATCAACACCAACCACCGGCTGGAGACGGACGCGGGCCGCGTCTTCGTGCGCCACACGACGGTGCGCTCGTCGGACGACCTGCGCTTCGAGGCGTCCCTGCTGGAGCACCTGGCCCGCGCGCGCTTCCCCGCGCCCGTGCTGCTGGTGCCGCCGGGGGCCACGCCGTTCCTGGACCTGCACGGCGGACGGATCAGCGTCTTCCGGTGGCTCTCCGGGGAGGAGTTCACCCGCGACCGCCTCACGCCGGACGTGCTGGAGCGGCTGGGCGCGGAGCTGGGCAAGCTGCACCAGGTGACGCAGTCCTTCAGCGGCACGCGCGCGAACCCCTACGGCCAGGGCGTGGTGAAGGGCTGGCTCGACAGGCTGGCCCAGCGGCCGGAGCCGGAGCTCGTGTCGGTGGCGGCGGAGCTGGAGGGGTTGCTCGCCCGCGCGGAACACGAGCGCCAGGGGCTGGAGCCCCGGGGCGTCATCCACGCGGACCTCTTCCTGGACAACGTGAAGTGGCTGGCCGACCGCGTGGGCGCCTTCTTCGACTTCGAGATGGCCTGCGTGGAGGCGTACACGCTGGACGTGGCCATCACCCTCAACGCGTGGTGCTTCGAGGGGACGTACCAGCCGGAGCTGTGCCAGGCGCTCCTGCGCGGCTACCAGGACGTCCGGCCGCTGGCGGACGTGGAGAAGCGGGCGCTGTACGGCCACGCCCTCTACGGCGCGGTGCGCTTCACCACCAGCCGCATCCGCGACTACCACCTGTCCCCGCTGGGCGCGGACAAGCTCGCGCCCAAGGACTTCCGCACCTACCTGGCGCGGGCGCGGGCCCTGGACGGGATGGGCCCGGCGGGACTTCAGGCGCTCGTGGGACTGTGACGCGCTAGATGCCGGAGAGGATCTTCCACTCGCCGTCGACCTTCTGGAACACCATCTGCTCCAGCTCCGAGTCCTGCTGGGGCCGGGCGTTGAGGCCGGGCATGCGCCAGGACGCGTTCCAGTAGTAGATGGCGAGCGCGAGGTTGTCCTCTTCGCGGAACTCCACGCGGCGGATGTTGAAGTCCACCTTGGGGTTCTGCAGCTTCTGGAAGAGGGCCTGGAGGTGGGGCCCCAGGTTGGCGGCGGTGAGGTCGTCCGCCGTGTCCTCGGTGCCGCCGTCGTCGCGGAACTTCGGGGACACCAGCGCCTGGATGGCCTTCGCGTCGCGGGCCTCCAGGGCGGCGCGGTAGCGCTCCATCACGGAGAGGATGGCACGGGTGTCGTCGGTGTCTTCCAGCTCCGTGCCGGGGATGCGCTTCGGGGCGCACGCGGCCAGGAGGAAGACGGCGCAGAGGGCGAGGAAGCGGTTGTGCATGGCGGGGCCTTACGGGTTCAACCGCATTTGTGTCAACCCATTCCCAGGCCCCGCCGCCCTCCGTGCGCTTTGACTATTTGGCGCGGATGACTTCAGCGATGAAGCGGTTGAGCACGGGCAGCTCGCCGTCGAGGATCTTCAGCCCTTCCGTCTTGATGAGGGGCTCCGCGATCATCGCCACGGGCTTGAGCAGGAAGGGCACCTTGAGCGAGAGCTCGCCGTCCATCTTGCGCTCCGTCTGGCCATTGCCCAGGTCGCGCAGCTTCAGCACGCCCGTGTTCACCAGCATCTTGGAGATGGTGTGGGACGTGGGCGTGTTGGTGAACGTGAGCTGCTTGGTGCGCTTGTCGTAGGTGGACGTCTCGATGAAGGCGAACCACTCCGGCGACACCTTCTTGGGGCCCACGGAGGAGATGACGGGCTTGGGGCGGTAGCGCACCTTGCGGTGCACGCGGTCACCGTCGTTGCGCACCTCCAGGGGCTGCAGCTCCAGCAGCACGCCGTGGTGCTGGAGGAGGAACGGGAAGTAGCGCTCGTCCAGGAGCGCGCGCTCCACCTCGTCCACCGTCCCCTGGATGTACTGTGTCTTCTCGAAGTGCATGCCCCATCCACCTTTCCGTCAATGCGTGAATCGCTGTCGCAGGGGCCCGCGTCTAGCGGAAAGCCTGACGCGGCACCAGGGGCCCGCGAAAGGTCGTCTGCTCGAAGTCACATCGCTCCTGCCACTCGGAGGCCGCCGCGCGGAAGGCGGCCCCGTAGTCCGGCAGCGCCCCCACTTCATGCCGCACGGCGCCGCAGTCGCCCGCCAGGTAGGCGGCCTCGATTTTCAGCCGCGTGGCCTCCCGGCGGATGGCCTCCGGGAGCGCGGTGTCCGCCAGGGCGCGCTGGAGCTGCTCGCCCGCGAGCGCCGGGGCCCCCACCTGGTGCAGGCGCCGTCCCAGCAGGTAGCGCAGCCACGGGTCCTGGGGCGAGGCGAGGAGGGCGCGGTCGAGCAGCAGCAGGCGCAGCTCCTCCCGCGGCGCGCGGAAGTACGCGTCGATGGGAGCGCGGCGCGACGGCGTCTCCAGCGCGGCCAGCTTCACCTGGGCGGTGCGCGTCACCTCCGGCCCCGGGTCCAGCGCGAGCGCGGCCTGGAGGAAGGCGCGCGAGCCCTCCACGTCCTCCAGGTGCAGGGCCACGTCGGCGCGGGCCACGGCCACGTCGGCGGCGAGCGTGGGCCGGTCCTTCACCTGCTCCGCGAGCGAGGCCAGCACCTTCGCCGCGTCGGGCGCGCGCTCCAGGGCGTCCAGGGCCGCGGCCTGGCCCAGCTGGAAGGACGGCTCCTCCGGCTGGAGCGCCGCGGCGCGCTGGTAGCGCTCGAGCGCGTCCTGCGGGTCGCTCGCGAGCGCGTCGCGGGCGGACTCCGACAGGCGGGCCACCTCGCGGGCGCAGGCGCGGGAGAAGAGGCTGCCCGTGCGGAAGCGCGCGAAGGCCCGCGCGAGCGTGGACGCGTCCAGGGGCAGCGCGTCCAGGGTGCGCTCCCACTCGGTGACGAGCTCGTCCAGGGGCCGGCCGTAGGCCTCGTTGAAGTCCGCGTGCGCGTAGACGGCGCGCAGCCGGTCCGCGCCATACGTGTCCGCCAGGTAGCGCAGGAACGAGCCCGCCACGGTGTACGCGCGCGCCGGGGCGGACTGGTAGAAGCCCTTGGGCCCCATGAGGTCGCGCATGTCCGGCGCCAGCCCCTGCCGGCGCATGCCCGCGGCCCACTGGTGCAGGGTGAGCTCGCCCTGCACGGGGTCGTCCGCTGCCACCGCCAGCCCTTCAATCACGCCCATCAGCGGCCACACGCCCAGCCGGGTGGTGACGCGGAAGAAGCCGGAGCCCGCGGGGCCCGCCATGACGTGCGCCAGCTCGTGGTGGAGCGTGGAGTGGGGGAAGGGCTTGTCCTGGATGTGCAGCTCCGTGCGCCAGGGCTTGGCGAACTGGGTGCGGCCGGCGCCCACCAGCTTCTGTTTCTCCTCCTCGGAGCGGTAGAGCCACACGCGCACGCGCTCCGTGGGGGCCACGCCCAGGAAGCGCGACGTCTGGGCGTAGCGGAACTCCAGGTCGCGTGCCATCCGGTCCACGTCCTCGCGGGCCTTGCCGCGCGGGTAGTGCAGGACGAAGTGCGCCGTCTCCCGCACGCCGCCCAGCTGCTCCGCCAGGTACGCGTCGCTCATCCGCAGGCCCAGCTGGGGCGCGTGGAGTTCCAGATAAGTGATGCCCAGGGCGCAGGGGAGCACCAGCCCCAGCAGGCCGCCGACGCGCGCCCCTTGCCGCGCCAGCCGCCCGGTGCGCACGTCCAGGAACGCCAGGGCGAGCCCCGCGAAGACGCCCACCCACAGGAGCGTCTCCAGGCGGAACCAGCCGAGCGCGGCCGTCAGCTGGAGGGCCTCGTCGTAGAGCGGGCCGGGCAGGTGGCCCAGGAAGACGTTGAAGGCGAACACCTGGGGCCCGAAGACGATGGGCCACACCGTCACCGCCAGTGAGGCAAGGAGGAGCAGGGCGTACAACCCCGCCGCGCTCCGGGGGCGGGCGGTCGCGAAGCCCAGGAACAC